>CAYYZR010000144.1:0-5861 GCA_964476005.1 uncultured Halomonas sp.
CCGACCCGGAAAACCTGGACGGCGTCGCGAGCGGGGCCATGTTCGGCGGCTCGCTGTACGTCAACAATGCCCGTTACCTCACCTTCCCCGCCCCCGACACCGAATACTGGATCACCCGGCTTGACGTAATGGACGTCCAACCTTAACAACCCCGGCGCGGGCCGGATAACTTAGAGTTTCAGTTCGGGCACCCTGCATGCGCGAACTGCTCCGACTACAGTGGGCGGAGCAGATCGCGCAGCCTTTACCGGAACTCTAACTTATCCGGTCCGCGCAATTCTTAATACTGATACGGTCCACCCAAACCTGAAGATATCGCGATGAAAGCAGCATGGATCGAACGCAACGGCGCCGGCATCGAAAAGAATGGCACCGGCGTGACGGACTTTATCTAGAAGAGAGAGCCGGCGAGGAATTCACCGGCATTTGCGGAACTCACAAAAATTACTTCTGGCTCATCCCGACCAGACACTGTCTAGCTTCATGAACCGTGCAGCTCGTGCCAGAGACGCGCATTCACTCAGGCTTGTTCACGCGCCGCCGTTTCGCGCATAGGCCGCCGGGGTGGTTTCGAACCGCTCGCGGAATCGACGCGTGAAGTGCGTGACGCTGGCGAAGCCCACTGCGTCGGCGACTTCGGCAACGTTTCCGGCACGCTCGGCCAGGAGCCGGGCGGCTGCCTGGAGGCGTTTTTCACGCAGGTATTCCTCCGGCGCACTACCGGTTTCGCTTTTCAGTCTCCGAAACAGCGTGGTGCGATCCATGTGAAGCAACTGGGCCCAGTCGCGTACCGAGAACTGGGAATCGGGCAGGTGCGCCTGAAGCACGCTGTTGACCTGCGCCATGAAAGGCGACTCGCCTGCCTCGACTGGTTCGGCCTCGATACCTTCCATGCGGGTCTTCAGGCGCCGGCGCGAAGCAATCAGTCCGGCAACGCGCGCGGCCAGTTCGGCGCTGTCGAACGGCTTGGAGAGATAATCGTCCGCGCCGGCTTCAAGCCCGCGCACCGTGTCCTCCGGGGCCGCGCGCGATGTGAGCATCAGCACCGGCACGAACGCCAGTTCCGGATCGGACTTGATCTCGCGCGTCATCAGCAGACCGTCCATGACCGGCATCAGGCCGTCGGTGATTATTGCGTCCGGCACCAGCGCGCGTGCCCGCTCGAGGCCTTCGGCGCCGTTGGCAGCCTCTTCGATACGGTAGCTGCGCCCCAGTCGGAGCCGGAGGAACGCGCGCAATTCGGCGTTGTCGTCGACCAGCAACACGCACGGCACATCCTCCGCCGTCATATCCGCGACCGTTGCTGCGGCCGATGCCGCTTCCGTCTGCCGCACACCCTGGTCGTCGTCTCTGCTCGACGGGTCGACCGGGAATTCATCCGCGAGCAGGTCGGCCGGAATTTCCAGCGCGAAGCAGGCGCCCTGGCCCGGCTGCGATTCGACCCGGACCCGGCCGCCGTGAAGCTCGGCCAGTTCGCGGACCAGCGCCAGGCCGAGGCCGCTGCCGGGGCTGGTGGCCGATGCCTGGTCGCCCTGGCGATAGCGCTCGAAAATGGCCTGCTGGTCGGCCGGGTCGATGCCGGGCCCGGTGTCGGTTACCGATATTTCGACGCGCGCGCCATTGCTGCCGAGACGCACCGCGACCCGGCCGTCGTCCGGCGTGAACTTGATCGCGTTGGACAACAGATTGCTCAGCATGGTGTCGATATGCGCCTGGTCGCAGGCCAGCACGACGGGCCGGTCGGTGCCGTCACAGGTCAGCTCGATCCGGCGCAGTCGCGCCTGGACGGCGAAGCGATCGACGATGCCGCGAACGATCACCGCCAGGTCGGCCTCGATCAGCTTCAGCGGCATGCGTCCGGCGTCGAGGCGCTGCATGTCCAGCACCTGCCCGATCAGCGAATGCATGGCCTCGCTGTTGTGCAGCGCCACGTCCAGATAGCGTTTCGATTCGGCATCCAGGCGCTCGCCGCCGGTTCGAGCAAGTTCCTGCAACGGCGCGCGGGTCAGGGTGAGGGGCGTGCGCAATTCATGCGAGACGTTGGCGAAAAACCGCGCCCGCGCGTCGCTGATCCGGCGAATCTCGCGGGCCTGGGCGCGGACCTCTGTGGTGCGTTCGGCCACCTGCTCGGCCAGCACGCGCTGGCGGGCCAGCAGGCTGCGCTCGCGCACCCTCTGGCCTGACCGGGCGGCCAGCCCCAGGAGCATGAGACCGACCAGCGCGTACAACCCCCAGGCCAGCGGCGTGAGGAAAAACGGCGGTTGCACGCGAAACGGCAACGGCTCGGACTCGAACGTCATGCCCGCGGCATTTCGGGCCTGAACCCGGAATACATACTCGCCCCCCGGCAGGTTGGTGTAGTCGCGCCGGGCTTCGCCGCTCCAGCGCGACCAGGCTTTTTCAAGGCCCTCCAGGCGCACCCGGTACTCGGTCCGATCCGGGGCGGTATAACTGGTCAGCGCATATTCAAAGCGCAGCGACTCGGCACGCGACGACAGGGGATCGAAGCGCCCGCCTGCGCCGGGTCCGGCGATCAACCATTGCGCCGCGTCGGGAAAGCCGGCCCGCACCACCTGCAGGCGGCTGTCCGCCGAGTCCGTGCCGGGCGGCGGCCAGTCAAGCCGAATCAGCCCCGGATGACGACCGATCCAGAGATGATCGCCGCGCTCGCCGATGAACCAGTTGACCGCCGGCGCCAGGTCGCTCAGCCAACGCCCCTGCCAATCGAACCGTCCGTCAGCCGCGAGCGCACCTCGCCAGAGCGCACCGCCCGGCCCGATGCCGCCGATGACCTGGCCGTTGCCGGCGCCGTACAAGCGATAAACCCCGCGCGGCTCGCCGAGCCGGTCGTTGCCGAAATCGGGATCGGGTTCGATGCGCCCTCCCCCCGGCACCGGTCGATAGCCGCCCTCGCTGGTGCCCAGTACCAGTCTCCGGCCGACGTTGAAGGCCCAGGCGTAGCCTTCGGGTACGCCGTGTTCGGCGTCGAGCACGGCCTCCAGCACCAGTTCCTCTCCCTGCCACGCAAGGCGGTAATAGCGGCCGGCGACGGTACCGACCCAGACCCGGCCGTCGGCATCTTCGGCGACGCTGTGGGCCCGATGTACCACACCTTCGACAGGCCCGAGCGCGCGCCAGCCCTCGTCGGTGCGCAGCAATACGCCCAGACCCGATTCGAGCTCGGCATACACGGCATCGCGCAGACGCGAGCGCACCAGACCGAAGCTGTAGCTGTCGGCCAGGAGTGTCTCGTGGTTCAGCACGGTCATGCGTTCCAGGTCCGGCACGACTCGATGCACACCGTCGGAGCCCGCGACGAGCAGGCCGTCGCCGTCGCCGAGGATCTCAAAGACCTCGAGGATGGGGAAGTCGATAGAGTCAAGCCGGCTTGCATCGTGGCCGTCGGCCGCCAGCACGCCCAGGCCGGCCAGCCCCCCGACCAGCCAGCGGCCCTTGAACGGGACGAGCGCATGGGTGTTCGACACACCGAAGTCGGCATCGTAGATTCGCCGCCCGCCGAACAGGTCGACCCGGGCGATGGCGCCGTCCTGGGCAAGCCAGACGCCTTGCTCGTGATCGATGACAAGGTCGGTGATGCTGTTGACCGCCAGCCCGTTGCGGTGGGTGATCTGCTCCAGCGCCTCGCCGCCCGGGCCCAAATGGAAAAGACCCTGCAGCTGGCTGCCCACCAGCATGCCTCCGCCCGGTGCCGGAACCGCTCGATACGGCCAGGCCTGCGAAAAATCGAACGCGGTTTCCAGAGGTTGCGGACCGTTCTCGCCCAGCCAGAACAGCCCGTCGTCGACACTGCCCATCAGGATGCGCCCGTCCGGCCAGGAGGTGAGAAAACTCAGGCGGGGACCCTCGGGCATTTGCCAGCGCTGCTCCGGCTGAACCTCCATGCCGGCCGGCGGAAACTCGGTGTAGTCGATTAGCCGATTGCCGACGGCGACCAGGAACCTGTTCCGGTGATTCAGGGAGACGCGAAAAACCTCGTCTGCGTCAGCGGCAACCACCATCAGCTCGCCGTGGCGCCAGCGGAACAGGCGGCGAAGCGCGTTGAAATAGACGGCGCCTTCGATAAGCTGCACGCCGCGCACCGGGCCGAAATTCCGGTGCTCGTCGGGCAACATGTCGCTCAGCGAGGTATACAGCAGGGCGCCTTCGCTCGAGGGCGCAAAATAGCCGAACTCGTCGGGCGAACCGGTCCAGATGCGACCGGCCCGATCGACTTCCATCACGCGAATGCGGCTTCGGTGCCGCGATCGAATCGACTGCCAGCCGGCGCCGTCGAAAATGACCAGGCCGTCGCCGCCGCCGACGTAGATCCGCTGGTCCGGTCCCTGGCGGACCACCCAGTTGTTCAAATGGCCCTGGTATTCGGCCATCAGATAGTTGCGCACCGGTGGCTTGCCGGGCGGCGGCTCCAGCGCAAGGCTGGTGCCCGCGCCCGCCAGCAGCCAAAGCGCGCCGAACAGATCGCGAATCCTCATTCAACCCACTCCGGCCGTCCGGGGATCAGTATACCCGTGGCCTGCTGACGATCAATTCAACGCGGTGGACGCGCCGCCCGCGGCCCCTGTCGCATCCGAATCTCACTGCGATTCGAAGTTGTCCCGAAAGATGCCGCCGACCGCATCGACCGTTCGAACCGCACTGACGTTCATCAAATCGTTGACCGCCGGCGACTCGGTGGTAAAGCTCAGGTCGATGGTGACATCGGCATCGTCGAGCGAGGCAAAATCCGAATCGAACCAGAGCCGGATGGTGCGCTCTTCGCCAACGCCGAAATCGCCGAAGTCACAACTCATGCTGAATCCATCGGGGCTGACCTGGCATATCCCTTCCGACGCGCCGGCGAACGTGACGTCACCGCCGCTGACCGTGCCTTCCATCGCAATCGCCAGGGCGATCAGGCCGGCGGCCCCGTCCGGTTCGAGATTGCCGACGACCACATCGACAAAGAACCCGTCCCCGGCGGTGATCGGCGCCGGCGGCTCGCTGCCGTGATCGTCCGGCAAGCTGAGACCCAGACCGACCAGCGCTTCCGGTACCACGGTGATCTGCCGGCAATCCTGGCGCCCGAGTTGGTCGGCCACGCAGAAGTCCATTGCGTACGAACCCGCGCTGGTGAAGACGTGCTGGGCCACCGCCTGACCCTTGCCACGGCCAAGCGCGGGCTCGACCAGCACGATGCCGTCGAGTCGCGGCCTGTTGTCATCTTCCAGAATACCGCCCCTGCTCTGTACCGGTGATCCGTCGCCGGCCAGCAGCATGGCTGAATAGTCAATGGCACCGTCATCTTCGAATTCCGCGTTGATGGTCACCGGCAAACCCAGGCCAACACGCGGCGGCAAGCTCAACTCGGTCACCTGCGGCGGGTCGTCGATCGGCATGACCCGGATCGCTACCTCCGCCGGCGCGGAATCGTCCACCCCGTCGCTGGCGATGTAGACGAATCGATCCTCACCGAAGGAATCCGGGTTCGGTGTGTAAGTGAACGTGGCGGTTGCGTTATCGGCGCTGGCCGGGCTGAGCTGACCGTGCGCGGGCGGCTCCACGATCTGGTAGTCGAGGATATCCAGGCCGTTGAAATCGATACCGACGATGCCGTCCGGGTCATCGGCCTCCAGCATGATGTCGATCGGCTGGTTCTCGTCGGTGACCACGGCCCGGTCGGGCGCCTGCGGCGCCCGGAAGTTGCGCGCGACGTTGATGGTCGCAGTGCCGACATTGCTGTCGGCCAGCCCGTCGGTAGCCACGAACTGGAAGCTGTCGACGTCGCTGTGGAAGTCGAAGTCCGACACGTAGGTCACGGTCACCGACTCGTCGGTGATGTCTTTCAGCGGCGACGTCTCGAA
>CAYYZR010000145.1:0-1253 GCA_964476005.1 uncultured Halomonas sp.
CCAGGATTCGCCCCTGCAGCGCGGCATTTTCGACGACGTCGCCCGGCTGGCGCTGCCATCGAATGTCCGGATGACGCCGCAGGACGCCGGTGGCCGAGCAGGGCGCATCGACCAGGATCCGGTCGAACAGCTGTGTGCCGGCCCAGTCTCCGGGTGCCGCGGCGTCGCCCACCACGACCTCGCCTGCCAGTCCCAGGCGCTTGAAGGTTTCCCGAATGCGTTCGGCGCGCGCCGGGTCCATTTCCAGCGCGGTCAACTCTGCATCGCAGCATTCCAGTATATGCGCGGCCTTGCCGCCCGGCGCGGCGCAGGCATCGAGGACACGCTGCCCGTCTTCCAGCTCCAGCAGCGCTGCTGCCGCCTGAGCGCCGGCGTCCTGGACCGAGAATTCACCCTCGGCGAAGCCGGGCAGAGAACTCACGCGTGCCGGGTGGTCCAGCCGCACAGCGTCCGGAAAATGGCTGCTGGTGCCGGCCTTTATACCGGCTTCGGCCAGTTTCCGGCAAAGCTCGTCGGGTGTACTGCGCCGACGGTTGACGCGCAACCAGACCGGCGGCTTCCGGTTGCCGGCCTCGGCAATCTCGCGCCACTGCGCCGGCCAGTCCCGCCTGATCGCATCCAGTAGCCAACCCGGGTAGCCCAGGCGCAGCGCAGGATCCCGCGGCATCTTGTCCTCCAGCTCGGCGGCGCGCCGCTGCTGGTTGCGCAGGACTGCGTTGACGAGGCCGCTGAGATGGTGCTGGCCGGCGCTTCTGGCGGCGGCCACGCTGGCATGCACGACGGCATGTGCAGGTTCCCGCCCCTCGATCAACTGGTCAAGCGCCAGCAGCAGCAAGAAATGAATCTCGCGCGCCTTGCGCCCCAGCGGCTTTCGCAACAGCTGGTTCAGACGCCATTCCAGCGCCGGAAAATCGCGCAGCACGCGGTTGCACAGCCGCCGCACCAGCGCCCTGTCGCGGCTGTCACCCAGCTGGCGGTCGAGATCGGCCAGCGCATCGCCGAGGTTGCGCCGCTGATCCAGCACGGCCGCCAGCGCACGCGCCGCCACCAGCCTTGCCTCGGCCCCGATCTTCGTGCTCATCGATCCGCCCGCGCAGTAGATTCAAGGAACGTCTGAACAGCCCATCGCGTTCCCGTCGGGCTATTGCGAGGCTCACTACTGGGATAAAGCCCTGAAAATCGTAGCGAGCGAGTGGCTGACGGTGGCCGCCGGAACACAGGAACCGCAGTGTATATGCGAATACATGAGGATT
>CAYYZR010000145.1:1353-5826 GCA_964476005.1 uncultured Halomonas sp.
TCATGTCCGCCAGTCCGGGTTGGCGTTCAGCCATTGGGCAGCCGAAACGCGCTTGCGGCCGGGCGCCTGGAGTTCGAGGAGTTGCAGAACGCCCTGTCCGCAGGCGATCGGAATGCCGTCGCGATCGTTGGCGCCGGGCACGAGCGCGCCCGGCGCCGCGCCGGCCGCGGAAGCGTCGGTGGCTCGCGCGCGAAAGACCCGCACCGGCGTGCCTTCGATTTCCCCATGCGCCACCGGCCACGGATTGTAGGCGCGCACTTGCCGCTCCAGCGTCCGTGCATCCAGGCGCCAGTCCATGATGGCGTCGGATTTCCTGATCAGCGGCGCGTGCGTGGCCAGGCTGTCGTCCTGTGGCTGCGGCGCGGGCAGGGTGCCGGCCGCGAGCCGCTCCAGCGCCGCGATCAACAGCCCGGCGGCCATCTCCGACAGTCGGTCGTGAAGTTCGGCCGCCGTTTCTTCCCGGCCGATGGCGGTGTCGGCGTGCATCAGCATGTCGCCGGTATCGAGTCCGGCATCCATCTGCATCAGGGTAATGCCGGTCCGCCGATCACCGGCCAGGATCGCCTGCTGAATCGGGCTGGCGCCGCGCCAGCGCGGCAGCAGCGAGGCGTGCAGATTCCAGCAGCCCAGCCGCGGCAGATCCAGTACCCGCTTCGGCAGCAACAGCCCGTAAGCGGCGGTGACGAGCAGATCGGGCTTCAGCGCGGCGATGGCGCGTACCGATTCGTCCGGCTTCAGCGACTCGGGCTGCAGCACCTCGATGCCGGCCTCGCTTGCGATCTGCTTGACCGGCCCGGCGGTCAGACGGCGGCCGCGGCCGGCGCGCCGGTCGGGCTGGGTCAGCACCGCCGCCGGGCGGCTGTGCTCGATCAATGCACGCAGCGACGGTGCCGCGAACTCGGGCGTGCCGGCGAAGACGATACGAAGCGGGCTCAATCAGACCGACTGCCGTTCGGGTTCGCGCTGCTGCTGGCGGGCCTTCTTGAGGCGTTTCTCGATCATTCTGCGCTTGAGCGGCGACAGATAATCCACGAATACCTTGCCGTCCAGGTGGTCGATCTCGTGCTGGATGCAAACCGCCAGCAGGCCATCGGCGTCGAATTCCCGCACGCCGCCGTCGCGGTCCAGGGCACGAACCCGGATCTTCTCGGCGCGTTCGACCTCGGCGTATTCTCCCGGTACCGAAAGGCAACCTTCCTCGCAGACCTGGACGCCCTCGCGCCCCACGATCTCGGGATTGATCAGCACTTCGGGCTGGTCGCGCGCCTCGCTCAGGTCCAGCACCAGCACGCGCAGCGCGCGATTGACCTGGGTTGCGGCCAGACCGATGCCGCGGGCTGCGTACATGGTCTCGAGCATGTCGTCTACCAGCTGGCGCACCGAATCGGTCACTTCGTCGACCGGTCGGGCCACCGTCCGCAGTCGCGGATCTGGAAACTGGAGTATATTCAAGTGGGTCATGGCATGAACTATGTGCACTAAGTCGCGGATTTTAATTGCCGAACGTCGTTTCCAAGGGTGGAAAAAACGTTCAATGTGGGTATGATAGCGCAGGTAGCGCAATCCGGCAGTCGACACTGGCTGCCTGCGTACGAGCAATCCCGAAGACGGGCTTCAGCGTGGCGGCGGACCTGGGAGGTAGAAAATGAAAAAGTTGTGGGTAGTGTTGATCGTAGCGCTGGTGGCACTGCCGCTGGCAGCGCAGGAGGTCGAACTCCGTGACGATCATCCCGATGAATACATCGTGCGTGAGGGGGACACGCTGTGGGATATCGCCGGCCGGTTTCTGACCAGGCCGTGGCAATGGCCGGCCATCTGGCAGGCCAATCCGCAGGTGGACAATCCGCACCTGATCTTTCCGGGCGATCGGCTGTCGCTGATCTACGTCGATGGCCAGCCCCGGCTGGTGCTCGACGGCACGCGCCGACTTTCGCCGGAAATCCGTCGCACCGATACGAGCGGTCCGGTGACCACCGTCCCGCTGAGCGCGATCGAGCCGTTTCTGATCAAGCCGCGAGTGGTCGGCGGGGAAGAACTGGCCGGCCTGCCCTACATCGTGGCCAACGAGGACACCCGCTACGTCTCCGCCGAGCCCTATCGCGCCTTCGTGCGCGGCATGGACGACCAGCGTGCAGGCGACCAGGTGATCATCGCCCGGCTCAGTTACCAGTTCGAGGAAATCGAGACCGACGGCGGAACCGCTGTCCGCCAGAACCTGATGCGCGGCAACCTGGGCGCGGTGCCTTCCGACGAGCGCCCGATCGACGTCGGTCGCAAGCTCAACTTCTTCGCCGAGCAGGGCCGGGTCATCGGCTACCAGCTGTGGGAGGTGGCGCGGGCCGAGGTGCTGGCCACGGGCGATCCGGCCCAGCTGCAGGTGCTCGAAGCCGAACTCGAAGTGCGCGCCGGCGACTACATCCTGCCCGTTGATCCGTATCTTTATGATCTGACCTTTTATCCGCGGCCCCCGGACTTCGACATTCCGGCCGGTGCAAGCATCATCGGCATCCGTGGCGGAGACTATGCCGTCGGCCACTACCAGATCGTCGCGATGGATGTCGGCACCCGCGAAGGCGTCGAGCCAGGCCACACCTTCTCGGTATTTCACACCAACCGCGAAGTCGAGGACGATTTCATCGACGGCCTGCGCGGCCGACCCGCGCCCACCGGCGTCAGCGGCCGCACCGTTCGACTTCCGCCGCAGTTCATCGGGCACGTGATGGTATTTCGCAGCTTCGATCGGGTCAGCTACGGCCTGGTCATGACCGGCAAGCGCGGCGTGCGCGTCGGCGATCTGATCGACCATCCGGATCGCCGCCTGTAGCGGCCCGCGGTAGCGGTCGAAATGCGGTTATCTTCAGCGGCTTGATGGGCCTCGAACCCGATCAGCTCGGGTGGCTGAAACTCCTGCTCGCCCCGGATCTCGGTCCGGGCCGGCTCGATGCGCTGGACATCGAAGCCGGGAGGCTGTCGTCACTCCCCGACTGGAGTGAACGGGAACTGGCGCAGGCGGGCCTGGCCCGCAATTTCATCCAGGCGATCAAGCATCCGGACGACGAACGTCTGCAGGCCGCCGTGCGGTGGCTGGATCACCCCGCGCATCATCTTGTCTCGCGCGACGACGCCTACTATCCTCCGCTGCTGCGTCGAATCGCCGACGCGCCGCTGGCGCTGTTCGTCAACGGCAGTCCGGAATGGCTGCTGAGACCGCAGCTTGCGATCGTCGGCAGCCGGAACGCGACGTCGGGCGGTCTTGCCATTGCACGCCAGTTCGCCGAAGACCTGAGCCGGGCCGGTCTGGTCATCACCAGTGGGCTGGCGCTCGGCGTGGACGGCGTGGCGCACAGTGCGGCCATGGATGCCGGCGGTATCACGCTGGCCGTAGGCGGCACCGGTCCGGACCAGGTTTACCCCGCACGGCACCGTGATCTGGCTCGCAGAATCGTGGATAATGGCGCGGTGATCAGCAGCTTCGCCCCCGGCGTCGGTCCCAGGGCCGGCCATTTCCCCGCCCGCAATCGGATCATCAGCGGGATGAGCGCCGGCGTCCTGGTGATCGAGGCCGGCATACGTTCCGGTTCGCTGATCACCGCTCGCCTGGCGGGTGAGCAGGGTCGCGAGGTATTTGCCGTGCCCGGCTCGATCCGCAATCCGCTGGCGCGCGGCTGCCATCGACTCATACGCCAGGGGGCCCGGCTGGTCGAATCACCGGAAGAAATCGTGGATGAACTCAGGCCGCTGATTGCCGAGCTGGCCGGCGAGTTGCGCGGCCTTTTGACGCCGCGGGCGGCAGATGCCGCTCAATCGGACGCGGCGGCCGACGCGCCTGCCGACATTGATACAGGCGCCTCGAATCCCAAAGTCGAGGGTTTGCTCGCTGCAGTCGGTTACGATCCGACCTCTGTGGACGAAATCATGGCACGCACGGAACTGACGACGCAGGCGGTATCGTCGATGCTGCTTGAACTGGAGCTGCAAGGCCGCGTCGCGGCGCATGGCGGCGGGCGTTACAGTAAAACCGGGCAAGATAGTGAATCCAACTGCGGGAATCGAACCGAATGAAAGAGAACGTGCTTGACCTGCTGATGTACCTGTTCGAGAACTACATCTACGATGAGCCGGAATCCGAGCCGGACCGCGAATCATTGAGCGACAGTCTCGAGCAGGCCGGCTTCTCGCAGGGCGAAATCGACCGTGCCTTTGCCTGGCTGGACGGGCTGGCCGAGCAGCGCCAGTTGCCCGATGTCAACAGTCATTCGGAAAACCCGGTGCGCCTGTTCGATGCCGAGGAAATGCGCCGGATCGACGTTGAGGCGCGTGGGTTCCTGATGTATCTTGAAAACGCCGGGGTGCTCGATTCACCGCGCCGCGAGCTGATTCTCGACCGTCTGCTGGCGTTGGACGCGTCGGAGATCGGCCTGGAAGATCTGAAGTGGGTGGTGCTCATGGTGTTGTTCAACCAGCCGGGCCAGG
>CAYYZR010000146.1:0-5821 GCA_964476005.1 uncultured Halomonas sp.
GCGAAAACGGCCTTGTTGGCCAGGTAATAGGGATACGCGGATTTCATGCCCATGGGTCACCACCGGATTTCGGATTTGAATCAATGATCTGAAAGGATAACAGCATGCCCGGTTTCCGGATATAGGGTGGCCGGTGGCCGGGGGTCAGTGATCAGTACCGGAAAAGCCCGGCGGCACCTTCCAATGTCCGACATTCCACCTCGCATGTGCTTCTGACTTTCCGGAAACCGGAAACCCGAAACCGGAAACCCTTGTTTCAGCCTCGCGACAATCACGACGCCGGTTCGCTAAACTTCCCGCCCTGACTCTTCCGGATTGAACCATGGGCAACAGACTTTCGAAAATCTATACGCGCACCGGCGACGACGGCACGACCGGGCTGGGCGACGGTTCGCGCACCCAGAAGGACAGCCTGAGGGTGGAAGCCTACGGTACCGTCGACGAACTCAACAGCGCACTGGGCGTGCTGATCGCACAACTCGAAGACGACAATCTCTGTTCGGTGCTGCTGGATGTGCAACACGACTTGTTCGATCTGGGTGGCGAACTGTGCATTCCCGGCATGGAGATGATCGGCGATCGCCACACCGAGCGGCTGGAAAAGGAACTGGATCGACTGAATGCCGACCTTCCGCCGCTCAAGGACTTCATCCTGCCCGGCGGCAGCACGTCGGCCGCCCAGGCGCACCTGGCGCGCACGATCTGCCGGCGGGCGGAGCGTCGCGTGATTGCTCTGGCCCGACACGAGGAAGTCAACGAACCCGCGATCCGCTATCTCAATCGGCTCTCCGACCTGCTGTTCGTGGTTTCCCGCACGATTGCGCGCGCCTCGGGTGTGGGCGAGATACTCTGGGACCATGACCGAGATCGCTAGCAAAACTGCGCGGACGCCTGGCAGCGTCCGGCGGTGCCCGAACGTCTCATGCGACCTGGGTACACTGCGGGTTCTGCGCTTCGGCGGCCACTGTCAACCACCCGCTCGATACGCTTTTCACTCAATCAAGAAACTACAGCACGGCGAGCATGACTGAATTGCTGCTGATCTCGCACCCGGATTGCGCCCTGCATGATCCCGTGCCTGGGCATCCGGAGCGCCCCGAGCGACTGCAGGCTGTGCTCGACGGGCTGCATCAGCTCGACAGCTTCGAAGCGGTCGCCGCCATGGCCGCAACACGCGAACAGTTGCTGCGGGTGCACCAACCTGCCTATGTGGACCAGCTGGAGCGAATCGACCGGCAAACCCGCGAACGCCGCAGAACGATCTCCCTGGACGCCGACACGCACGCCGCAGCCGGCAGCGTGCAAGCTGCCCGACTTGCCGCGGGTGCAGCCTGTCAGGCCGTGCAAGGCTGTATCGAACGGCCGGATCATCCGGCGTTTGCCGTCGTCCGTCCACCCGGCCACCATGCCGAGTCGGGACGCGCCATGGGTTTTTGCCTGTTCAATTCCATTGCCGTTGCCGCCGAACAGGCGCTGGCGAATCCGGCGATTCGCCGGGTCGCCATCTGCGACTTCGACGTGCATCACGGCAACGGCACCGAAGCGATCTTTGCCGGCCGGCGCGATGTTCTGTTCGTCTCCAGTCACCAGTTGCCGCTTTATCCCGGCACCGGTGATCCGGCCCAGAAGGTTGCTTCCAACATTTACAACGCCGGTCTGCCGCCCGAATCTGGCAGCGACGAATTCAGAACGGCCTGGCAGGCGAGACTGTTCGATCCAATCGACCGTTTCGCGCCTGATCTGATTCTGGCCTCGGCCGGTTTCGACGCCCACTGGCGTGATCCTCTGGCCCAACTGAATCTCAAGGACGAAGATTTTTTCTGGATCGGCCACCAGTTGAAGATTCTGGCCAACACCCATGCTCAGGGCCGCCTGGCTGCATCGCTCGAAGGTGGCTATGACCTCCACGCACTGACCGAAAGCGCACTGGCGTTTGCCGAGGGCATCACGCTCACACATTGAACGCATCGCAGCCGTCGCGATGGTCGTCTCTCTGTTCGTGAATGAACGCCGCTACTCCCGAAATACCTGCAGACCTCGCTCCGTGATCACGCCACCCATGGGCACGTCCCAGGGTTCGGCCGGCAGACTGTCGACCTGTTGCAAGGCATACGCGGCCCCGACCATCCAGGGACCTGCGGTGGGGTTGGCACGGGCAAACGCAAAGGTTCGATCGTAGAATCCCGCGCCCATGCCCAGACGCGTGCCGTTGCCGGCGAATGCAACCAGTGGCATCAGCACCAATTCCAGCCGCTCTGGCTCGCACGCCCTGGCATCGACCGGCTCGGGAATACCGAAGCGATTGGGTGTCAATTTCATTCCGGGCTGCCATCGGCGAAACATCATCTCCGAGCCGTCAACCACTGGCAGCCATATCCGCCGGCCCGCCTCGCTCAGGGCCTCCATGGCCGGGGTCAAGTCGGGTTCACCGCGAAAAGGCATGAAGGACGCGACGTCCAGATAGTCGCGATCGCCCAGGAGCCGCAAAAGATGAACGCAGATCTGGCGATCGGCTCGCTGGCGCTGATGTGGATGCAGACTTGCGCGCATGTCGAGAATGCGGGTCCGGAGTTCGGCCTTGCGATCCTGGATTGGGTCGTTCACGGGAACGCTACTCGAGGCCTGTCGGAAGAGGATGGTGCTCTCCGCAAATGCCGCTGCAAGATCGGTGACCTTGAACCAGAGGTTCAGGTGGGAGAGCTCTTCGGACCTTCAGGCTATTCGCAGAACGAATGTGCACACCGGTACCGAAAGTTGCTGTCCCAAGGTCAAAAAGTAGGGACAAGGCATAATGCGATCTCACTGGCGAACACCGCAGAGAGCACCATGTCCCAAACTATACACCAACAGAATCGACGTTGCTTTGACCCGCGCATCGAAGCGCGCGCACGCCGTCGTCAGGCCTTGGTGGTCTTCTCCGAAACCTCGTCCAGACCCGCGGCCAGGTCCAGGATGCGCTGATCCACCTGCTCGCTGCGATCGACGCTTTGCTGCCTCAGCTTGAGCAGCTCGTCGGAAAAATTCAGCGCGCACATCACCGCGATCTTCTCGACCGAGCTGAGTTTGCCGCCCTTGCGCACCTCGCGCATCTGAGCATCCAGGTAAAGCGCCGCTTCCATCAACCCCTTGCGCTCGCCGGGTGCGCAGACGACCTGGTACTCGCGATCGAGGATCCGTACCGTCACCATCTCGTTGTCAGACATCAGCTCGCGTTCTCCAGCGATTTGAGCCGCTCGATCATCGATTCGACTCGCGTTCGGGCCTCTTCGTTGCGCTGCACCAGACCGGCCCGTTCCGCCACCAGCGCCTCCTGGCGCTTGAGCAGCGACTTGTTCTCACGCTCGAGTTCAGCGACTCGAGACTTGAGGCGGTTCATGCTGGCCTCGATCGTATCGAGCGCACGGCTGACTTGTTGAGTGCTCATGCCGACAACTTCAATCTGGTTGAAATTCAAGCCAATGATAGAGCTTTGTGACCTGGTTTAACAAGTACGTCGGGATTCCGCGCCGTCGAGGAATTGCCGCTGCGGTCGCCTTGACCGATTCGAGCCGGCCCCGCAGCGGTTCGATCCGGCGTTCGCGGACATCGGCAAAACGCCCCCAGTGCTACCATTGACAATTGCTGCAAATCCAACCCGAGTCGTACATGGACAACAACGAATCGAAGCTGGCCTGGCTCCTGGCGCTGGCGGCCGACAAGGAACCGGCACGCATCGCCGAGACCCACGGCGTGGTCATCGGACTGCTGGCCGGGGGGCCACACCAGTCGGATTCCGAACTGGCCGACCAGCTCTCGAAGCTTCAGGTCGGTGACTGGAACTCAACCCGCATCCAGCAAGACCTGGGACCGGCGATCAGCACGCTGCGCAGCGAGCTTGCATCGCCGGACATGGACTTCAAGCCCCTGCTGCCGACCGACGACCGGCCGCTGGCCGAGCGCACCCGGTGCCTGGGGTCGTGGGTCAGCGGGTTCCTGGCCGGCTTCGGCGCCGGAGCTCCGAAGCTGAAAAATCCGGATTCAAACGAAGCGCTGCGGCTACTCGAACAGATCGCGCGCGCCGGCACCGACCCGGAAGCCGACGACGAGGAGCAGGAGCAGGCGTTTACCGAACTGAGCGAATTCGTGCGGGTGGCCACGCTGCTGCTGCGCGAGGAAGGCCTGCGCAAGCCGGCATAATCACTCTCGAATCGCGAACCCCACCCATGACGGCAAGCAAGAAAATCCTGGCCCGCCGCCGGCGCCACCTGATGGACCTGGCCGAGCCCGACAGTATCATCATCGTGGCGGCAGCAGCCGAACAGCTGCGCAACGGCGACACCATGTTCGCTTTCCGCCAGGACAGCGACTTCCTGTACCTGACCGGCTTCAGCGAACCCGACGCGGTGCTGGTGCTCATTCCCGGACGCGACGCCGGCGAGCAGATTCTGTTCTGCCGCGAGCGCGACCCGGATCGCGAGCGCTGGGACGGCCCGCGACTGGGCCTGGACGGCGCGCGCGAGCAGCTCGATCTGGACGATGCGTTTCCGATCTCCGATCTCGACGAAATCCTGCCCGGCCTGATGGAAGACCGCGATCACATCTACCACTCGGTGGGCCGCGATCCGGCCTTCGACCGCCAGGTGATCGGCTGGCGCAACCAGCTCAGAAAGCTCAAGCGCAACGCGCGCGGCCCGGAAGAATTCATCGCGCTCGACCACGTGCTGCACGAACTGCGACTGTTCAAGTCGACCGAAGAACTCAAGTCGATGCGCCGCGCGGCGAAGATATCGGCCACCGCGCACCGCCGCGCCATGCAGGTCTGCCGCCCCGGCCTGGGCGAGCCGGACCTGACCGCCGAACTGATGCACGAATTCACCCGCAACGGCTGCCCGCCGGCCTACCTGCCGATCGTCGCCGGCGGCCGCAACGCGCTGGTGCTGCACTACGTGGCCAACGACCAGCCGCTGCCCGACGACGGCCTGGTGCTGATCGACGCCGGCTGCGAGTGCGACGGCTACGCCGCCGACATCTCGCGCACCTTTCCGGTGTCGGGCCGCTTCACCCCGGCCCAGCGCAAGGTCCACGACCTGGTGCTGGCCGCACAGCACGCGGCCATCGACAAGGTGCGCCCGGGCAACGCGTTCGACGACATCCACGAAGCCGCCTGCCGCGTGCTCACCGAAGGCCTGATCGAGCTCGGCCTGCTGTCCGGCAAACTCGAGGACAATCTGGAGAAGGAAACCTACAGGCGCTTCTACATGCACAAGACCGGCCACTGGCTGGGTCTGGACGTGCACGACGTTGGCGACTACCGCATCGACGGCCACTCGCGGGTGCTGGAAAAGAACATGGTCACCACGGTCGAGCCGGCGCTCTACATCGGCGACGAAGAAGACATCCCGGCCGAATTCCGCAACATCGGCGTGCGCATAGAAGACGACATCCGCGTGACCGACGGCGACCCGGAGAACCTGACCGACGGCGTCCCGGCGTCGGCCGACGACATCGAGGCACTGATGCACTCATGAGCCAGCAGCCATGAACAAGCAACACGAACACGACATCGTCATCGCAGGCGGCGGCATGGCCGGCGCATCGCTGGCCGTCGGCCTGGCCCGCGCCGGATTCGACGTGGCGATCATCGAGGCGATCGACCGCGGCGCCGATCACCAGCCGAGCTACGACGATAGAACCCTGGTCATCAACCGCGCCTCGCTGAACATCCTGGCCAATCTCGGGATTCTCGACGACAGCCTTCCGCGCTGCCCCATCCGCCACATCGACGTTACCCGGGTCCACGGCTTCGGCCACGTCCGCCTGGCCGCCGCCGAACACGCGCTGG
>CAYYZR010000147.1:0-5805 GCA_964476005.1 uncultured Halomonas sp.
GCTGCAAGCGGATCGACGAGCCGGAAAAGCGGCGCCAGCGTCTGGGCGTTCAGCGTGGCGAGCGAATCGAGCAACTCGACCTTGAGCTGATCGACCTGATCGAATAACCGCGGTCAGATACCGGGGTAGGCTTGCTTCCGCTCGGCCGTGAAAGACCACCAGCTTCGAGGCGCCTCGCCGTTCATGAATCGCGTGATCGAGATGAACACGTCGAGCACGCATGGATCGTGGCGCCTGGCGTCGAGCTCGCATAGCGCCTGGTACATCTCGAAGCCGTCGCGTCCCCGAAGGTCGGCGGGACGATCGATGCCGAGCCGAAACAGCGTAGAAGCAATCCGCGGGCCCACGTTGGGCAGGTCGGTCAGTTCCTTCAATCGGTCGCGGCGTACCCTGGATGGATTCATGGATTTACTCCAGGAGCCTGTCGGAATTGACCGATCGTAGCGAGGGAAAGCCTGTTGGAGCCAGATTTTTCGCTTTTTTGAGGCGAATAGTGAGCCTATATTACGAAAAAGAGCGGAGAATCTGGCCCAATCCGGCTTTTCCGCAGTCGATCAGCGTTAAATCCGACAGGCTCCTGGCACCGCGCCGCCTCGGTGGAAAGGATGGAGCGGGTCGTGCCGGGGAAAGCGCGTGGCCGGCCTGCTGACAGTCGTCGCGTTATTCTTTCACTAATGGAAGACAAGGGAAGCGCAGAGGATCGCGATTCGAACGCAATATAGCGAGGATGTGATGTCAGACAAAACTCTTCTCATCATAGGTGCAAGCAAAGGCATCGGCCGATGTGCCGTCGATTGCGCACTGGAGCGTGGTTGTTCGGTTCGCGCGATGGCGCGCGGCGCCGACAGCATCGATCTCGAGCATGAACGGCTGGAGAAATTCCCCGGCGACGCGACCGACGCCGAAGACGTGCGGCGTGCGCTGGACGGCGTCGACGCGGTGATTCTCGCGATCGGCATGCCGGCCGGCCTCACGCGGCTTTTGCGCCCGGTCACGGTGTTCTCGCGTTCGACCGAGGTGCTGGTCGACGAGATGGAGGCGAACGGGCCTAAGCGACTGATTGTCGTCACGGGCTATGGCGCGGGAGAAACCCGCAGTTCGATGAACGCCGTCGAAGAACTGGGGCACAACATGCTGCTTGGCCGCGCGTACGCCGACAAGAGCGTGCAGGAAAAGATCGTCCAACGCAGCAGTCTCGACTGGACAATCGCTCGCCCGACGATCCTGACCAATGGATCGGCGACCGGCAAGTACAAGGTTCTGACTGATCCGGAATCCTGGCGAAACGGTTTCATTTCCCGGGCCGACGTGGCCGAGTTTCTGGTCGAGCGCGCGCTCGACGGCAAGAATCTGCACGCAGCGCCGGTGTTGACCGGCGCATGCTTGTCGGCCTCCTGAAACCGGCTGCTCAAAACCGCTGCGCTTTGCTCAGAGCGGTTCAGAAGTTCCCTGGTCCGGTCGCCGGGCGGTTTCGGCACTCGCAGCTGAAGCGACGCCATCAACCGATGCTGGATAGGGTTGGTTGCACGCGGCAGGCACGGTCGTCGTTTCGAATTTTCCCGGTATGGAGATCGCCGAGGTCGCGACCTTGAACTTCCAGCCGTCAAGCGGCGAGTTTTCGAGATTCAGCGTGCTCGCCAGGTAGTAAAGGCGATCGGTCGCAGGCGTGTCGTACCCCGCTTCCTTGGCTTCGTTGGCCATGGAGAAGCGATCCCAGAACCAGGCCGGGGTCACGGCCTGGGAATAAAGCGTTGCCTCCACGGTCGCCGCGCCGTCGATTGCGCCAAGCGGTATCCGATACCTGAGCGAGTCGCCGCCGGGGTTCCGGTTGAAATCCGGATCGCTGCCGACGCCGTCGGGATCGGTGGCGCGCATGATTTCGCGCAGCAGTTCGCCCTGGTCCGCAAGCCCGCCGCTGCCCGGCACGCCACCGGCGAACACGTCGCCGGGCACCCACCCGCGGGGCATCAAGCGGTTGTCCTTGACGTGGTCCACGCGGTGGACGAAGCTGGTGGTGAATTCCCCCTGCGCATTCCTGACCAGCTCCTCGTAGATCTGGACCCGGTCCTGGCTGCAGATTTCCTGGTAGTGGTGCTGGTACAGATTCGGATCTCGCAGGAACTCGGTCGGCAGGCGTTCGCCGTTTTCGTCGACGATGATCCCGGCGTCGTTGCTCCTGCCCGAGCTCCACAGGTCTGCGCCGCCGGCATCCTTGATCCGGAAATCGATCCACACGCGCCGAAATGCCACGCCGCTGGGGAATCGATGCCCGGTCCTGTTTTCGACGCGTACCTCGACGACAAGATTGCTGCCGCCGGCATCCATCTTCGGCTCGCCTATCGTCAACGTTGCGACCCGGCCCTGGGTCGTTGAATCGATCATGTTGTTCACGGCCAGTTCGGCGCCGCGCGAATTCGACGTCTCGATGTCCGTGAGATTGACGTTCAGCACGTCCGGATGCTGCTCGAACATCTTGATCATGAAACCGTTCAGCCCGACCAGTTCGTGGCGGCTGTAATCCGATCTCACCGGCACGTCGATCTCGGCGCTGGGCAGCTGGAACGCCGCGAACGGGTAGTTCGAATCCTGGATGGTGGCAATCTGAGCGGCAAGCGGCGGCGCGGTTTCCGGATCGTCCAGCGGCGACCGGTTCGGCATGTGGCAGTCCTGGCAACTCTGGAAGTCGTCGCCGATCTCGTTGTTCAGGCCCGGGCCGAAATCGCTGTTCAACCACTCGAGATACGTCGCCTGCTCGATGCTGTGGGGAATCTCCTGGAACACCGGGTTCGGCTGCAACAGGCGCAGCACCGGATTCTTTTCGTCGGTCAGCGGCTGGCCTATGTTCGGAAGGTTGATTGTGTGGCAGGTGCCGCACATCGCCGAGTCCCGGGTGAACGGTTCTGCCGGCGCGGCCGTGCCGCCTTGCCGGGTGCCGAGATCGAACGAAGGCGCGATCTGCGGCGTCAGGCCGAGCGCGTGCTGCATCGGCTTGACCCGTACGTCGTCCAGCGGCCCGAGAATCCGGTCCGCTTCGGAGCGCTGATAAAGCCCGGAGTTGTTGGTCGCGAGAAAAGCGAAGAACTGATCGGTCCAGACCAGGCCTTCGTCGCCAATCCAGTCCGGATGCGAAGCGCCGGCCGTCGCGATGAAATTGTTCACGTCATCGCTGCTGGGCGGGGCGATATGGTGACAGACCGTGCAGCTGATGCCCTCGCGCGCCAGGTTGCCGAGCTCGCCCGAGAACTCGCTGGGTGCAGGCGGCGGCGCGGGCGGGTTCGGCCAGGGTTCGAACGGTCGGGTCTCCGCGCTGGGCGGCACCGTGCGATAGAAGTCGTTCAGGTCGAACTGCGGGTTGAGAATCGGGCGATTGAGCCGGGTCAGATACTGTTGCACCGGATCGTTCGACTTACTGGTATTGACGGCGTGTGCATCCAGCATTTCGGGGGTCTGGTTCAGGCCCTTCTGTCGCAGCCCCATCGCGCCGTGACAGCGCAGGCAGGTATCGACCAGCGCCTGCTGAACGACGCGCACCTCGGCCAGCTTTTCTGCCCTCTCGGGGTGGGCCAGCAGACCGTTCTCCTTGAGCAGGATCAGCTGCTCGGTTTCGATCTGGGAATGAAAGATGGGGTCGCGGCCGGCCAGCCCCATCGGCGACCAGCGCCATTCGCCGTAGGGCGAGACGTTGTAGCCGTCGCCGTACTTCGGCCCGGTCAGCAGGAACTGGGATACGCCGCTGGGCGCGCCGGCCAGGCCGCCGTGACAACCGATGCAGTTGTCCGACGTGATGTACTGCTGCATCTCGGGCGTCATCGGTCCGGTCGGGTGATTGTCGGGCTTCTCGCCGGGATTCGGCTTCATCCGGAAACTGTGGTCGGCGAAGGCCGGGGGAAAGCTGAAGCGCTCGATCTGCGCCTTTGTGGGCTGGTCCATCCGGGTCAGCGCGTCGAACGCGGCGACAAAGTCCGGGTTGAGTCGCGGTTGATCTCCATTGCCCACGGTGGCTTTCGCATCGTTCGCCTCGGCTGTCACATCGGTCGCCTTGTCATGCTGCGCGTCCATGCCCGGCAGATGCGCGGTGCGAACGTTCGGGACCGCGGCCGCTTCGCTTTCTCGCCATGGCCGCTGGTTGGCCGGCAGATACCAGATCGGCTCCAGGTATCGGTCGAAGATTTCCTCGCCGTCGATCGTGACCGGCTTGCCGTCGACCTCGATCGTTTCGCTGAACGCCTTGAGCTTGTCGATCAAGGTCGGGCCGGCACTGTCGGCCGGGTCCAGGTAGGCTTCCGACCGCCACGAATTGTCGACGCGAAACTGCAGGTTGAGCCTGTCCGGGTCGATGTTGTCCAGCGTGGAAAAGGTCGACTCGCCGCTCGAGGACGCATGGCAGCGGATGCAGGTGCCGGTCGAAAAGCCCGAGTAGATGAAATGCGGCGCGGGAATTTCCAGTTCACCGTTGTCCCTGCGCCGGTAGACCGGGAGCTCGGTCGACGTGTAGTTGTCCAGCCACACCGGGTTGTAGTTCGGCGGGTTGGCGTAGACGGTATCCGGGTTCGGCTCGGCCTGGGCCCAGTACCAGCCGTCCGCGGACGGCCCATTACGGTCCTTGATCATGATCGTCCAGCTGCCGATCAGCGCTTCGAGCACGCCTTCGAATGCTTCCCCGTCCGTGTCGTTGCGAAACGGCGGCGTGGCCGCCAGTTCGCCGTAGATATCGGCCGGCGACATGAACATTTCCTTGATGATGAAGGCACCGTCCGGCAGGTCTCCGGGACTGGCGCGACCATTGGCGGTCGGACGCCCGGCCTCGAGCCAGGCCATGATCTCGGGCGAGTACCAGATGCGTACCGCCGGGTGGACGCCGTAATCCTTCAGCGCCACGAACGGCCCCGTCTGGCGAACTTCCTTGTCCACCCTCACGCCGGCGACGCTCTTGTAGGAAAAGCAGTTGATCCAGGTGTAGAGCGCCTGCTGATAGTCGATCGCGTATTCGAACGTGCTGGGCAACGGCGGCGGTGCGATATCGCTGCAGGCGTCGCCGGCATCACCCCGGGCCGGATTGCCGAAAACGATCGCCAGACCGGCGATTGCCGCGAGATGATTCGATATCTTCATGCTGCCACCCGACGTGCTGATTCAACGGTGTGCCGCCGAGAACCGTGGACGCCGGCATGAAAGCCAGAACAGATCATGTGCCGCAAGTTCTCCCCGCAGCCAATATACGCCAGCCTTCCGGGCGCGCGCAAGTGGACCCTGGCCGTCGCGCCCGCAGGTTTTCGCGCCTTCCCTCTATTGAGCCTCGGCGCTCAGAATTCGCCGCGCCAGGTCGGCCACGTGAGCATCGGTCGCGCCGATTTCGCGCAGCGCCTTGTCGAGTTTGAGCACGTATTCTCGGTTGCTGCCGCTGGGGCCGCGGGCGCCGAGAATATGTTCGGCAATCGCGGCCGGGTCGGCCGGACCGAGATAGGCGGGATTGTCGGTGCCGGCAACGTACAGCGTGCCCTCGACCGTGACGCCGGCTTCAATCAGCTCGATATCGATCCGGTGGCGCTGGTAGCCGTTCTTCTCGCGATGGTCCAGGTGTTCGTAGACCGCGTGATCGACCTCGTAGGCCATGCCGCGGCATAGGGTTCCAGGCGACGGAAGCAGGGTCACCACCCGCCCCGGCGCCTCGGGCGTGCCGCGGTGGTCGTGCGAGCCCTGCCAGAAACGGCGTTTCCAGCCTGAAACGCTTGCAACCTCTCTCCGGCGATACGGAAAATCGACCTTGTAGATCAGCGAGCCGTAGCCGAAGACCCAGTCGGTGCG
>CAYYZR010000148.1:0-5794 GCA_964476005.1 uncultured Halomonas sp.
GGTTTCGCTATCGCTGGGCGCGAATCATCGATTTCCTCAAGCTACACTACGTGCTGAGCAAGCGCGACGACACCGCCTACTGGCGCGACAACCGGTCGCCGGATTCGATACCGGACAGCCTGCAGGAACTGCTCGAGCTGTGGCGCTTCCGGCCGCCCAGCCAGGCCGACTTTCCACACGTCGACGAGATCTTTTCGGCGGCAAGCTACCAGTACGTCCTTTACGGCATGAGCCCGGACTCGGCCCGGGGGCAGTACCAACCGGCCGAAGCGAACCGGATCAAGGCCCGGCAGCTGTTCGAGAAAAACGTCCGCGCAGCCAACCAATGCCTTGCCACGCTTCCGCCGCACAGGACCTTGCTGGCGCGGATTGCGCAGCATGGCCTGCCGGCGGCCGGCTGAATCAACATCGCTGCGCGACGCGCCTGGAGAACACGATGACGAATCACGCATTGCTTGACAATGTCACGCACAAGGATCTCCGGATACACCGGAACTTCCGACCGGGCCACGGCTACGACGTCAATCTCGCCCGGATATTTCCGAGCGAACTGCTGGTATTGCAGAACGAATATCCGCTGTTTTTCATCAAGAACCGCGATTCGGGTAATTTCGAGCCGATCGCGCTTTTCGGGTTTTCGGAGAATGAAAACCTGTATCTGCAGGACGGTCGCTGGGACGCCGACTATCTGCCGCATTCGGTGGAACGTCAGCCGCTGCTGATCGGTTTCCAGGAGCAGGACCTGGACGGCACGCCGACGCCGGTGCCGGTGGTGCACGTCGATCTCGATCATCCAAGCGTCGGCGAGTCGGAAGGATTCCCGCTGTTCCTGCCGCACGGAGGCGAAAGCGAATGGCTGGAGCGGATGACGTCGATACTGCAGGCGATCCACGAAGGACACCAGCAGATACAACCGCTGTCCCAGACCCTGGTGGGGATGGAACTGATCGAATCGGTATCGCTGAACATCGAATTCAAGGACGGCTCCAGCCAGGTGGTCAACGGGCTTTACACCATCGCCGAAGCGCGACTTTCCGCGCTTGGAGAGTCGGCGCTCGGCGCGCTGCATGCCAAGGGCTATCTGCACCACATCTACATGATGCTGGCATCACAGCCGAATCTCGACAAGCTGATCGAACGCAAGAATCGAGCCGTCCTCGCCGAGGCATCATGAACCGGCCGGGCCGGAGTATCGCGGAGTCGGAAGGCGCCGACCCTTCCCGGATCCTGGCCGAGGTCAACGGGCACCCGGAACCGGTGGTGCTCCGAGGGCTTTGTTCGGACTGGCCGATCGTGCGCGCCGCAGCCGGTGAATTCGATGACGCGGCGCAATACCTGATGTCGCACTACGCCGGCGCGCCGGTGACCGCGTTCTTCAAGGACCCCGGTCCGGACGAGCGTATCTTCTACAACCAGGATTATTCGGGACTCAATTTCCGTCAGTTCAAGACCGGCCTGGACAAAGTCCTGGCGCAGATCCGACAGGCCTCGGGCCAGTCGCCGCCACCGACGGTCTACATGGGGTCGATGGCGCTGGATCATTGCCTGCCCGGCATCAAGGCCGACAACAGCCTGCCGACGCACGACTTGTCGGCCACGGTGCGCATCTGGATCGGAAATCGCTCCAGGGTCGCCGCCCATCACGACGTCATGGACAACGTCGCCTGCGTCTGCGCAGGCACCCGGCGGTTCATGCTGTTCCCGCCCGAGCAGCTTGCCAACCTGTATCTCGGCCCGCTGGACGTGACGCCGGCCGGCCAGCAGATCAGCGTGGTGGATCCGGACGATCCGGATCTGGAGCGATTCCCGCGCTACGCGGAAGCCCTGCAGCATTCGCAGTGGGCCGAACTGGCGCCCGGAGACGCGATCTACATTCCCAGCATGTGGTGGCACCAGGTCAATGCGCTTGCGGACTTCAACATCCTGATCAACCACTGGTGGCGCGATACGCCGGAGTACATGGGCGCACCCGGCGACGTGCTGGTACACGCGTTGCTGAACATGCGCAATCTGCCCGATCGGCAACGCGAAGCCTGGCGCAAGATCCTGGATCACTACGTCTTCGATCCGCCGCTCGACGCGCTGGATCATATCCCGGAGAAAAGCAGGGGCATCCTGGGCGGGACCGATGAGACCAGCGCCCGGCAATGGCGAAGCCTTCTAAGAAACAAGTTGAACCGTTGACGGATTCCAGCTTGTTTCGAGCCATGAACAACCCGGCTGAGGCCGGTTCATCGACGCAAAGGACGGATTCGTGAGCAATATTCGCAAAGTGGTGATCGTCGGCGGCGGCACGGCCGGGTGGATGGCGGCGGCCGCCATGGCCAAGACCTTCGGCCGGGAACTGGATATCGTTCTGATCGAGTCCGACGTCATCGGTACCGTCGGGGTCGGCGAAGCCACGATCCCGCCGATCAAGAATTTCAACCTGCTGCTCGAACTCGACGAAGCCGAATTTCTGCGCGAGGTCAGCGGTACCTACAAGCTCGGCATCGATTTCGAAAACTGGGGCGATCTGGGTGAGCGTTATTTCCATCCGTTCGCGCCGCAGGGAATAGACAGCTGGGCCGCACAGTTTCATCACTACTGGCGGCGCGCCCGCGACCTGGGCGAGTCCGCGCCCCTGGACGACTTCAGCCTAGAGGCCCGCATGGGCCGGGCCGGCCACTTCGGAGCCAAGGTCGGACGTGCGCCCAACTACGCTTACCATTTCGACGCCGCCGGCTACGCCCGGCTGCTGCGCCGCCTGAGTGAAAAAATGGGCGTGACCAGGATCGAGGGCAAGGTCGTCGACGTTGCACAGAATGGCGAGACCGGTTTTATCGAATCGGTCAGGCTGGAGGACGGAAGCAACGTGGCCGGCGAGTTGTTCATCGACTGCAGCGGGTTTCGGGGTCTGCTCATCGAACAGACGCTGGAGACCGGCTGGGAGGACTGGTCGCACTGGCTCAGAAGCGACCGCGCGCTGGCCGTCCAGACCGAATCCACCGCGCCTCCCCTGCCCTACACCCGCGCCACGGCCCGAAGCTGCGGCTGGCAGTGGAAGATCCCGCTGCAGCACCGGGTCGGTAATGGTCTGGTGTACTGCAGCGATTACATGAGCGACGAGGCCGCCGCCAGGACGCTGCTGGACAACCTCGACGGCAAGCCGATCACGGACCCACGGCCGATTCGGTTCACCACCGGGCGGCGGCGATTGCAGTGGAATCGAAACTGCGTTTCACTCGGCCTGGCGAGCGGATTCCTGGAGCCGCTGGAATCAACCAGCATTCACCTCATCCAGAACAGCATCATTCGCCTGATCAAGATGTTCCCTCGGGCCGGCATCGAGCAGGCCGGCATCGACCAGTTCAACCGCGAAGTGAAGAGCGAGTTCGAATACATTCGCGATTTCATCATCCTGCACTACCACGTCAATCGCCGCGTCGATTCTTCCTACTGGATCGATTGCCGGGAAATGTCCGTACCCGATTCGCTCAGCCACAGGATCGAGCTGTTCTCGCGCAACGGCGTGGTATTCCGCGAATACGGGGAGCTGTTTTCCGAAGTCTCCTGGACGGCAGTCCTGGTTGGACAGGGCATCGTGCCGGACGATTACCATCCGGTCGTCGATACCCTCGACGAGACACGGCTGAAATCGCTGATCGCGCGCGTGAAGTCCGACATCGCGCGCGCTGTTCGTGACGGCATCGGCCACGACCAGGCCATTCAAAAGCGCGGTGGTGCGATCAGGTCCGAAGCAGAACCCCGGCCCGCTTAGGCGTCCGGATTTTCCGGCGGCGGGTCGCCCCAGAGCTCTTGCAGCCGCTGATCGCGACCGCAGCGCCAGCGATAGTATTTGTAGCTGGCCGTGCTCTTCTGATAATAATCCTGGTGGTAGTCTTCGGCCGGCCAGAATGTCCTGGCGTCTTCGATGGGCACGATCACCGGCCGGTCGAAGCGGCCCGAGTCGATCACGGCCTGCTTCGATGCCTCGGCTGCTTCGCGCTGGCGGTCGGTGTGGGCAAAGATCACCGGACGATAGCTTTCGCCGGCGTCGCAGAACTGCCGATTGTCGGTCAGCGGATCGACGTTCACCCAGTAGGTATCCAGCAGCTGCTCGAAGCTGACGGTGTCGGGGTCGTATTCGACCTGGACGACTTCGACATGGCCGGTGCCGCCTCGAGTGACCTGCTCGTAGGTCGGGTTGTCGACGTCGCCGCCCATGTAGCCCGAGGTGGTGGAGATCACGCCGTCGAGCCTGTCGTAGGGCGGCTCCATGCACCAGAAGCAGCCGCCGCCGAATGTCGCCACGCGAGTATCGGACTCGACCTGGTCGTCGGCGGCCGCAAGCGACGCTATCGAAACCAGGCTCGCAAACAGCACCGCAGTCAGCCGGAATCGTCGCCCGTTGCTCATGCCCGCAGCTCCGGGAGCTCGTCGCCTTCAACCACGAATTCCAGCGCCAGACCGTTGTTGCACCAGCGCTGGCCGGTAGGCTGCGGCCCGTCGTCGAACACATGCCCCTGGTGGCCACCGCAGTTCGAACAGTGATATTCGGTACGCGGCCAGATCAGCTTGAAGTCCTTCTTGGTATCGATCGCCTCGTCGCTGATCGGCCGGGTAAAGCTGGGCCACCCGGTGCCGGAATCGAACTTGTCCTGGCTGGAGAACAACGGCTGATAGCAGGCCGCGCAAATATACGTACCGGCGCGCTTTTCGTCGTTCAGCGGACTGGTCCAGGCGGGCTCCGTCTTTTCCCGGAACAGGATATCGAACCGTTCCTTCGGCAGGATCTGCTTCCACTCTTCGATTGTCATGTCAATCGTCTTGCCGCTCATTGCGTCCTCGCTTCCGGGTTCGGGGGAATCGGCCGAATTCTGGGCGCCGGCGCGCAGCACCAGGCCGCCGCCAAGAAGGCTGGCGCCGATGCCGGTCAAAAGATTTCTGCGTTTCATGCCTGAATTCCTGTTGATTTCCACCTACATACTGACTTGCTACATGTTCAGAACCCGTGAGCGGTCCAAATGTTCCGCACGGGAGTCTGCCTGAAACGACAAAAAAGCGCCCGGGTGGAAAATCACCCGGGCGCCCGGAGCATTCAACTGTCGTCGAGGCCTGGCACACTTGCGTGCGGCGGGAGCAGGCCGAGACGATGCAGGCGGCTACTCCATGGTGCGCGACCCGCCCCTCAGCGGATCCCCGGTCCAGCCGAGTTCATCCCATTCCACGTATTCGTTTCCAGGATCGTGACAGTCCATGCATCCATCGACGATGCCGCCGTAGCCAAGCGCCTGGTCGGCCGGAGCCACCTGGTGGTTGACGGTCAGGAACATGGTGGTGTCCGCAAATTCGAACGTGCCGCTGTAGTCCTGGCCGGTATACAGTGCCCCGTCTTCAAGGGCCAGGTTCCAGTCGAACTTGCCCCAGTAGGGATTCGGGCCGCCAGCGGTGCCAAACAAGTGCGGCACCGATACCGTCTTGGTGACCGGATCGACCGCCTGGTCGCCGATCATCAGCTTGAACGGACGAATCATGGCATTCGGGTCGCTGCGGTCACCCAGCGGTGTGGCCAGCGGAATCGGAACTTCGTCGTACTTGTCGTTGACCACGACGACTTTTCGGTCCCACTTTCCGTTGTACCAGCGCAACACCGGGCGTACGTTGAATTCCCAGTTGAACGTGCCCTTCTTCTTGTCATACGCCGCCCGGCCGGTATCCGGGTCGATCGGAATCGGGCTGATGTTCTGGCCGGCGTCGGACCAGTACCATTCGGTCTTGGTCGAAACCGCCTTGGCGATTGCCGGAATATGGC
>CAYYZR010000149.1:0-5774 GCA_964476005.1 uncultured Halomonas sp.
GCGCGGTGTCGTCGACGGCGCGCGATTACGAGATGGATTACTGGACCGGCACGGTATACACCACCAACCGACGCGTCTGGGAGCACGACAAGAGCTTCAAGAAATATCTTCGCCGCACCCGCTGCATGGGCATCGATATGGAAACCGCGACGATCTTCATTACCGGCTTCGCCAACCGTATCCCCACCGGTGCGCTGCTGCTGGTGTCGGATCAGCCGATGGTGCCCGAAGGCGTCAAGACCGACGCCAGCGATCGCGTGATCACCGACCAGTTCGTCGACAAGCAGATCGACATCGGCATCGATTCGCTGCGCGAGATTCGCGACCAGGGGCGGTCGGTCCGGCACCTGCGCTTCGATTAGGAAGCCCCTGACAGCTACTGCGCGCGCGCCTAACGGCGTGCGGCGGTGCTCGGAATCCTCATGTACAACCTCGTACACTGCGGATCCTGCGCTCCGGCGCCCACCGTCAGCCGCGCGCTCGCTACGCTGTCAGCGGCTTCCTCCACTGTGAAAGAGTAACGTGAATCGACGCGGGGATAGTTGCGTAGTCGAACCGCACAAAAAAGGCCCGGCGGATGGCCGGGCCTTCGTCGCTCCCTGTAGAGTCTCCCCGCTACTGCACTTCCAGCGCGAACTGCGCCGAAATCCAGCCTTCGCGGCCCTGGTCGTCGCGGATGTTGAGCCAGTCGCCGGCGCGTGCGACCACGTCGACGATCGCACCGGAATTGAGCGAAAAGACCACGGGATTGTCGGTACCCGGCCCCTGGCGGACGTTGAGCGAGCTCGCGGTTATCACGACTTTTTCGTTGGCAGAGCCGCCGCTGCTGCCTCCGCCTCCGCCCGATACCGTATTGCCCATGGCGTCGTAACGCATCATTTGCGGCGGCGTCACGGAAATCACGTAGTCGACGGCTGCGCCGATGACCTGGCGCAGGGCCTTCTCGCGCGGCGTGTTCTTCCACGACGACAGTGACCCGCCCAGTCCGACCGAGCCGGTGTAGCCGGCCAGGGCACCGCCGATGTTGAAGTCCTTGGCTTCGCCTTCGACGCTGGTAGCGGCCAGGATGCGACTGGTTCGGGCGTCGACCACGCGCAGGTCTATCGCCATGTGGGCGCTGCGCGAACCGCCGGCAATTGCACCGACGACGCGACCGAGATTGCCGCCGCCGAGACTGCCCGAAGTGCCGCCGGAGTTGCCGTCGAATTCGGTAACCGCTGCGACGACCAGCAGTTCAGCGCCCTCGATCTCGCCGATGGCTGCCGCGGTATCCTGCCGCACCCGGCCGCTGGCGCCCAGGTCCTGTTCGCTCAATACGTCATCCAGCGCCTGGCGTTCGAGCACGATGTAACGCCCGGAATTGACCAGTGCGGTGGTCAGCATGTCGGCCATGCCGTCGCCGATCGACGGGCTGTACCAGTTGTATGAATCTGCCGTCTTGTTCTCGAACCGGGCCACCGCAATGCGCGCTTTGGGGCCGTTGTAGTGCTCGGCCTGGGCGTCGGCCATGCTTCGGCCGGAGCTCTCGCGAACGTTGGTCGTCGTGCCGGTACCGGCCGGACAGCCGGCCAGAAGCAGCATGCTCATCATCGCCAGCGCCAGTTTCACAGCATTTTTCATCGATGGCTCCCTTCCGGATGATCTTCTGTTGTCCAATGCCGATTTCATTCCACCTTGAGCGTGGACTCGGCTGCGACCCAGCCGGTGCGGCCCTGGTCGTCGCGCACCTGCACCCAGTCGCCGGCGCGGATCACCGCCTCGACGATCTTGCCGGCGCTCAGTGTGAACGCGGCCGGGGTTTCGCTGTTGGGTCCCTGGTGAGCGCTGACCGAGGTTGCTGTGATCACGACGCGTTCGCCGCCGCCGTTGGTAGCTGAGGCTCCGCTGCTGCTGGGCGAGCCGCTGACCGGACGCCCCGATGCGTCGTAGCGCAACATCGTCGGCGGGGTCACCGAGATGACGTAGTCGACGGCCGCACCGATGACCTGTCGCAGCGCTTTTTCGCGCGGCGTGTTCTCCCATGACGACAGCGAGCCGCCCAGGCCGACCGAGCCGGTGTAGCCGGCCAGCGCACCGCCGATGTTGAAATCCTTGGCCTCGCCTTCGACGCTGGTTGCGGCCAGGATTCGGCTGGTGCGCGAGTCGACTACCCTCAGGTCGATCGCCATGTGGGCGCTGCGCGAGCCGCCGGAAATGGCGCCGAACACGCGGCCGATCTTGCTGCCACCGAGACTGCCGGAGGTGCCGCCGGAATTGCCGTCGAATTCGGTCACGGCCGCCACCACAAGCAGTTCCGCGCCTTCGATTTCTCCTATCGCCGCCGCAGTATCCTCGCGAATTCGGCCGCTGGCGCCGAGATCCTGTTCGCTGAGCACGGTATCGAGGCTTTCGCGCTCGAGCACGATATAGCGCCCGGAATTGACCAGTGCGGTGGTCAGCATGTCGGCCATGCCGTCGCCGATGGAGGGGCTGTACCAGTTCATGGAATCGGCGGTCTTGTTTTCGAACCGGGCCACCGCAATGCGTGCTTTGGGGCCGTTGTAATGGTCGGCCTGGGCGTCGGCCATGCTGCGACCGGAACTTTCGCGAACGTTGACCGTGGTGCCTGCCTGGGCGATGCATTCGGTGGTCAAGCCGGCAGCGGCCAGCGCGAAGATGAGGCTAGAGATCCAGTATTTCATTGGGTTGTCCCGACATATTGTCTTCAAGAAGTTGCTGGAGACCGAACTGCGCATGCAAGTCAGGCCCGCGGTATGTCCAATTTATACGAATTCCAGGCGCAATGCGCGCCATGCCTTCGGGCATAAGAAGGCCGTGACCTGTTCTCCCCGAAGCCCCGAGCCCTTCCGCCGCTGCCACGCGCGCGCGATGGCGCCGGTCGGTGGCATCGAGCAGCCGTCGTCAGGTTGCGGCTGCGGCGCGTCCGGCCTTGTTGGCCGGCTCGGGCAAGCTGGCGCGCCGTCCTATGCCTTCGTGTCTGAAGCCGAGTTGGGCCAGGTCGCGCGGATCGTAGATGTTGCGGCCATCGAAGATTACCGGTTCGGACAGCTGGGTCTTGATGCGATCGAAATCGGGACTCCAGAATGCCTTCCATTCGGTAATTACCACCAGTGCATCGGCGCCGTCAAGCGCCTGATACGGGTCCTCGACCAGCGTCAGGTCATCGCGTTCGCCGCAGATTCGCCGGGTTTCCGGCATGGCCTTGGGATCGAACGCACGAACCTTCGCCCCGGCTGCCCAAAGGGCTTCCATCAGCACCAGCGAAGGCGCTTCACGCATGTCGTCGGTTTCCGGTTTGAACGCCAGGCCCCACAGCGCCAGCGTACGACCGCTCAGATCGTTGCCGAAGTGCAGACTGATCTTTTCGAACAGGCGCTGTTTCTGGGTCTGGTTGACCGTCTCGACCGCCTGCAGGATGCGTGCCTGGTGGCCGTTTTCGGCAGCGGTGCGGGCCAGCGCGCGAATATCCTTGGGGAAGCACGATCCACCGTAGCCCACACCCGGATAGATGAAGTGGTATCCGATGCGCGGGTCCGAGCCGATCCCGATTCGCACCCGCTCGATGTCTGCGCCGACCCGCTCGGCGATATTGGCCAGTTCGTTCATGAACGAGATCTTGGTCGCCAACATCGCGTTGGCCGCGTACTTGGTCAGCTCGGCCGAGGCGATGTCCATCGAAAAGATCTTTTCACGGTTCCGGTTGAACGGCGCATAAAGATGCCGCAACTGCGATTCGGATTTTTCGTCTTCCACGCCAATAATGATCCGGTCGGGCGCCATGAAGTCCTTGACCGCGGCGCCTTCCTTCAGAAACTCCGGATTGGAGGCTACGCGTGGCGTGAATTTGCCGGCACCGGTCTCGGCCAGGGCTGCACGGACCTTGGCGGCGGTGCCTACCGGGACGGTCGATTTCGTGACCACCAGCTGCGATTCGGCCAACTCGCGGCCGATCGTGCGTGCCACCGAAAGCACCGCGCGCAAGTCGGCCGAGCCGTCCTGGTCCGACGGCGTGCCAACGGCGATGAACAGGATCTCGCCGTGGTGCGTGGTCTCGACCGCGTCCGACGAGAACTGCAGGCGGCCGGCGGCGTGGTTGCGCTGCACCAGCCCTTCCAGGCCGGGCTCGAAGATCGGAATCTCGCCGCGGTTCAGCGCATCGACCTTGTCCTGGTCGATGTCCATGCAGACGACGTGGTTGCCGACCTCGGCCAGACAGGCGCCGGTGACCAGCCCCACGTAGCCCGTTCCGAAAATTCCGATGCGCATGCTTCAATCCCTTCCGTTCTTTAGGCCGAGGTTACCGCAGATTGTCTACAGAAATACTGCGGTTGTGGAGCGCTGAAATCATTTTCAATCATGAAGCTGTGAAAAATCGCAATGAAGCGTAGCGAGCGGCTCCCTGGCGGTGGCCGCCGGCGCGCAGGAACCGCAGTGCACTAATCGGTGCATGAGGATTCCGAGCACCGCCGGACGCCGCCAGGGAGCCGCGCAGTAGCTTCACTGTGATTTTTGCAGGTCCTGGATCATCGCTTTCAAGAACCTTGCCGCCTCGCCACCGGTGCAGACCCTGTGATCGAAGGTCAGCGACAGCGGCAGCGTGCGGTGTGCTTCCATCCCGCCCAGGACCGGCACCACTTCGTGCCGCAGCACGCCGGCGGCCACGATGGCCACGCACGGCGGGTTGACGATGGGCGTGGCGTAGCGGCCGGCGAACACCCCGAAGTTGGACAACATGATGGTGTAGTCCTTGAGATCTTCCGGCGGTATCGAGCGATTCTTCGCGTTGTCGCGCAGCCGGTTGATCTCTTCGCGCATCTGCCGGCGGTCCGAGGAATGCACGTCCTTCAGGCGCGCGACGAACAGGCCGTCGGCGGTATCGACGGCCATGCCGACGTGCATGCCCTTGTGGATCATGCGCATGTTCTGTTCGTCGTCGTACCAGGCGTTCAGGCCCGGTTCGGCCTGGGCGCCGGCCCACAGCGAGCGCAGCAGGCGCACGGTGATGTCCTCGCCATGCTGCCAGGCGTGGATGTCGGCGTCGTCCATGATGGTGGTGGCCACGACACGGGCGTGCGATTCGCTCATCGCGCGCGCCATGGTCCGTCGCGTGCCGCGGATCGGTTCCCATTCGCCGCTGGGCGCCTCGGGTTTGCTGTCTGTGTCGGCTTGCCTGCGCGCAGGACGGGGCTCCTCGCGGCTGGGCTGGGCTTCCCGGGTTTGCGCCGGCTTGCGCGTCGGCCCCTGCTCGGCGGCCTTGCGGACGTCGGACGAGGTCACCACGCCTTCCGGACCGGTCGCCTCGACGCTGCCGAGATCGACCTTGAGCTTGCGCGCCAGCGCGCGAACCGCCGGTGTGACCTTGACGCCGCCGACGCTCGAGTGGCTCTGCCTGACGACTTCGTCGGATGTGGTGACGTTGCCGACCACGGTTCCGGTGTCGGCGCGCTCCTCGCCGGTCTGGCCGACATCGTCGTCGGCAGGTTCGACCGCCTGCGGTTCCAGTTTTCGCTCGGACGATTCCGGCTCGGCTCCGTCCTTGTCAGCAGCTTTCTCGTCACCGGCACCTTCGCCGGTGTCGAACTCCACCAGCGGCGCGCCGGTCTTGATCACGTCTCCGGCCTGGCCGTGGAACTTCGCGACCTTGCCGGCGTAAGGCGAGGGTACCTCGACGACGGCCTTGGCCGTCTCCATGGAGACAATCGGATCGTCGACCTTGACCGTGTCGCCCTCGGCGACCAGCCATTCGACGATTTCGGCATCGGGCAGACCTTCAC
>CAYYZR010000150.1:0-5771 GCA_964476005.1 uncultured Halomonas sp.
CGCCTGCAAGCGCGAAGCGCGTGGCGAAACGATTCTGATGAAAAGGTCGCCGAACCGCGCAGGGCGCCCCCATCAGCGCGTGGCGAAATGAAGTTGAACTCGAAGTTGAAGTTGACAAAACTAAATCCTAAACAGTGATCCAACCCCCCGAAACGAAAAACGCGGCCCGGGGCCGCGTTTTTCGAAGATCGTCGAAAAGTGACCGATCAGTGCGTCAGCAAAGGCGCAATCACCAGACTCACGATCGCCATCACGTTGATGAGGATGTTCATCGACGGTCCGGAGGTGTCCTTGAGTGGATCGCCGACCGTGTCGCCCACGACATTTGCATGGTGAGTTTCGGAGCCCTTGCCGCCGAAGTTGCCCTTTTCGACGTACTTCTTGGCGTTGTCCCACGCGCCGCCGGCATTGGCCATGGTGAGCGCCAGCAGGACCGCCGCGACCAGTGCCCCGCCGAGCATGCCGCCCAGCGCCTCGGCGCCCAGGCCGAAGCCGACCACCACCGGGCCGAGCACCGCCAGGGCGGCTGGCAGCAGCATGCGCTTGATGGCGGATGTGGTGGCGATATCGACGCAGCGTGCGGCGTCCGGCTTGGCCGTTCCGTCGAGCAAGCCGGGAATTTCCTTGAACTGGCGGCGGATTTCCTTGATCATTTCGAATGCCGCGTCGCCGACTGCCGTCATTGTGATCGAAGCGACCACGAACGGAAACAGGCCGCCGATGAACATGCCGATCAACACCGTGGGGTTGGAGATCAGCAGAGCGAAGCCTTCGACGTGCAACTGCACCTCGGCGATATAGGCGCTGATGATGGTCAGCGCGGCCAGCGCCGCGGCGCCGATCGCAAAGCCCTTGCCGATCGCGGCGGTGGTGTTGCCCAGTTCGTCCAGCGAATCGGTGATCTTGCGCGTGTCTTCGCCCAGACCCGCCATTTCGGCGATACCGCCGGCGTTGTCGGCCACCGGACCGTAGGCGTCGATGGCCATGGTCATGCCCACCGTGGCCAGCATCGACACCGCCGCGATGCCGACGCCGTAGAGGCCGGCCTGGAAGTTGGCGATGAAGATCATCAGACAGATGGTCAGGATGGGGACCACCACCGACAGCATGCCGGTGGCCAAGCCCGAGATGATGACCGTGGCCGGGCCGGTTTCGCCCGCCCGCGCGATTTCACGCACCGGCTTGCCGGCGGTGTAGTACTCGGTCGACAGTCCAATGACGATTCCGCCCAGCGCGCCGACCAGCGTGGCCAGCCAGACGCCGGTGGCAACATCGACGAAGCGGATCAGGAAGAAGGCCGCGACAATGAAGGCAACGGCGGCGAAGATGGTCCCGGTGCGCAGCGCCACTTCGGGGCTGCGCGAGACCGACATCCGAACCACGCCGATAGCAAGAATGGAACAGACCAGGCCGACCGAGGCCAGCAGTAGCGGCAGGCCCATCAAGGCAGCGCCAGGACCCATGCCCGGCACAATGCCGTCTACGGCGGTGAGCTGGATCAGGCTCGTAGCCAGCGCGATGGTGGCGATCATGGAACCGCAGTAGGATTCGAAGATGTCGGAACCCATGCCGGCCACGTCGCCGACGTTGTCGCCGACGTTGTCGGCAATCACGCCGGGGTTGCGGGGGTCGTCTTCGGGAATGCCGGCTTCGACCTTGCCCACCAGGTCGGCGCCGACGTCGGCGGACTTGGTGAAGATGCCGCCGCCGACACGATAGAACAGCGCCACGACGCTGGCGCCCATGCCGAAGCCGTGGATATTGTGCGCGGTCTGTGGGTCCGTGCCGAATACCAGGTAGAGGCTGCCCAGGCCCAGGAGGCCAATGGAAGCGAGCACCAGGCCCATGACCGAACCGCCGTAGAACGCCACGCTCAGCGCCCGGTCGGTGCCGAAGTTGTGCGCCGCAGTGGTGGTGCGCACGTTGGCCCGGGTGGCGGCGATCATGCCGAAGAAGCCGGCCACCGTGGAACTGATGGCGCCGACGAGGAACGAGATGGCAGTCTGGATGCCGAGACCGGAAAGCGCGAGCGCGACGAACAGTACGGCCACTGAAAGAGCGATCATCAGCACTTCGCGGCGCATGAAGGCCATGGCGCCTTCCTGGATCAGCTTGGCGATTTCGGCCGGTTTTCCTTCCATCACCGGGTAGCGCATCATCGCGCGATAGATGATGAAGGCAACGATCAGGCCGACGATGCCCATCACCGGCGGTATTAGACTCTGGTCCATTGTTACTCCCTGCAACTTGGTGTCTTGGATTGAAAAAAATAATCCCGCTATTCTAGCCGGACCGCGCGCTCGGCGGGGGGCTTGGCGTCGGGTCGAGTTGGCGAAACCGGACGCCGCGGGCCCGGGCTGATTTTCCTTGTCGACTCGGGCCCGCTTTCCGACGCAGTCGCGCTTGCCGAGGATGATGTTGCAGATCGACGGTTGTTCGTCCTCTGCCCATGGCTGAAAGAGACCCTGTATTTCCATCATGCACTGCCATTCAAAGCGCTGCCGTAGCGCGCCGGCCCGGCGACGGCAGTTTTCCCGACGTGCTGACAAGCTCGCTGGATCGCGGCCAAGCCTGCGATCGTCGGCTGCAGACGCATAACAGTTTTCACCGTGTCGTGATAATGTGCTACTGTATTAACGTGTTATTACATTGACGAGAAACGACGTTCATGAAACAGCTCGACGAACAGCACCTAAAGGCGAACCGTGCCGGACGCAACAGCCTGGCCGAGGCTTTCATGGCGATGGAAACCGCGGACGAATGCCGCGCGCTGCTTCGCGATCTGACTACGCCGGCCGAGCTGGAAGCCCTGGTCGATCGCTGGCGCGTGGCACAGCTGCTCGACGCCGGCCTGCCCTACCGGGAAATTCATGACCGCACCGGCGTCAGCGTGACCACCATCGGGCGCGTCGCGCGGTTCCTGGAAATGGGTCACGATGGTTACCGTGTGGCGTTGCAACGGCTTCAGGGGCAGGCGCAGGCGTTTCCGGCCGAACCCGATCAAGGAGAGCAGTAAGCATGTCTTCCGAACAACCTCGAATCAAGATCGCCATTCAGAAGTCCGGGCGGCTGTCCGATACCTCGCTGAAGCTTTTGGAGAAATCCGGTCTGCAGTTCGCGCGCAGCAAGGACAAGCTGTTCTGGTACGGTCGCAACCTGCCGGTGGACCTCTTGCTCGTGCGCGACGACGACATTCCGAGACTGCTTCTGGAAGGCGTCTGCGAGCTCGGCATCGTCGGCGAGAACGTCGCCGTGGAAAAGGTGCTGGAAGCGCGCAAGCGCCGGCCGGACGCCGACCTCGAGATTCTCGCGCCGCTGGAATTCGGTCACTGCAAGCTGATGCTTGCCCTGCCGGAAGGCGTCGGCTATGCCGGCCCGGCTCAACTCGCGGGCCAGCGGATCGCGACCAGCTATCCGCGCCTGACCCGGAAATGGTTGCACGAGAACGGCGTCGAAGCCGATATCGTCACGCTCAACGGTGCGGTCGAGATTGCCCCCAGCCTGGGCACCGCCGACGCCATCGTCGACCTGGTGTCCACCGGCACAACGCTGCGGGCCAACCACCTGTGCGCCGTCACCACGGTGCTCGAAAGCCAGGCCGCGCTGTATCGCGGCAATTCGACCCTCCCGCCGGAGCGCGAGGCGTTGCTGGACAAGCTGGTCCAGAGGGTGCTTGGAGTCCAGCGCGCGGCAGAAACCAAGTACGTCATGCTGCACGCGCCGCGCGAGGCGCTGTCGCGAATCAGTGCCATCCTGCCCGGCGCGGAAACGCCCACCGTACTGCCGCTGGAAAGCCAGGCGGACCGGGTGGCAGTGCATGCACTATGCACCGAGCAGGTGTTCTGGGAGCATCTGGAGGATCTCAAGTCCGCCGGTGCGTCGGCGATCCTGGTATTGCCGGTCGAAAAAATGCTGGCCTGAGGAGATGTCGAAGATGAAGACCGTGAATTGGGGCGGCCTTGAAGAAGCCGGAAAGAACGCTCTGCTGGCCCGGCCGGAAATGGAATCCGGCGCCGAACTCCAGCGTATCGTCGCCGATATCGTCGCCAGCGTTCGCGAACGCGGCGACGATGCCGTATCCGAGTATACCCGCCGGTTCGACGGCGTGACGCCGCCGGCGCTGTGGCAGGAGACGGCGGCTCATGGGGCGCTGGATCCGGATCTCGATGCGGCGATCGATCGGTCGATCGAGACCGTGCGGGCATTCCACGCGGCCGGCCGCCCGGACGACTATTCGGTGGAAACGGCGCCGGGCGTAGCGTGCGCCATGCGCTACCTGGCGCTGGATCCGGTCGGGCTCTACGTGCCGGCCGGCAGCGCGCCTCTGCCTTCCACCGCCGTGATGCTGCTGGTGCCGGCGCTGTTGGCCGGGTGCCGTGAGATTGTGCTGGCCACCCCGCCGAATGCCGATGGTCTTGCCGACGACGCAGTGCTGGCGGTCGCCGCCAAGCTCGGACTGGCCAGGGTTCTGATCGCGGGCGGCGCCCAGGCGATCGCCGCAATGGCCTACGGTACCGAAAGCGTGCCGGCCTGCGCCAAGCTGTTCGGGCCGGGCAACCGGTTCGTGGCCGAGGCCAAGCGCCAGGTGGCCGCCGACGTGAACGGCGCTGCCCAGGACCTGCCGGCGGGGCCGTCCGAAGTGCTGGTCATCGCCGATGACTCGGCCGATCCACAGTGGGTGGCCGTGGATCTGCTCAGCCAGGCCGAGCACGGTCCCGACTCGCAGGTCATCCTGGTGACCGATTCGGAACGCCTGGGCGACGCGGTGCGGGGCGAAATCGACAACCTGCTCACGAAGTTGTCGCGGGCCGAAACCACCGTAAAGGCGCTGCAGCATGCAGTGATCGTACGCGTGGCCGACATGACAGAGGCGGTCGAGGTCAGCGAGCGCTATGCGCCCGAACACCTCATCATCCAGACGCGTGACGCCGAAAGCCTGGCCGAGCGGGTGACCACCGCGGGTTCGGTGTTCGTCGGGCACTACACGCCGGAATCGCTGGGCGACTACATTTCCGGCACCAACCACACGCTGCCGACCGGGGGTTGGGCGCGCACAACCTCGGGTCTGGCCGTGGTCGACTTCATGCGCCGCATGACGGTGCAGCGCGCCAGCCGCGACGGCCTGCGCGAGCTGGGGCCGCCGGGGGCCCGGCTGGCCGCGCACGAAGGCCTGGACGCGCACCGCCTGGCAATCGAACTGCGTTTGCAGAAGGAAAGCAGCTCTTGAGCCCGGCAGCGCTTGCGGATCTTGCAAGGCCGGAAATCCGCGCGATGAAGCCCTACGCTTCGGCCCGCGCGCTGGCCGATTCGGCCGGCATCCTGCTCAACGCCAACGAAAGCCCCTGGCCGCCGGCCGGCGACGGCGGCATGGCGCTCAATCGATATCCCGACCCGCAGCCGTCCGGGTTGAAGGCACGCCTGGCCGAACTTTACGTAACGCGGCCTGAAAACCTGCTGGTCACTCGCGGCAGCGACGAGGGCATCGATTTGCTCGTAAGAGTGTTCTGCCGACCGGGAATCGAACGCGTGCTGATCTGCCCGCCGTGCTTCGGCATGTATGCGTTGTCGGCGCAGGTGCAGGGTGCCGAAGTCGTTCAGGCGCCGTTGGTCGATGCCGGCAACGCCTTCGACTTGCCCGCAGACCTGGCCGACAGGGCCGATGGATGCCGGATCGTGTTCCTCTGCTCGCCGAACAACCCGACCGGCAACATCATTCCCGCCGAGACGGTCGCCGCGCTGGCGGCCGCGCAGGACGGAACAGGCCTGGTCGT
>CAYYZR010000151.1:0-5771 GCA_964476005.1 uncultured Halomonas sp.
TGGCGCGGGCCGACGAGGTGTTCGGCTCGGTCGACGTGCTGGTCAACAACGCCGGCTTCCATGCACGCGGCAAGGTCGAGTCGGTGTCGGCCGAAGACATCGGCCGGATGATCGATGTGAACCTGAAGGCGCCGCTGATGGCCACCCGGATGGTGCTGCCGTATCTGAGACAGTCGAAACACCCGGCGGTGATCAACGTCGCCTCGCTGGCCGGCCGTACGCCGGTGCCGGGCTCGGCGACGTACTCGGCCACCAAGTTCGGCCTGCGTGCGTTCGGCCTGGCGCTGGCCGAGGAACTGCGCGGCGGCAGCATCAAGATCGCCAGCGTGTCGCCCGGGCCGATCGACACCGGCTTCATCATGGAAGATATCGAGACGGTCACCGACCTGACGTTTTCACAGCCGATCAGCACCGCCGACCAGGTCGCCGAAGCTATTGTGATGCTGGTCGACAACGCCACGCTGGACAAGCCCATGCCGCGCATCAGCGGCTACCTGACCACCGTGAGCTACCTGTTCCCGCGCATCGGCCGAGCGCTTCGGCCGATGCTGGAAAAGAAGGGCCGGCGCACCAAGGACCGGCTGAAGAAGGAACGCGGTCAGGACAATTCCGACCGGTAGTTGCGCGAGCACGGCAGTACCGTGCCGTCGGCCAGCGTGATGCGGGCGTCACCGGATTCCAGCGGTTCGATCTCGGAAATGCGATCGAGGCGCACGATGTGGCTGCGATGAATCCGCCTGAATAGCGCCGGGTCGAGTCGGTCGACCAGATCCTTCATGGTGCTGCGAAGCGGGTATTCCCGGCGACCGACGACAAGATTGACGTAGTTGCCTGCAGCCTGGGCCCGGTCTATTTCATCGGCGGGTACCAAAAATTCGCGCCCCAGCATCTTGACCAGAAAACGATCGGGCCGGTGCCGTGGCGGTTCGGGCCGATCGTCGCGCGAATCCAGCCAGCGCGCCTCACCACTGAGCCGGCGCAGGACGAAGCGGTAGCCTTCGATCAGGAAGACCACCCCTATGTAGGTCCGGACGTCCTTCAAGTATTCGTAAAAGAGCTCGCCGGCCCAGGGACCGAACGAATAGTCGCCACCGGCCAGCGCATAGGCGACCTCGCGCATGGCCACCATCAGCAGCACGTGCGCAACCGAATAAACGACGCTGGCCAGCAAGTGACCGCCCAGCCACTTCGCCGCGCCGTCCCAGCGGAACGGCCAGGCACGGGTGAACCACACCACCGGCCAGACCAGCAGCAGCATCGACAGCGCGCTCGAGCACTCCCAGACCACCGGCTCCCATGCCTGCGGATCGCGGGCACCAGGCGCAAGCTCCATCACCCTTACCGCGCTGTTGAACACGGCATTGACGACGTGGGTGACGATCCAGAAGCCCCACTCGAAACTCGCCTTGCGGGGCGCGTACCAGCGACGGAAATCGGCGGCGGTGACGTTCATGGCCCGAATCCTACCCGCATTCCGTCCCGCGCGACCCTCGGTTCGTCCCCGGCGGGGCGCGCCTTGTCCCCCAGCGCTTGTACGACAGTGCGGCCGACCGAAGACTACCCATTCGAAAACCCGAACGCCGGAGCCAGGAATGACCAACGCCATCAGCGCCCGTCGCCACGACATCGATGCCCTCCGGGTCATCGCATTCGGCCTTCTGATCCTCTATCACGTCGGCATGGTCTACGTCGCCGACTGGGGCTATCACATCAAGAGTCCGGCGACCGCGGAATGGCTCCAATGGCCCATGGTCGCGCTGAACCGATGGCGGATGCCGTTGATCTTCCTGGTCTCCGGCCTGGCGCTGGGCCTGAGCGCGCTGGCGCTTCGTCCCGGACGGATGGCGTTTCGCCGCACCGGTCTGTTGCTGATTCCGCTGGTCTTCGGCATGCTGGCCATCGTGCCAATCCAGGCCTGGGTGGAAGCGCGCGCAAACGGCGCGTTCGACGCCGGGTTCGGCGCTTTCATGCTGCGCTACCTGCAGCTGCGGCCGTGGCCCGACGGCGGCTTCGCCGGAGCCGCGTTCGGCGTGACCTGGAACCACTTGTGGTATCTGGCCTACCTTTGTACCTACACGCTGCTGCTGGCCGGCGGCCTGGCCGCATGGCGCCGGCTCAGGCCGACGGTTGCGCCGTGGTCGCACTCCCCGGTGGGCCGCGCCGGCGTCGGCTGGCTGGCCACGCTTCCGGTCGGCTGGTGGTTGGTCGTGCTGTACCTGCTGGAGCCGGCGTTCGGCGACACCAAGACACTGGTTGACGACTGGGCGCAGCACGCCAAGTACCTACCCGTCTTCCTGTTCGGTTTCTGGCTGGCCCGGCAGCGCACCTGGTGGGATGCAGTACGCGAACATCGGCGCATACCGCTCGCTCTGGCCCTGACCGGGCTGATCGTCTACATGGCGCTTCGCGTCGCGGGCCGGACGCTGCCGGCCGAAGAGCTGGCCGCATTGCCGGACCTGGACTGGCGCGCGATTTCCGACGGCGCCCATGCGCTCTATGCCTGGAACGCGCTGTTGGCGATCCTCGGCTACGCCGCGGCACGGCTGGACCGACCGCGACGCTGGATGCCCTACGCCAATCGGGCCGTCTATCCCTGGTACCTCCTCCACCAGAGCCTGATCGTGCCGTTGGCCGCGCTGCTGATCCCGTTGACTCTTCCAGGTCCCGTCGAAGCCCTGCTGGTGCTGGTCGGCACCGTCGTCGGCTGCGCCGTGATCCACCACTTCGTGGTGCTCCGCGTGCGCTGGCTGCAGCCACTGTTCGGGGTTCGGACCCGGCCCAGGCCAGCGGATCCAACGCTTGCCGCGGAAGCAGCGCGATGATTGGAACGGCGATCGCGATCCTCTTGTACCGACTGTTCGGCGCCTTCGGCGCACGCGCCGCAGAGCGCACGGGTCTCGCCCCCGACCCGCCGACCCTCGCCGACCACTTGCTGCGTCCGTTCCGGCAAGCCCGGTTTCCGGAGGGGTGTGCGCGTCTCACATCTGGAATCCGGAATCCCGGATTCGAAGCGCCGGCCGACCCTGGCGGCTCGGCGCAAACATCCGGGGCGGCTCCTGACGCTGAATAATCAGTCACTTACATTGCAGGGTGCGGCGTTGGCGCACTGCTTGCATGGAAGATGTCGCCCGGGCACCGTGCAAGGCCGGCAGTCGATTTCGACCTTTGACGACCGGCAACGGGCTCGCAGCCCGGCCCCGGCGTCGATGACCCATGGAGATCGTCATGTCAGAACTGCTGCAAGAACTTCGATCCGCCGCGTCCCGGCTGCGCCGATCCCCCGGATTTTCTCTGCTGATCATCTTCGTACTCGGCATCGGCCTCGGCGGCACGATCTTCATGTTCGGCGCCGTCAAGGGTTATCTCCTGGAACCGCTGCCGTTTCCCGAGAGCGGGGAGCTGATGCACCTCGAGAATCAGGTTCTTTCCGACGGCCAGGACAGCGTCGAAGTCCGGCCGCTGGATTTCCTCGATTACCGAGAGCAGCAAGGCTCATTCGAGGGCCTGGCCGGCTTTACCACCGGCACGGTGAACCTCAGCGGTGCCGGCGCCGACCGACCTGAACGCTACGACGGCGCATTCGTGACCGGCAATACCTTCGCGCTGCTGGAACTCGACGCCCACAAGGGCCGCCTGCTGCAGTCGCGCGACAGCGAGCCCGGCGCCGCAGACGTGGCCGTGATCGGCTACAGCGTCTGGATGCACCGCTACGGCGGCGCTCCCGATATCGTCGGCCGGACGATCCGGGTCAACGGCGGGGACGCCACGGTCGTCGGCATCGCCCCGCCGGAGTTCGCGTTCCCGGTCAGCGAGCGGGTCTGGGTGCCGCTTCGCATCGATCCGGCCACGATTGAAGCGCGGGACCAAGGCACGACGCTGGAAGTCTTCGGCCGCCTCAAGGATGGCGTCACCCGCGAGCAGGCATCGGCCGAATTGAATGCAATTGCGGCCAATCTTGCAAAGGAATACCCCGAGACCAACCAGAACCGGACCGTGCTGGTCAAGCCGTTCGCCCACGAGTTCATCGACGACGGCGCGCGGGCAACGATCCTGACGATGTTTGCCGCCGTGGTCCTGATCCTGGTGATGGCTTGCGCGAACACAGCCAACCTGGTGCTGGTCAGGGCCACCCGTAGCGCGCGCGAGCTCACCATCCGAAGCGCGCTGGGCGCCAGTCGACGGCAACTCGTATCTCGCGTGCTCTCCGAATGCCTGCTGCTGTCGGCGCTGGCGGCGGTCTTCGGCTGGTTCCTGGCCGATGTCGCCGGCCGGGCAATGATGACGGCGCTGAGCGCCGGCGACGCGCAGATGCCGTTCTGGGTCGACGTCTCTCCCGATGCCCGGGTGTTCGTATTCACGATCGCAGCCGCTACGCTGACGACCCTGCTGGCCGGCTTGCTGCCGGCGCTTCGCGGTACGCGCGTCGATCTCAGTGAATCATTGAAGGACGGCAGCCGGGGCACGGCCAGCACCCGCATCGGCCGTGGACTGGTGATATTCGAGATCTCGCTGGCCTGCGTATTGCTGGTGTGCGCCGGGCTGATGGTCAGGAGCATCCTCAACATCGACCAGCGTGACCTGGGCGTGGACTCTTCCAACATTCTGCTCAGCCGGATGGGACTGTTCGCAGAGAAGTATCCGTCGGAGGCTTCTCGTCGGCAATTCTTCGAAACGCTGACCGAAGACCTGGCCGCAAAGCCCGGCGTCACGCACGCCTTCGCCGCCACTGGCCTGCCCGGCGGGCAGGTCAGCTGGACCAAGATCGCAATCGCCGGCGAAGGGCTGCTGGACGATCAGTTCGGACGGGGCGCGTGGGAGCACTGGACGGTGGCCACGCCGGGTATTTTCGATGCCCTGGCGATACCGCTGGTCGCCGGGCGAACCTTCGATGCGCGCGACCGCGCCGACACCGAACCTGTGGCGGTGATCACGCGCAGCCTGGCCGCTTCCCTGTGGCCGGGCCAGGGTGCCGTGGGTCGCCGGCTCGCGCTGGGCGCCAGCGGCGAGCCCGAGCGTTTTCGAACGATCATCGGCGTCGTCGACGATGTGCATCTCGGCGATGTCGAAGACAGTCCTCGCGGCGCCGTGTTCGTGCCGATGAGCCAGAACGCGGTGCGGTTCGCCTATGCTGCGATCCGCACCGTCGGCGATCCGCTTGGTCATTCCGAAGACATGCGCCAGGCCGTTCTGGCGCTGGATTCCGATCTGCCGGTCTACTGGCTGCAGACGCTGGATTACTGGATCGAGTACGGCGCCTGGACCGCCCGGGTGATTGCGGTCAACTTCGAGATTTTCGGCGTCATAGCGCTGGTGCTGGCGGCAGTCGGGATGTACGGCGTGCTGGCCTACTCGGTGGCCCAGCGCAGCCGGGAGATCGGGGTGCGGCGCGCGCTGGGCGCGGCAGACGGACGCATCATCGGCCACATCGCCCGCCAGAGCCTCGGCCAGCTCGGCCTGGGTATCGGCGTCGGCATGCTGCTGGCATTCGGTTTTGCGCAAGTCATGCGCGGCATGCTGGTCGACGTGGATGTTGCCGACCCGCTGACCTATTTCGGCGTCGCGATGCTGCTGGTCGTAATCACGGCAATCGCCGCCGCGCTGCCCACCTGGCGCGCGTTGCGCATCGACCCCGTGGTCGGCCTGAGGCAGGAGTGAAGTCATGCAGATAACGGTACTGGTGCGCGAAAGCGCCAGGCGCATTCTGAAATCGCCGCGGGTTTCGAGCGCAGTCGTGCTCTGCATCGCGCTGGGGATGGCGGCGACCGCCTCCG
>CAYYZR010000152.1:0-5747 GCA_964476005.1 uncultured Halomonas sp.
TGGTGGCGCTGGCGATACCGCTTTGCCTGTGCTTCGCGTTCATCGTTCTCGACGCACTGGGCATGTCGCTGAACGTGATATCGATGGCCGGTCTTGCGTTTGCTACCGGCATGGTGCTCGATGCCGCGATCGTGGTGCTGGAGAACATCGTGCGCCAGCGTGAACAGGGCCGTGACGGCTTCGAAGCCGCCGACCGGGGTGCGGGCCAGGTCTGGGGTGCACTGGTGGCGTCGACGGCGACCACGGTCGCGATCTTCCTGCCGGTATTCTTCCTGCAGGACGAGGCCGGGCAGCTGTTCGGCGATCTTGCGGTGGTGATTTCGGCGGCCATCATCTGCTCGCTGTTCGTCGCCATCATCGTGCTGCCGGCGGCAAGCTGGCGCCTGCTCGGCGACCGGGCCATGGACGACCGCCACGTGCACTGGTGGCGCAACGCCGCCGACTACGTGATGAAGCTGACCGACACGCCCAGGCGCAGGATCGGCTGGATCTCCGGCCTGATCGGCGTGCCGCTGGCGATCGGTGTGTTCCTGCTGCCGCCGGCCGACTATCTCCCGGAAGGGCAGCGCAACCTGGTGTCGGCGTTCGTGCTGGCGCCGCCCGGCATGGGCCCGGACACGGTGCAGGCAGAACTCGTCGACGTGATCAACGAGCGGCTCAAGCCCTACCTCGACGGCGAAAAGGAACCGAAGCTCAAGAACACGTTTCTCGGTACGTTCGGTTCCGGCGCGTTCATCGGCGTGCGGACCGAAGACGAGGACAGGTCCGGCGAGATGATCGAGATTCTGAACACGGAGATCCTGGTCGGGTTTCCCGACACCTTCGGTCGGGCGACCCGGCGCGCGATCTTCGGCGGCCGCGGCGGACGGCAGATCGACGTCGACCTGCAGGCCGGTGAATTCGAAGGCCTGCTGGAGGCCGGGCGCGCCGGCTATGAGGCCATATCGGCACTGATGCCCGGCGCCAACGTGCGGCCCCAGCCAAGCCTGGAACTGGCCGAGCCGGAGCTTCGCATGAAGCCCGACGACCGGCGCATCGCCGAGCTCGGCTGGACCCGCGGCGACGTCGCCACCATGATCCGGGCGATGGGCAGCGGTGCCTTCCTGGGCGAATACTTCGACGGCGACAAGCGCCTGGACGTGATTCTGCGCGGCGAGCGCTGGGACAACCCCGAACAGCTGATGGCCACACCGCTGGCCTCACCCACCGGCGAGATCGTCACGCTCGGCGAACTGGTGACGCTGGAGCGCACCGCCGGGCCCAACGAGATCCGGCGCGTCGACCGCAGCCGCACGCTGACGCTGCAGGTCACGCCGCCGTCGGGCATGCCGATGGAAACCGCCATCGAACTCCTGCGAACCGAGGCCGAGCCCGCCATGCGCGCGGTCCTGCCGCCCGGCGGCGTGATCGCCTACCGCGGCACCGCCGAGGCGCTGGGCGAAACGCTGAGAAGCCTGGCCGGCAGTTTCGTGCTGGCGATCGTGATCCTCTACCTGCTGATCTCGGCGCTGTTCCGCTCGTTCAAGGATTCGCTGCTGGTGGTGATGACGCTGCCGATGGCGACCGTGGGCGGCGTGCTGGGTCTGCGTGCTGTCGACCTGGTCTACGGCCAGGCCATGGACATGCTGACCATGATCGGCTTCGTGATATTGCTCGGGCTGGTGGTCAACAATGCCATCCTGCTGGTCTACCGGGCCCGTGATGAGGAGCGTGAAGGAAAAAATCGTCGTGAAGCGGTGCGCCAGGCCGTGGGCTTGAGGCTGCGCCCGATCCTGATGAGCACCTTCACCAGCCTGTTCGGCATGCTGCCGCTGCTGCTGCTGCCGGGCGCGGGCACCGAACTCTATCGCGGGCTGGCGGCGGTCATCGTCGGCGGCATGGCGGTCAGTACTTTATTCACATTGATTCTGCTGCCGAGTCTGTTGAGAATGAACGAAGAAAAAGTGGCCGCGCAGGATCCTGCGGCCGGTACCGGACGGGAACAATTCGCATGAACAAGCTCAACATGATCGCTGCAGGAAAACTGGGTACGGCACTGCTGACCCTGGGGCTGCTCCCCGGCATCGTATCTGCCCAGTTCGGCCAGGCCGCACCAGTCGAAGTGGACCAGGCGCGCCTCATGGCCATGGCCCCGACGATGCAGGTTGCCGGCACCGTGCTGTCGCGCGCCGACGCGTTGCTCTCGGCCGAGGTCGAAGGCCGGTTGCTGGAAATCGCCGAGGTCGGCGAGCGCTTCGCCGCCGGCGATGTATTGGCGCGCATCGAAGACACCCAGTTGCAGCTGCGGGCCGAAGAACTGGAAGCCGAAATTTCCAGCGTCGAGGCGCGCTTGCAGTTCCTCGACGCCGAGCTCGAGCGCTACCAGCGCCTGGCCGCCGACAACCTGGCCTCGCGAACCCAGATCGATCAGACCCGCTCCGAGCGCGACGTGGCTCAGAGCGACCTGCGCGTGGCTCGCAGCCGTCTGTCCCAGGTGACCGATCAGATCGAACGCACCCGCATCCGGGCGCCGTTTCCCGGCGTTGTGGCCCAGCGGCTGGTGCAGGCCGGCGAGCGCGTGGCGACCGGTACCCAGGTCATGCGCGTGTACAACCCGAACGACCTCGAAGTGGTCGCGCGCGCGCCGCTTTCGTTTTACCGCTACCTGCAGCCCGGCGACGAGCTGGCGGTGCGCGTCAACGACGAGGTCATCGCGGCACCCCTGCGCACGCTGGTCAGTCAGGGCACCGAGCAGAGCCACGTGTTCGAGCTGCGGCTGAACCTGGAGGAAAACCTGCCGGTCGGCCAGGCCGTGCGCGTGACCATCCCCACCGCCGACGTACGCGAAGTGCTGGCCGTGCCGCGCGACGCGCTGGTGCTGCGCGGCACGGGTACCTCGGTGTTCGTCGTCGACAACGAAAACAACGCCCGCCGGGTCAGCGTTGCCGTCGGCATCGGCTCGGAAAACATGATCGAAGTCAAAGGCCCCATCCAGCCCGGCGACCGCGTCGTCGTCCGCGGCAACGAACGCCTGCGCGAAGGCCAGGCCATAGAAGTCGTTCGGGGCTCTGGCGGCGCTGGAACCGAGTCGGCGTGAATCTTAATGCGGATCGCATTCATCGTAGCGGGTAGATACGTCCGGAACGGAGCCCCGATCGCGTAGCAATGAGAGTCACGGTGTGTTTCACGCACCGATGCTTCGCATTCAAATGCAATGAGGTTCCGATGAGATTTCTTGCCGCGCTTTTGTGTGCAATCAGCCTGTCGATTTCTCCGGTCATCGCGCAGACGGAGACGACGACCAGCCGCAGTTATCCTGACGGTCACGGCGGGGAAGTTCTGTTTCCGATGGGCGACGTGTCGTTCGCCGACATGGTCGAATCCTACAGCGACGGGGATCCTTCGCCGATCGAGCGGGCCGCCGATCCGGAGGCCGCGCTGGGGGCGCCTGATTACTCCGCCGGCGACAACAGCGGCTACGTCACGCTGGGCTGCGCCGGTGAACTGGTGCTGGCGTTCGAGGACAACGCGCTGGTCGATGTTGCAGGCCCCGACCTTTACGTGTTCGAAATCGGACCCGATACCGAGCCGACGGCGATGGCCGTTTCCGCCGATGGGAGTGAATGGACGCGGGTCGGGCGCATCTCAGGCGGCAAGGCCGAGATCGATCTGGCCGCTTACGTTGCCCCTGATGCTGAATTCCGTTACGTCAAGCTGGTCGACCTCAAGAGCGCATGCGGCAGCGGCGAGACGCCGGGTGCGGACATCGACGCTGTCGGCGCGATCGGCTCGGCGCAGCGCATCGCGCTGGACAGCGCGGTGCTGTTCGATACCGGTAAGTACACGCTCAAGCCCGAAGCATTCGCTGCGATCGACGAAGTGCTGGACGCGATCGCCAATCGGGCCGAGACCTCTGTGATCGTCGCCGGCCACACCGATGCTGTGGGTGCCGAATCCGACAACGAAACGCTGTCGCGCAATCGCGCGCGCGCCGTGGCCGACTACCTGGTCGGTGATTCCGGGTTCTCGCAGGATCGCGTGACGCTGAAGGCGTATGGAGAGTCTCGGCCGGTGGCCGGCAACGATACTTCCGCGGGCCGGGCCAGGAACCGGCGCGTGGAATTGACCGTGCGCACGCCCCGGACCGACGCGCCCGGCGAATCAGCGAGCGTCGAGATTCTTGGCGTCTGGGACGCCAAAGACCACGGCATCCTCGAAATGCGTCGTGTCGGCGGCAAATTCGAAGGCGAATACAGCTCCGACGGCGGCCGGCTATTGGGCGAGTTCGTCAGCGATACGGTCTTCGAGGGCTGGTGGGTCGAAGACAACTCGAGAACGTCGTGCGACAGCGAAAAAGCCGGCAGCGACCACTGGGGCCCGCTACGGATCGAGTTCGAATCGTCGGATCTAGACGCGTTCACCGCGCAGTGGCGCTATTGCGGCGAGGACGAGTGGCGCGGCAGCTGGAAGCGTGCAGAGCGCTTGTTGTAGAAATTTCATGCATGACACGATACGGCGCACGTGTTCCTGCCCGGCGCCATGACCGAAAGTCCAGTTGGCGCGGGGCGGCGTCCGGGGTAGTCTTGGCGACACCATCGATTTCGTTCCGAGGAATGCCGCTATGTCGCTGAAGGGCAGAACCGCCGTCATCACGGGCTCCAACTCCGGTATCGGGCTGGGCGTGGCCGAGGAACTGGCGAAGGCCGGCGCCGACGTGGTGCTGAATTCGTTTACCGATTCGACAGAAGACCACGCGCTGGCCGAACGCATCGCGGCTGACCATGGCATCAGGTGTCGCTACATCGCCGCCGACATGTCCGATCCGGACGCCTGCCGACGGCTGATCGAACAGGCTGGCGTGGTCGATATCCTGGTCAACAACGCCGGCATCCAGCACGTCGCGCCGGTCGATGAATTCCCGCGCGAGAAATGGGACGCGATCATCGCGATCATGCTGTCCTCGGCGTTCCACACCACCGCGGCAGTACTGCCCGGCATGCGCGAACGCGGCTGGGGCCGCATCGTCAACGTTTCTTCCGCGCACGGTCTCACCGCGTCGCCGTACAAGGCTGCCTACGTCGCGGCCAAGCACGGCCTCGTGGGCCTGACGAAAACGGTCGCGCTGGAAACGGCGGAAGAGCCCATCACGGCGAACGCCGTCTGCCCCGGCTACGTGCTGACGCCGCTGGTCGAAAAGCAGATTCCGGCGACGATGGAGAAATACGGCATGGACCGCGAGCAGGTCATCCGCGAGGTGATGCTGGCGCGCCAGCCGTCGAAGCAGTTCGCCACCGTCGAACAGATCGGCGGCACCGCGGTGTTCCTGTGCTCGGCGGCGGCCGATCAGATCACCGGCACGACCATCTCGGTCGATGGCGGTTGGACGGCATTGTAATTTTTTGCCTTTTTTGAGCGCGGTTCGGCGACGATGGGAGGCGGGCACGGAACGTTCGGCGGCAGTTGCTACCTGCACCCAACCTTCGGCGGCCACCCCTCTGCCTCGATGGTGCCGAGTATCGCAGCAGCGAACGGAGGTTTCCGGTTCCGCATGTCTGAGCGACCGGAAGGGAGCGAGTTCGGAACCGGCCGTTCGATGCGAGAAACGCAGGGGACCCGGCGCAGTTTGCCGGGCGCCTTCGCGGCATGAGCGGTTTTGGTTACTTTTGCCGCCACAAAAGTAACTCGCATCAGCCAGCGAAGCTGGCGGCGAAACGGCAGTTGCTTTTGCGGCGGAACTGATGCCCGGCATCCAACCTCGACCGGCCGCG
>CAYYZR010000153.1:0-2243 GCA_964476005.1 uncultured Halomonas sp.
GACGGCTCGCCGTTGCCCGACGGCAGCTTCGAGGAAGACGATGCGCGGCTGCTGGTCAGCGACGGCTGGAGCACGGTCGCCTACGCGGGCGCCAGCGGTGGCGAATATCTGCGGAGCAGCAATGCGACCGCCTGGTTCCCGTTTTCGGGCGATTCGTTCAGCCTGCACACGCAGGCCTACAACAGTGGCGGTCGAGCGCAATTGTTCGTCGACGGGGTCTATCTGGATACCATCGATCTATTTGAGCCGGTGTTCAGCGGTGCCGCCGTTCCACGCGTGTTTTCGTATGACGGGCTGGGCGCTGGCGATCATGTCCTGCAGATCAGGACCTATCAGGACACCACCACGATCGATCGGCTGGACACGCCCGGCGTGGGCCCATTCATCGATCCGAGCCCGCCGCTGACGGGCGTGACCCGCTTCGAGGCCGACCACCCGGACGTGCGCTACAACGGCCAGCCGCTGACGGTCGCGGCTGCAAGCTGGATCCGGATCGCCAACATCTTCGGTGACCGAGCCAGTGCGGGCGAGTACATCTATTCGGCCACGGCCGGTGATGCGGCGAGCTTCGACTTCGACGGCGACTGGCTCGGCATCGGGTTCGCGACCGATCGATTCGGCGGTCAGGCCGAGATCCTGATCGACGGCATCATCGTTGACACGATCGATCTCTACAGCCGCTACGAGGACACTGCCAGCCGCTACTACCGCGATCTGGGGCCCGGTCCACACAGCGTGACGATCAACGTGCTGGGTACGGGTCACCCCAATTCCAGCGGCACCCGCGTGCATCTGGATTTCTTCGATGTCTGGGACGGGCTGCCGCTGCCTGATGGAACCATCGAGGATGATGACGAACGCTTGTTTTACAGCGACGGCTGGAATCGAAGCCTGACGCCCGATGCCAGCGGCGGCAGCTTCGCAGTCAACGGTGCCACCGCATGGTTTCCGTTCAGCGGCGATTCGGTGACCTGGCAGGGCTGGACGAGGTTCACCCGGCAGGATGTCGAGCTGCGGATCAACGGCGTCTCGCAGGGTCTGTTCGATACCTACGCGCTCGAGGAAGGGCCGCGCGCCTTTTCCTTCGACGGCCTGGGTTCGGGCCCGCACGTGCTGGAACTGCGCCAGTATCGGGATGATGCCGCGACCCTGGATGCCTTCATCACGCCAGCCATCGGGCCGGGATACGAGCCCCCAGCTTCACCTGAGATGATTCGGCACGAAGAAGACCACCCTGCCATGCGTTACAACGGCGAGCCCTATGCTCGCATGCCGCAGAGCTGGTTCGAGGAGACTGCGGTACAGGTCAGCCGTGGCTACAGCCTGTTCAGTTCAACACCTGGTGATGTCTGGAGCCTTGAGTTCGAGGGCGAGTGGCTGAACATCGGAGTTCGCAGCTCGGCCACCAGCGGCAGCGCGGAGGTCTTTGTCGATGGTGTGTCGCGCGGTGTGTTCGATACCTCGGGCGGGGTCAATCAGGTCAATAACCTGACGATTGGCGGGCTTGCGCCGGGCGCGCATACGGTCGAAGTCGTCGTGCTCAATGGTGCGGTCCTGCCCGACTACATCGATGTCTGGAGCGGTCAGGCAACGGCGGATGGCTGGTACGACGTGCAGCTGGAAAACGAGACCAGCGGCCTGATCCATCTCAGCCGCAAGCGCTGGTGGAATTATTTTGAAGACACCTACGCCAACAACGGTGACTTCCTGTCGCCGTTTGCCAGCGCACAGACCAACACCTGGTTCAATTTCACCGGGACCGATCTGACCGTACTCGCCTACGAGCGTGAGGCGACCACCCTCCAGGTGGTGATCAACGGCGTGGATCAAGGTGTGGTTGACCTGTCTCCGACTGCGCCGTTTCGGACCCAGCCCAGGGCGCTGCACTTTCCAGCACTGGGTGAAGGCCCCCACTCGGTCCAGGTGTTCACTGCGGCGTTCGGCTCGGTCACGGCACGCATTGATGCCTTTGAAGTGAATCCGGCTGATTTCGCCAGTCATACGCCTGAAGTGGAGTGGTACGACACGACGGCTCAGGAGACGCTGCCGGGCAGAACCGGCACCGGGTTCCTGTCGACGATTGCTGTCGGTGACATCAATGGCGACGGGGTCGTCGAGCTGGTCGCGCCGGGCCATAACGGCCGGCTGTACGTCTACCGGGGTGACGGTCAGGATGCGGGCGGCGGCTCGCCGATCCTGTGGACCAGCGACCTGGCCGGACCGGCCGCCGAGCCGGCGCTGGC
>CAYYZR010000153.1:2343-5741 GCA_964476005.1 uncultured Halomonas sp.
GACATCGTGGTTGCCGAGGAGTGGACGCTGAAGGTCATCGACCTGTTCAACGGCGGCGTGCTGGCCTGGAGCCATGACATGCCCGACCCGATCCCGGCGCTGGGCGGATCCGGCAGCTTCGGCAGTCCGGCGGTGGCCGATCTCGATGCCGATGGCCGGCCCGAGATCATCATCAACTGGGGCCACGTGATCGAAGCGCTGCAGGACGACGGCGCGCTTCTCTGGCGCTATGAATCCGGCCGCACGGAGCTGTATCGGCCCAGCCCGATCACCGTCGCCGACGTCACCGGCGACGGTCAGCCGAACCTGGTCACGGCCTCGGCCATCAATCAAGGGTTCACCGTCTCAAACCATTTGCTGATGGTGCTGGATGCCGCCGGTAGCCTCGTCTGGGAGCAGAATGTTGCTGACAATTCCGCTTCGGCCTCGGGCGTTTCGGCCCAGGACCTGACCGGCAACGGCGCCTGGGAAATCATCTGGAACGGCGCGACCGACGGTTTCCTGATCATCAATGGGCCGGACGGCCGGCGACTGTACAACGAGCCCTACACCGGTTCCGGCACCGTGCTCGACTATCCAACCCTGGCTGATGTCGATGGTGACGGCGAGGCTGAAATCATCACGGCCGGCAGCAACGGCCTGTTCGTGATCGGCCACCCGGGCCGCTGGGTCGATTCGCGCCCGGTCTGGAACCAGCACACATATCACATCAACAACATCAACAACGATTGGTCGATTCCGTTCACCGAGGAGAACAGCTGGGAAGCACACAACACCTACCGCACCCAGACGCCGGATCGAGACCCGAGCTGCGTGCTCGATCTCGACGGCAACCCCGTGCCGCCGACCTTCATCGATCTTTCGCCGGCCGGGCGCGCGCTGTTGCCCGCCGATCGTTCGCTGGTCATCAGCGGGCGCGTGCTGCCGGTCGCCGCCGGGCAGCCGCTGCTCGGCATCGAGATCGACGGCGAAGCGGTCGATCTGCTCGATGCCTCGGGCTCGTTCTTCAGCGCGGTTGAACTGGCCTCCGGCTCGAACAGCTTCGAACTGCGCGCAACGGACCGTTGCGCCGAGGCGGTGATCACGCTGGTGCTGGAAGGCGGCGGCGACGCGGCCGATCCCTGGGCCGATCTGGCCGACGCCTCGGTGCTGTTCGAAGCGCGCTTCTCGTCGACCACCCACGACCGCGGCAACGAGCGACTGCTGGTCGATGTCCAGGTCGTCAACGACGGCCCGGCCGCGCCGGGACCGATCCTGATGACGATCGGCAACGACGTCGACCCGGCCGTCGGCCTGCTCGCCGCGGACGGCTTCACCCCGGCCGGTGAGCCGTACGTGGTGATCGTCCCCGACGGCGCGGTGCTGGCCGCGGGCGCGCTTTCGGCGGTTCGGCCGCTGGCCTTCAGCAACCCGAATCGCAGATCCATCGACTTCACGCCGCGCTTCCTCGCGCCGATCAACCAGCCGCCGTACTTCACCAGTATTCCGGATGGGCGCGCGACCCAGGGCCAGCCGTGGACCTACGACGTCGGCACCGCCGACGGCAACGATGATGCGGTCATGCTGCGCCTTGCCGCGGCACCCGCCGGGATGATGCTGAACGGAACAACCATCGAATGGACGCCCGGCGCGGCCGGCAGCTTCGATGTCGTCATCGAAGCCGACGACGGCCGCGGTGCGACCGCACGGCAGGGCTTCGTGGTCAAGGTCGAGGACGCGAGCTTCAATCGCCCGCCGGTGTTCATCTCCTCTCCGCCGACCCAGCGACCGATCGGGGCGGCGTACAGCTATCCAGCCGCCGCCGAGGACCTCGACGGCGACGCACTCAGCTTCAGCCTGCAGGCGGCACCCGCCGGCGTCACGGTGGACGCGGGAACGGGGCTCGTCGAATGGACATCCGCCGCGCCGGGCCAGCACAGCCTGGTGCTGGTCGCCGACGACGGCCGCGGTGGGCAGGCCACGCAGGCCTGGACGCTGTTCGTCGGCCAGCCGGCGACCACCGTCCCGGGGCCGGCGTTTGCCAGCGTGCCGCAGACCTTTGCCGCGATCGGCGTGCAGTACCGCTACGCCTGGCGCGTGACGACCTTCGACGGCTCGACAGCCACCGTCAGCCTGCTGCAGGCGCCGCCCGGCATGGTGCTGGATTCGGTCGGGCGGACGCTGACCTGGGTGCCCAGCGGTGCCGATCTCGGTGTGCAGGTCATCGAACTGCAGGCGGTCGATGCCGAGGGTCAGGTCGCGCTGCAGCGCTTCGACCTCGAGGTGGTGCCCGAGCTGCCGAACCAGCCGCCGTACATGATCAGCACCCCGTCATCGTCGGCCCGGATCGGATCGCCGTACACCTATATGGCCGAGGCCGTCGATCCCGAGTTCGAGCCGTTGACCTGGTCGCTGACGACATCGCCTTCCGGCATGACCATCGATCCGGCCACCGGCCAGGTCGACTGGACGCCGGGCGGTTCGCAGTCCGGCGACGCGGACGTCGTCGTTCAGGCCGCCGATCCCGATGGCGGCATCGCCAGCCAGGCCTTCATCGTCCGCGTCCGGGCGGCCAATTCGGATCCGGTGATCAACACCGTGCCGCCGGCGTCCGTGACCTTCGGTGCGTTCTACAGCGTGCGGATGCTGGCCACCGACGCTGATGGAGACGCGCCGACCTGGCGCCTGCTCGACGGTCCGCCCGGCATGACGCTGCACGCGAGTCTCGGATGGCTGCACTGGACGACCACCAGCGCCGTGCCGGGCAGCTATCCGGTCTCGCTGGCGGTCACCGACGGCTGGGGCGGCCGCGACGAGCTGAATTTCACGATCGACCTTCTGGCCGACATCGTCCCGCCCGAGGTGGGGATCCGCATGCTGCGCGATCCGGCCTGCCGTGCCGAGCCGGTCAGCGTCTGCGTCGATGCCTCCGACGACGTCGGCCTGTCCAGCGTCACGCTGAGCATCGCAGGCCAGCCTCGCGCGCTGGATTCCTCGCGCTGCCACCTGTGGACGCCGGCCGATGCCGGCCAGTTCGCGGCCGTGGCCCTGGCCACCGATCCCAGCGGTCAGATCACGCAGGCGAACGAAACGCTGACGGTTGCCGACTGCAACGACGAGCAGGCCCCGGTCGTCACATTGATTGCGCCGCTGTCCGGCGTGGCCTTCGACCAGCCCGAGCCGATCGTCGTCACCATTGAAGACAATACTCCTGCCGTTTTGACCTGGGACGTCACGCTTCGCGTGCCAGGCAGCGAGCAGTCACGGCTTCTGGCCAGCGGCGCCGGCCCGGTCGATGCGGCCGAAGTGGCGGTCTTCGACCCCACCACGCTGCAGGCCGGCGACTACGAAATCGAGGTGCTCGCCAGCGACGGCGCGCAGACGGGTGGAATTCGTTTCACCATGGCATCGGGCACCGG
>CAYYZR010000154.1:0-5733 GCA_964476005.1 uncultured Halomonas sp.
GCGAGCCCTGCCTTGCAGCCAAGCGCTTTCCGACTCGCTGAAAGTTACAGGATTAGCGACGGGGTACACTAGCGCGGTCCGTTGCCGATGCGGACCGCAACGGCGACGACGCGGGCCGGGATCAACCCGTCGGTCGACTGAAGACATGGGGTCGAAAATTGCGGGAGAAGTCGCGAAGCGCCGGACCTGCATCATGATAAGCTCATGATGTGACACACGAAATCGTTTCGAGACCATCCACGCCAGGCAGGAGAATTGCCCGATGAACACGACACCCGCAAACAAGACGCTGACCGGCGGCTTCGAAGATGTCGACCAGGCCAGGGCCGCGCACAGGGACATGATCGCTTACGGCATCCCTGAGGAAAAGATCTTCATCGACGAGGACCGCAAGGAAATCAAGGTGATCATTCCCGAGGAGCAGACGCCGCAGATTCGGGAAGTCTTCGGCAACCACGGCATTTCGCCAACGCAATAACCGGCAGGCGAATTGCGTTCGCTGTGTGCTCCCGGCAGACCTGCATCAAGACAGGATCTTCTACCTGGCCTCCAGTGCCGGCTGCAGATCGGAGAACCTGGACGGAACAAACGGATTTTCCAGAATGAACAGCGTTCTGCGGTCCAGGCCAAGGCGCTCGACGATATCTCCGTAGTGGCGATTGAAGATTTGGTCAAGCCTGCCCGAAGCGGCGATTTTGCGCATGCCGCTTTCGATGCGCGAGGCAAGCTCGGGCAGGTCGGGGCTGACGTAGAAAACCAGCGGAAACGGGTAGAACAGCAACAGGTGATCGTCAATTGTCAGTCCGACGTGCTTCGACGCCCGGTTCTCGAACACGCCGAGAATTTCGTTGGCGCCGAACGCGCTGTAGTCGATCCGGCCAGCTTCCAGCCGCTGGAATATATCGTCGAAACTGCCTTCTTCAACCACGGTATATCCGTTGCGCCTGAAGATTTCGGCGTCGCTCCAGGTCTCGGGGATGCCGTGGCGAAGGGCCTGTAGCTCGGCCTCGCTGCCGACCGCGGCAAAAACACCCGCGTCCTGCTCGCGAATGACGGGAATCCGGTAACCCAGGAGGTTGTGCGTCATCGGATGCGGAACGACAATCATGTCGCCGTTTTCGAATTTCCGGTTTCCGGCAATAGTCACGAACACATCATGGCGCTTGCCTGAAAAGACCCTCGATTCTTCGTCGCCGGGATAGTCGTCAAGCGTCTCGACGATCTCCCATGGCCCCGTCTCGTCCTCGGTCGCCGCCAGAACCGCCTCGAGTACTTCGCGCTCGTAAACCTGGCGCGCCGCCGAGCGGTTGCCGTTCCAGAAATCGACTTGCATCGGCGGTTCGGACTGCGGCTCGGAATCAGTGCTCTGTCGATCGACCTCGATACAACCTGCCAGCAGAAGCAGCGCCGGGCCCAGAAACAGTTTCGTGTTCATCGCCCGGACCCGAAAATCATCATCCTCAAAAATCTGCCTGTTCCGTTTTTGCTTCCCATTCGTTGCCAGGATTCAGTCAGACCGCTTCTTCTCGAACACAAAGATTCCCCAGGTCAGAATCCCGTTCCTGCCGCCTTCGACCCAATGAGTCAGGCCGGCCTTCATTTGCTCGATGTAATCTTCATCGACGCCCTTCTCGCGCAGCTCCCCGGTCTTCTCGACCAGGACTTCGCGGACGCGGGCGTAGTGGCGAGCGAGCTGGTCGGGATTCTCCTCGAACGCGACTTCCTCCAACCCCAGCTCGGAAAGCGTGCTTCTATAGAACGACGGTGAGGCCAGCGACTCGAGGTGCAACCTATCGTAGATCGCCTGCAACGAATCCGGCGAAACATCGTCGGCCTGCATCGGATCGGTAAAGACGAGCTTGCCGCCGGGCCTGAGCACGCGCGCAGTCTCGGCGAGGACCTTTTCGCGCTCACCGGAATGCAGGAAGGCCTCTTGCGACCAGGCTCGATCGAAGCTGGCGTCGGCGAAGTCCAGCGAAGCAAAATCGCCTTCGACGACGTCGATTCGATCATCCAGGCCGGCTTCGCGATTCATCCGGCGATTCCGGTCGTTTTCAACATCGCTCAGGTTCAGGGCCACGCAGCGGGACTCAAAGCGCTCGGCGATATAACGCATGGATCCGCCATAGCCGGCCCCCAGATCGATGACGCGAGTTTCCGGCGTCCACGGCCCCGCCAGGTCGACCATCCGCTCCACGGTGCGCCGGCTGGCCACGGCGATCGATTCGCTCTCGGACGCGTACAGACCGACATGAATATCCTGGCCGCCCCACACCTCGCGATAGAAGAGATCGGCATCTTCGCTGTTGTAGTAATCGCGTGCAATCTGGACGGCGTTGGAATCGCTGCGGTCGTTCATCGGGATTCTCCAGGGTCGGTTGCCTCTTTATCTTAATCGCTCCTGCTCCGCGGATGAAAGGCCCGTCGCCGATTTCAGGACGATCTGTGCCGAACGCTATCAGCACGGCCACGAGTCAGGGATTTCTCAATCGCCAGACCCCAGCGGCCGCGATTTTCTCGCCAGGAAGACACTCACTGCTGCCATGGCAAAACCCGTCCCATTCTCACAACAAGTCCTCCACACCAGTGCTTCCAGCTTGTACACTGAGGCTTGTATTCACTTTCTCGGGCGCGATCATCGAGTCTGTCTGTCGAGTTCCCGGTGCGCCCAGACATCTTTTCTCGGGTGAAAGCCCAGGCCCTGTCTTTCACCCGCAATATTTCCTACGGGGCAACGTTTGGAGGAAATAGAATGCGTAAATCGATGAGTCTTTTCGCCGTATTCCTGACATCGCTTCTAGCTTGCTCAACGGCGGCGTTCGGCCACTGCCAGATACCGTGCGGTATCTACGATGATTACGCACGCGTGCAAAGCATGCTGGAGGACACGGCGACAACCAGAAAAGCAGTAAGCCTCATATCCGAGCTGTCCGGGAAGTCGGACGCCCAGTCCAATAACCAGCTCGTTCGCTGGGTTACAAACAAGGAACAGCACGCGCAGAACGTCATCGATACCATCAGCGATTACTTTCTCACGCAACGCGTCAATTCTTCCCAGGAGGATTATGCCGAACGCCTTCAGAAGCATCACGCCGTGATCGTTGCCGCGATGAAGGTCAAGCAGAACGCAGATTCGGACTACGTGAATGCACTGGAAGCAGGCATCAAGGAATTGCTTCCCTACTATCCCGAGCACAAGCACTGAACATCTAAAAGGTGCGTCAGCCCGGACCGCCGAAAGCTGCTTTGCACCGCAGCTTTCGGCGGCCCGATCAACATGAGACTGCCGTATCCTTTCTCGTTGTATACCCCGATTGTCAGAATCAAGTGCGGGCAAGCGCGCGGCCGGCTCGCTTCTACGAGAAATGTCGCGCGGCCGACGCCTAAGGTCATGCACTGGCAATGGGTTCAGTACGACGATCGACACCAATCGCCGCCGAGTACAATTGACAGGCCTGACCAGTAGAATCCACCATGATCCAGCGAATCGCCCAGGCGCTTCTGACGGCGCTATTACTGACGGGGTGCACCGGCATGACCGAAAAGAACATAGATCCAGCCAGGATCACCGAGCTTGCAAGCTGCCCTTCGTCCCCGAACTGCGTATCGAGCGCCGACGTCGGCGACTCTCACTACATCGAGCCCGTCGCGATAGACGGGGATCCGGACGATGCCTGGCAAACCTTGCGCGACATACTCGTCGCCGATGGCAGCATCACCATCACTGCATCCGGAGACCACTACATTCGCGCCGAGGCAACGACGCGGCTGCTGCGCTTTACCGACGACCTGGAATTTTTGCTGAAGCGCGAGGCCGGCCTGATTGATATGCGATCCGCCTCCCGGCTTGGCTACTGGGATCTGGGCAAGAACCGCAAGCGACTGGAAAGCATTCGCAGCAAGATGCAGGATGCCGGCGTGGCCGGGGACTCCTAGTGTACCGTGCGCATAGTTCGGCGGAAACCAGGCCGGACGCTGTGAAAGCGCCTTGTAAAGCACACCGGTATGCTGCGGCCGTGCTCAGGCCAAGTCAGTGGCCGGTCTGGACGCCCCGCCCCATACGCTCTCCGCCAAGGTACGGATTTCCGCGTTATTCACGAACAGTCGGGTCGACAGGGAAACAACCGAGTTCAGACAGCCACTTGTTTGGCGCTTCAGCATAAGCGTATCCCGGTATCTTTGCCTACTGTGCGAGCAGGCGTTCGATCTCGGAGCGGATGCCGGTCATGTCGGCCGCGCACATCGCGTGCCCTGCCAACCCGTTCGGGTCGTGATACTCCATGCCCGGATGAACGAATTGGATGACGCCGGACCTGTCGAGCAGAAAAGTCACCGAAGTGGCCGGCCGATCGGGGCCGGTCAGCCACCAGTCTTTCAGCGTGCCGTTGCGCCAGTCCCAGTCGATGGCAATCGGGAAATCGAGTTCCCGCGCTGCGACCGCACGTTCCACGCGCGCTACATCGAGCGGCCCGTCACGCTCGGCTTTGGGGTGATATACCCCTATGACCGTCAGCCCCAGCGGCGAGTACTGCGCGTCGATCGCACGAAGCGCGGGTGCGCTGCTGGCACAGAAAGGGCATGTCTCGGTCCACCAGCGCACCAGCACCACCCGCCCCCGCAGCGCTTTCAGCGACAGCGGCTCGGAATTGAGCCAACCATCGAACTCGAACGACGGCGCCGGCACCCCGATACGGTCGCTTCCGGCAGAGCGATCCATCGATCTCAGGCTCGAAAGCATTCTTGAAATACGCGCTTCTGCCGCGTCGGCAGAGCTTCCATCCGCAAGCATGAGTTCGCGGTAGTGATCCCAGGACCGCACAGTCTCGATCTCTTCGGAAAATGCCAGTCCGGCGCTGCAGGCAAGAAGAAACATCAGGATGGATCGCGACATCGGAAATACTCCAGGCCAATGAGTGAAATTGGAAAAACAATCATGTCACCGTCGACGCGCGACTTGCAACTCGTCATTACCGGCCGCCCAAGCGACACATTTAGCCGGCGTCCGTTTCCCGCACCTGTCGCGCAGCCATACCGACTTCTACCAGCAAACAGGCCAGGCCGCCGGTAATAAACAGCATCGCCAGCATGAACAGCCCCGCAATCCAGATTTCCAGCCCGGCTGTTGCGAGCCCGTCGAGGAACAGGGCGACAACCACGATGCATATCGATACGGCGCTTGATACGCACAACCGAATCGACCACAGGATAAGTCCGGACCGCCTGCGCAACCGGGCGGTCTCGCCTGCCATGCGCGAATCCAGTCCAGCGTCTGCGGCTCCCCCGAGCTGGCCGACCACGGCCCGCTTGCGGTCGATGATGCGCCCAAGCCGCACCGACAGCACGTTCAGGAAGCTGCCTATGGCAACCAGCAGAAACACCGGCGTCAGCGACGCCTGGATGATGCCGGTCACGGCGTCTATCGAAGTCAATGAATTCATTCGGTCATGCTAACGCAGATCTGCGGACCCTGAAGATCCTCGAAACCTTGCTGCAAGGCGCCATTGTTCGACAACCCGCACCAGTGAACGCCCGAGATTCAGGAGCCTGGCACGTCCGATCCCGACAAGCCGGAAAAGACTTGAATCGAGCTTGACTCGGGATCGGCGCCAATTGGTGTCTTGGCTTTTCTACACATGCAAAACAGAGGACGCCACCCCGCGACATTCCTATCAGCGTCGTGCCGGATCGCGATTCCGACGCCGAACTGAGGCGCGCCTCGCAAATCCGGAAATT
>CAYYZR010000155.1:0-5706 GCA_964476005.1 uncultured Halomonas sp.
GATCGGCCCGAGTTCCGGAGCTTCTGGTTCACGTCCGGCCAGGGTCGTCGCATCCACAACTGGCTGGCCCTGCCGCCCGGCTTCGACGAGAACAGGAAGTACCCGCTGGTGCTGTTCATCCACGGCGGGCCGTTCAGTTCGTCGCTGGATGCCGATCACGTACGCTGGAGCCCGCACCTGCTGGCCTCCCCGGGATACGTGGTGCTCCTGACCGACTACACCGGTTCCGTTGGTTATGGCGCCGAGTTCTCGCGCAACATCGAGGGCGATCCGCTCAAGACCCCGGGCGAGGAGCTGATCGAGGCCGCCGACGCGGCGATCGAGCGCTTCGACTTCATAGACCCCGAGCGCCAGGCCGCCACCGGCGCCAGCTACGGCGGGCACCTGGTCAACTGGCTGCTGGCCACCACCGACCGCTTCGACGCGCTGGTCGGCCACGCCGGGCTGATCGACCTGGAAGGCCAGTGGGCGACCAGCGACTCGATCCATCATCGCGAGCGGATGAACGGCGGCCCGCCGTGGGGCGACAGCGAGGTGTGGGAAGCGCAGAGCCCGTCGACCTACGCGCCGGCGTTCTCGACGCCGACCATGCTGACCATCGGCGAGAAGGACTACCGCGTGCCGCTGAACCAGACCATTGCCGCCTGGACCTACCTGCAGCGCCTGCAGGTGCCGTCGAAGCTGCTGGTGTTCCACGACGCAGACCACTGGATCATGGCCGGCAAGGAAGCGAAGTACTTCTGGGACGAGGTGCACGCCTGGTTGGCGAAGTATCTGCAGCCGGAAGACTGAAGCGGGCCGTCGGGCCTGCGTCATTTGCGGGATGCCACCGGCGACCGTGCGGTCGCCGGTGGGGTGATTTACCTGACCGCTATTGCCAGATGATGACGCGCGGATCGAGCACCGGGCGTTCGCCATCGCCTCGGTTGACGACGTCGTACTTGCAGCCTCCGTCGGCTTCGCGGCAAACGGCGTCGTCGTAATCGCGAACCGTGATCGCCCGCTTGCCGGGATTCAAGTTGACCACCTGCATGGGTTGACCGCCGGCATTCAGGAACGGCGTTTCACCGGGAAACTTCAGCACCGTGGCGGCCTTGGCCGGGCGATTGGATTGGTCGACCAGGACTATCGTGACGCTGGCGCCGGCCTGGGCGCGCAAGGTCTGGAGCGAAGCCGTCGGCGCCTTGCTGGTATCGGCCGGCAGCGTCACGGTCAGTGTGCAGTTGGGCGGGCATTGATCCGGCGCCGGCGGAGAAGGCGGTGGTGGCGGCGGCGGTGGCGGCGGCGGTGGCGGCGGTGGAACGTCTTGCGGCGGCTCGGGTTGGTCGGTCTCAGTGCAGGCCGTCAGGCCCAGGCCGAGGAACAGCACCAGCGCGATCAGCGCAAGTCCCCTCGCCAGGTTGGATACAGATAGTGTGGGTTGTTTCATTGGTTGTCTCCCTGTTGGTCGGAAGCGGAATCGGCGCTGTCGGAGACCAGCGCCAGGAATCTTGGGTTATCGGTCAGCGACCGCAGGCGGGGATCGCCGGCCAGGTCCTGCGTCGGCAGGCCCTTGGCCACGGCGTCTTCGAAGTGGTCGACGGCTTTCTCGGTTTGCGCGAGCTCCAGGTAAGCGAAGCCGGTGGCGCGGTGGGCAAACATGTCCATGTCCTCGATCTGCTCGAGGCGTTCGAGTTCCGACACAGCATCGGCCTGCCGACCGGTCTTGGCCAGGTAGCCGGCCACCAGGCTGCGTGCTTCGTGGTCGGCGGGGTTCACCTCCAGCCGTTCGTAACCCAGGCGGGTCGCCTGCTCGTACTGCTCGGCGATTTCCCGCGGGTCGTTGTCGGCCTGCATTTCGAGCGCCTCGGCCAGAAACCCGTGCCAGCGGAAGTCGCCGGGCGAGAACAGTTCGAGCGCGCGCCGATACATGGCTTCGGCCTGGGCGTATTCGCCGGCGTAGAAATAGTAGCTGCCGGCGTTGGAATAGGCCCTGGGCGTCGGGTTGCGCTCCAGCGACTGGCGATTGATTTCCGCGGCGCGCAGGTAGTCGCCCTCGTAGTAATGGATGGCGCCCAGGCTGACGTACGGTACGGGGTTGTTCGGCGCCAGTCGGATGGCCTGCTGCAGGTCGTTGATGGTTTCGTCGACGCGGCCCTGTTCGTACATGACCCGCGCCATTGCCATGTGGTGACGCCAGTAGGCCGGGTCCAGATCGATGGCGCGCCCGAGGTGGTGCTCGGCCGCCTCCAGCTCGCCGTCGATGCGCATGGACTGGGCCAGCCCTGCGTGGGCGTTGGCATTGTTGGGTTCGGCTTCGAGCGCACGCGTCAGCAACTCGCGCGATTCGACCACCCGGCCGGTTTCTCGATAGACATTGCCGAGCGCGACCAGGGTTTCGGCCCGGTCGCTGCCGGCTTCCGCTTCGCGGCAGGCGGCAATGGCCCGTTCGGCCAGCTCGCTGTCGCCGACCAGCTCGTACTGCTGCCAGTAGGCGGTGCAGATGCCTGCCCGCGCCAGGCCGAAGCCGCTGTCCAGCACCAGCGCGCGCTCGAATCGCTCGACGGCCTGGGCGTAGTCTTCGACGGTATTGCCGTTCCTGAGCTGATCGCGACCGCGCAGGTATTCCTCGTAGGCGCGCTGGTCGTCGGTAGGCACTTCGACCAGCTTCGCTTCATCCAGCACCTGGACCCGGAGTACGTCGACGATGGCCCGGGAAATGCTGTCCTGGACGGCGAAGACGTCTTCGAGCATGCGATCGTAGGTCTCGCTCCAGAGCTGGTGGCCGGTGCGGCCGTCGACCAGGCGCGCGCTGACGCGAATCCGGTCGCCGTCCTTGCGCACGCTGCCTTCCAGCAAGGTGCCGACGCCCAGGGTGCGGGCGAGCTCGCGAACGTCCGCGTCGCTGTCCCTGAACGAAAAAGAAGATGTGCGCGCCGCCACCTGGAGTCCGGACAGCGGCGCCAGCGCATCGAGGATGGCTTCGGCCATGCCGTCGCAGAAGTAGCCGGTATCCTGCTCGGGACTGAGATCGGCGAACGGTAGCACGGCGATGGAACGCTCGGGCAGATCCCGTGAGTTGCCGTCGGGTCCGCGCGCGAGTACGAAGGCCAGTATCGTCAATAGTCCGGCGATGATCAGGTAGTCGATCCAGCGCCAGTTCCAGCGCATCGGCATCACGCGGTCCAGGCCAGGCGCGTCCCCGCTGTCGGAGGTGCGCACGACGCCTTCGGGCGTGATGTCGTACACCCAGGCAAGCACGGCGGTCAACGGGAAGCCGGCGATCACCAGTACGACCAGCAGCGTCATCACCCAGGACGGGATCAGCAGCGCGGGAAGGACCACGTCGGCCACCTGCAGCAGGCCCCAGGCCGCGATCGCATAAACGCCGACGACACGAAAGACGTGTCTCCGTCGCAATTCCCCCAGCGTTCGGCCGACTTTGGAGCGTTCGGTGGCCATGCGTTCTCCGCGCGTCGTTGGCAATCGGCTGATGTCGCGACCGATGATCGGAATGGCGAATCACTCGATCATGGCTTCACGGCGCATGAATTCGAAGTTCAGGCCGGGTCGTCCCGAGTATATTGCGTTGTGGGCTGTTTCACAATTTTTGCCGACGCCCAGGCCGGATGAAGAAGACGGGACTCGCCCTGGCCGGGATTCCGATCCAGACGCCGTCATCCCGGAATCGCGCGAGCGATATCCGGGATCCCTGGAATTTGTCGGCGATGGGGGTGGGTCTCGATATGCCGGCTCTACGCTTCGCTCCGGCCGGGATGATGAAGGAGGGATTCGCTCCGGCCGCGCGGGGCGTGGCCGGAGGGGTTGGTTTCCTCGTCGGGAATCAGGCCGGGGCCTGCTCCAGGCCAAGCTTGCGGTCCAGCGACCATGCGCCGGCACCGAGCAGGAACTGCGCGACAGCCAGCACGACCAGGTACAGCGGGTATTCCCAGCCGCCGCCGGCGTTGCTGAAGACCCAGCCGTTTCCGAGATGCACGTAAAGCGCGCCGAGCAATACCGGCAGGATGGCGACCGATACCCAGCGGGTGCCGATGCCGGCGATCAGCGCCAGGCCGCCGACGGTCTCGGCGGCGAATACCGCGTAGGCGGTCCAGCCGGGAAAGCCGATCGACTCGAAAAAACCGGCCGTGCCGGCCAGGCCGAAGGTCATGAACTTCAGCACCAAGCCGTGGGCGAACAGCATCAGCCCGAAGCTGATTCGCAGCAGGGCGATGCCGTGGTCGATGCGGCGCGGAAATGCGGGTTGCGGGTTGTCGATGATTCGGTTCATTTCGTGATCTCCAGGGTTGGGTTCAGGTTGTGCGCGTGTTTCTCGCGACGTCGGAGATCAGCTTATTTGTTTCCAGATGAAAGATCGACAGGGTTTATGGAATAATATTGTTTCTTCAAGGAAACAAAAGACGCGCTCGTGAAAGGTTCGATCGACGACATGGTGGTGTTCTGCCGAGTGGTGGAGGCGGGCAGCTTCACCGCGGCCGGGGATGCGCTTTCGCTGTCCAAGGGCGCGGTCAGCAAGGCGGTCAGCCGACTCGAGAGCGCGTTGGGGGTTCGGCTGCTTCATCGCACCACGCGCCGGCAGACGCTGACCGAGGCCGGCGCGGCATTTCACGCCCGGGCCGGCCAGGCCATCGAGGCGCTGGAGGAGGCCGCACGCGACGTGTCCGAACACGCCGACCGGCCGCGCGGCCATCTTCGCATCAGCGCGCCGACGTTCTTCGGCGCCGAGATCCTGTCGCGACACGTCGGCGAATTCCGGCGCCGCTTTCCCGAGATCATGCTCGAAGTGGTCCATTCCAACCGCTTCGTCGACCTGGTCCGCGAGCGCTTCGACGCGGCAATCCGCATCTCCGCGCCGGTCGATTCGACGCTGGTGATGCGCACGCTTGCCGAGGTGCCCATGGTGTTCTGCGCCGCGCCGGCCTATCTTAGGCGCAACGGCCGGCCGGATTCGCCGGCGCAGCTCAGCGACCACGAATGCATCATCTACACGGGCAGCGCAAAGCCGCGCGAGTGGACGGCGCTGGACGTCGGCGGCCAGGCGCTGACCGTTGCCGTCAACGGCGGCTTGCACACCAACGACGACCACACGTTGCGCCGGGCGGCCATCGACGGCTGCGGCATCGTGCGCATGCCTCGGCTGTTCCTGCGCGATGCGATCGCCAGCGGCGAACTCGAACAGATCTGGCCGGACTCGGCCGCCCCGCCGGTGACGCTGGCGGTGGTCTACCCGTCACGCCGCGAACTGCCGGGCAAGGTGCGGGCGTTCGTCGATTTCCTGGTCGAATGCAGGGGGCAGTGGCAATAGACGGTTTCGCTTTTCCCGGACGTCATCGCGGCCGGGCGGGTGTCGGGAAATGCCCTTTTGCGGCGTGTATGCAGCGGTGCCTGCGTGTCGAGATCCCGGCTCTGCGCTTCGCCCCGGCCGGCTGACGGGAAGGGCTAAATCAGCGGTTCATTCCGGCGAGCTTCGAACCATTCGCGCTGCTCGCGCACGCCGGCTTCGAGCTTTTCCTGCAGCGCGCGGAAGCGCGGATGGTCGGCAATGGGCTCGAAAATCGGATAGGGTTCGAGCACCCACCAGTAGTAGCGCCAGCCGTTGTCCACGAGTTCTTCGAGTACGTCAAGCGCGGCGTCGAAGTCGCCGTTGAAAGCGTGAACAAAGGCCGGTTCGAACCCGACTACCAGCCACGGGCCGCGCTCGTTCCG
>CAYYZR010000156.1:0-5701 GCA_964476005.1 uncultured Halomonas sp.
CCTGGCGCATTCCGACGCCGCCGATCTGACTGAGCTCGTCCTGGTTGCTGGCGACTATGGCATCGATGCGACTCGAAAGAGATTCGAGATTGGCCAGCGTTCCGCCAAGCCTGGACTTGAGTTCGGGCAGATCCTGGACCAGCCCCCGATCGATGTCCGATACCAGCGCGTCGAAGCGCTTGATGGTGGTGTCGAACCGCGCCAGCAATTCCGGCAGCGAATCGCTGGCGTCGGCGGTGTTGGCAAGCAGCCGGTTCAGCGCGCTGGTCGGTTCGGCCAGCGCGCCGCTGAAGCGTTCCAGCGACGCCAGCGTGGCGTCGATGCGCTCGAGATTGTCGTCGCGGACCAGCTTGTCGATCTGGTTGAGCACGCCGTTGGCGGTCACGACGATGCCCTCGGAAGATTCAAGCAGGCGGGTGAGCGGTGACGAAACCGACTGTATCCGTGCAGGTTCGTCACCGGAAGACTTCAGCAGCGGACTGCCGGGGCTGCCCCCGCTGAGCTGGATCGCAGCGGTGCCGGTGAGGCCCGTGAGGCGGATGGTTGCCACCGTGTCTTCGTGCACCGGAACCTGGGCCTGGACCTCGATCGTGGCCAGGACCTGGCGGACGTCCTCGGGATTGAGTTCGAGTTCGGTCACGCGCCCGATGTTGACGCCGTTGTAGAGCACCGGGCTGCCGTCGGAAAGCCCGATGACCGATTCGTTGAAAACGATCTGGTAGCGGTTCCAGGCACTGTCGGTGGCGTAGCGGGCGGCAAAAAGACCGAACAGCACGACGGCGACCGCGATCGTGAACGTGAAAGCGCCGATGACGACGTAGTTGGCTTTCGTTTCCATGTCTGGTGCTCCTTCGACCCGATAATCACGGGTTCGGCTGGTCTGTCCGCGTGTCCGTGGCAGTCTCTGCGTTTCGGGCGGCGCGTGCTCGGGGCCCGTGAAAATAATCGCGGATCCACTCGTGGTCGAGTTTCTCGATCTCGTCCAGCGCGGCCACCGCCAGGATCTTCCGCTCGGCGATCACCGCGACTCGGTCGCAAATGGCGTACAGGGTGTCGAGATCGTGTGTAATCAAGAACACCGTAAGCCCAAGCGCCCGCTGCAGCGTGAAGAGCAGTCGGTCGAAATCCGCTGCGCCGATCGGGTCCAGGCCGGCAGTGGGTTCGTCCAGAAAAAGCAGTTCGGGCTCGAGCGCGAGGGCCCGGGCAAGTGCGACCCGCTTGCGCATGCCGCCGGAAAGTTCCGACGGCATCCTGGAGCTTGTCGACGCCGACAGGCCCGATAGCTGAATCTTCGAGCGGGCCAGGTCGCGCCGCAATTGTGCTGGCAGATCCGGGCGGTGCGACTTGAGGGGCACTTCGACGTTTTCCAGCACGGTCAACGACGAAAACAGCGCGCCGTCCTGGAAGAGCACCCCGGCGCGGCGGGACATCAGCTTCTGAGCCTCTTCGGTATCTTCCAGGCGCTGTCCGAAAACCTGGATATCGCCGTCGTCCGGTCGCAGCAGTCCCAGGATCGAACGCATCAGTACCGACTTGCCGCTGCCCGAACCGCCGACCACCGCGAGAATCTCGCCACGCCGCACGTCCAGATCCAGTGCCCGGTGAACGATGTTCGAACCGAACCGGTTGCAAAGACCGCGAACGCGGATCGCCGTTTCGATTTCCCGGCCGTTGTCCTCGGTGTGCTCCGGCGCCGGTTTCGCTGGCGATTCTGGCGTGTGTTCGTCGGACATTACCAACCGATCTCCATGAAGTACACCGCGGCCAGGGCGTCTATGACGATGACCATGGTCAGACTTCGAACCACGGCGGTCGTCGTATGTTCGCCCACCGATTGAGCGGTACCCGCGACCCGCAGGCCTTCCAGACAGCCGATCAGCGCAATCACCACGGCAAATATCGGGGCCTTGAGCATGCCCACGAGGTAATGCTTGAGGGTCACCGTCTGCTGCACGCGGTCCAGGTAAAGCGTGAGATTGATATCCAGCGACAGCACCGAGACGACCAACCCCCCAACGAGGCCGGCTATCGTGGCGATGAATGCAAGCAAGGGGAGGGTGATCAGCAGGGCGATCAGTCGCGGCAGGACCAGGACTTCGATTTCATCGAGACCCAGCACGCGGATGGCGTCGATTTCCTCGCGCGATTTCATCATGCCGATCTGAGCGCAGAAGGCGCTGGCCGTGCGTCCGGCCAGAAGGATGGCCGTCAGCAGAACACCGAATTCTCGCAGGAAGGCGAAGGTCACCAGATCGATGACGAACAGTTCAGCCCCGAAGTCCCGCAGCACGGTTGCGCCCAGAAACGCGACGACTGCGCCGATCAGCCCCGAAAGCAGCATCAGCAGCGGTGCGGCATCCAGCCCGGTCTGCTCCATGTGATAAACGGTCGACGTCAGGCGAAGGCGCCAGGGTTGGGCTACCGTGCGCGCAAAGCGATGGATCGTGATGCCCATGAAATTAAGCAGTTCGCGGGTGCTTTGCCCGACTTCGACCGTGGCGCGACCGATGCGGGCCAGTATCTGGCGCCATTGCGGTTCGGCGGGCGGTTTCGGCTCGTGCTCGTCGTCGCAGGCCGCATCGACGGCCTCGAACAGCGTGCGCCACTGACCGGCCAGACCGGACTCTGCCGGATTCTGGCCGGTTCGGCACAACAGCCGCTCCAGCAGCAGAGCGCCCGAGGCATCCAGTCGTGAAATGCCACTGGCGTCGAGCCGCATTTCGCGTCCGGCAAGGGCGTCGACCTGGTCGCTGAGAGCTTCGACATTCGCCAGCGTCCAGTCGCCGCGCGCCAGCAGAGCTCCGTCCCGGTCGGGCGCCCTGACGAGTTCGGCATTCGAGTTTGTCGGCTTTGTCGCAGTCATTGCTTCATCGACGATTCGGAGAGCCCGGCTGGTTCTGGCGGCGTTGACGGAGATGGTACGCCAGCCGCGTCGTCGCGCCAACCGTGAACACTTTTTCAGACGCTTGGTATGGACACGCCGTATCTAAAGCCACTATACTAGGGGGCTTGACAAAACAAGCCTGACCGCAGCCTCAGGGCAGCCTTTGAGACGATTGTCCAGAAGGCAACAAGCACAAGCGCTTTTCGGCAAGCAAGCCGTCAAGCCGCTGCGGAACCGGCATTACCAAGAGGAGTACGACATGCCCAAGATGAAATCGAACCGCGGTGCCGCCAAACGGTTCCGCGCCACCGGAAGCGGGCGCATCAAGCGCAAGCATGCATTCCACAGCCACATCCTGACCAAGAAGGACACCAAGCGCAAGCGTCGCCTGCGCTCGACTTCGATGGTAGCGAGCGCCGACGAGAAGGCGATTCGCAAGATGCTGCCGAAGTTGTAATCGAAGTTTCATTCGTAATCGATTCGTTCTTTAAGAGACAGGAAACAAGACAATGGCAAGAGTAAAACGTGGAGTAGTCGCCCGCCGTCGCCACCGCAAGGTGCTGAGCCGGGCCAAGGGTTATTACGGCGCCCGTCGCAAGGTATTTCGGGTTGCCAAGCAGGCGGTCATCAAGGCGGGGCAATACGCCTACCGTGACCGTCGCCAGAAGAAGCGCGAATTTCGCCGCCTCTGGATCCAGCGGATCAATGCGGCCGCGCGCGAACACGGCATGTCCTACAGCCGCTTCATCAACGGCCTGAAGAAGGCCGAGATCGGCATCGATCGCAAGATGCTGGCCGAGCTGGCCGTCAACGACAAGGTCGCGTTCAAGGCGCTGGCCGAGAAAGCCCAGTCCCAGCTGTCCTGACCGGCCGCCAGCAGTGGCCGGTCCCGATCTGGATGCAATGCGCGAACGCGCGCTGGCCGACGTCGCCGGCGCCGACGACTTGCGCGCACTCGACGACGTGCGCGTCGGCTGGCTCGGCAAGAAGGGCCGGCTGACCGCCGAGCTGAAGAATCTCGGCCAGTTGCCGCCCGAAGCCCGTCGCGAGGCCGGCCAGGCCGTCAACGAACTCAAGCGCGAGCTGTCGACACGCCTCGAGGCTCGCAAGGCGGAACTCGAACGCGCCGAACTCGATCGGCGCCTTGCGACCGAAACCCTTGACGTGACGTTGCCGGGACGCGCCGTCGATCCCGGCGGTCCGCATCCGGTCACGCGCGCCATGAGCCGCATCCTTTCGATCTTTCGGGGTCTGGGGTTTGCGGTGGCCGACGGGCCGGAGGTCGAGGATGATTACCATAACTTCGAAGCCCTGAACTTTCCGCCGCACCATCCGGCGCGGGCCATGCACGACACCTTCTATCTTCCCGACGGGCGGCTGCTCAGAACGCACACCTCGCCGGTCCAGATTCGCGTGATGAAGGAGCAGGCGCCGCCGGTGCGAATCGTCGCGCCGGGCCGTGTTTTCAGATCCGATTCGGACCAGACGCATACGCCGCAGTTCCACCAGGTCGAGGGGCTGCTGGTCGACGAGGATGTGACCTTCGCCGATCTCAAGGGGCTGCTTTCGACTTTCGTCAATACCTATTTCGAAGACGAGCTCGAAATGCGCCTGCGACCCTCCTACTTTCCGTTTACCGAGCCTTCGGCCGAAGTCGACATCCGCTGGCGAAACGCTGACGGCACTCCAGGTCGCTGGCTCGAAGTGCTCGGCTGCGGCATGGTGCACCCGAACGTGCTGGAGAACTGCGGCGTGGACGCCGAGCGATTCACCGGCTACGCGTTCGGCCTGGGCGTGGAGCGCTTCGCCATGCTGCGCTACCGGGTCGACGACCTGAGACTGTTTTTCGACAACGATTTGCGCTTCCTGGCCCAGTTCCGCTAGCCGGGCCGGAGACAAGTGAACAAACGGGGAATCCGATGCGATTCAGCTTGAATTGGCTGCGCCAGTGGGTGCCGACCGACCTGGACGCCCAGAGCGTCGCCGACAGATTGACCGCCGCCGGGCTCGAAGTGGACGAGCTCGCGACCATCGGGACCGGCCTGGACGGGGTGGTCGTCGGCGAGATTGTTGAATGCGGGCCGCATCCCGATGCCGACCGGCTCAGGGTCTGCGAAGTGAACTACGGTGCCGACGCGCCGGTCACGATCGTGTGCGGTGCGCCGAACGCCCGCGCAGGCCTCAAGGCGCCGCTGGCGACTGTCGGGGCCACGCTTCCCAACGGGCTGAAGATCAAGCCGGCGAAGCTGCGCGGCGTCGAATCGCGCGGCATGTTGTGTTCTGCGCCCGAACTCGGATTGGGTGAAGACGCCAGCGGCCTGCTCGAACTACCGGAAACCCTTCAGCCAGGCGCTGGGCTTGCACACGCACTGAGTCTGCCCGATCACGCCATCGAGGTCGACCTGACCCCCAACCGTGCCGATTGCCTGTCGATTCGCGGCATTGCACGGGAGTTGGCGGCGGCCGAATCGCTGGAATTTCGAGAACCCGAAAGCGTCAAGGTCGCGCCTGTACTGGACGACGGCATCGAGATCGAACTGCTGGATCCGGCCGACTGCCCGCGCTACGTCGGACGACTGGTTCGCGGTATCGACTCGCAAGCCACAACCCCGGTCTGGATGGTCGAGCGCCTCGAGCGCTCGGGCCTGAGGTCGCGCGGCCCGATCGTCGACGTCACCAACTACGTGCTGCTCGAGCTGGGCCAGCCGATGCACGCTTTCGACGCCGGCATCATCGAAGGCGGCATCCGGGTGCGCCGAGCGCGGCCGGGCGACCGGATCACGCTGCTGGACGGGCAGGCGATCGAGCCCGACGAAG
>CAYYZR010000157.1:0-5651 GCA_964476005.1 uncultured Halomonas sp.
CGCTTGTGATCACCGGTCCGGGCCGCACGAGACTGACGATTCGGGGCAACGGCACGGGCGGAATACTGACCTCGGCGTCGGACCTGATCGTCAGCGGACTGACGCTTCGTGAGGCCGGTGGAACGGGCAATGCGGCGCTTCGGATGACAACGGCGGCCGATCTCTCCCTCAGCGACTGCGGCATCCGCGACACCACGGCCCAGAACGGCGGTGGCGGGATCGTCTTCCGCGGCGACACGGGAGGAACGACACTCACGATCGACGACTGCCGCTTTTTCAACAACCAGATGACGAACGCCGCCGGCGGCGGCTTGACGGTCATCGCAGCCAACGGACCCGCGATCGTCGACATCACGAACAGCGAATTCGTCGACAACGCCGGCGGCAACGGCGCCGCGATCTTCCTGTTCCTGCCCAGCATCTTCGATCCGGGCGAGATCATCGGGCTCTCGGTGGTCGATACCACGTTCAGCGGCAATTCCAGCTCGGGCAACGGCGGCGCGATTCACAGCGCTTCTTCGAGCCACGCGATACGGATCCGGCGCTCGACGTTCGAGAACAACGACGCCGCGGGCAGCGGCGGCGCGGCATTCCTGTCGGAATCAGACGTCCAGATCACCAACAGCACATTTCACGGCAATGCCGCCGGAGACGACGCCGGCGCGCTGTGGATCGTCAATGCGTTGCCGAACACAGCAACGATCGCAAGTTCCACGATTACGCAGAACAGCGCAAACGGCAACGGCGTAAGCGGCCGCGGCGGCGGGATCGCCGGCCAGGCGCAGGACTTGTTGCTGCGCAACACGATCGTCGCGGAGAACAGCGCACCCGGCGGCTCCGGGCCGGACTGTGCCGACCAACTGGTCAGCGACGGCTACAACCTGATCGGCGTCGTCAACGACTGCACCTTCGGCGCGATCACCGGCGACCAGACCGGCAACCTGACCGGCCCGCTTTCACCGGTACTTGGAAGCATTGCCGACAATGGCGGGCCGACACGAACTCGGTTACCGCAGGCCGGCAGCCCGCTGCTGGATGCGGCAAATCCCGGCGGCTGCCTGCGCGCCGACGGTGTCGCGCTGACGACCGATCAGCGCGGATTGGCGCGCGAAACCGACGGTGACCTGGACGGCACTACACGCTGCGACATCGGCGCGACCGAGGCGGCGGAACCGCCAACCTACCCCCTCGGGGTGCAGGTCTCGGGCAGCGGGAGCGCCACCAGTTCGCCGGTCGGCATTGACTGCCCCGGCGACTGCAGCGAGGACTACGCCGAGGACACTGTGGTATCGCTCTCGTCGTCCGCCGACCCCGGCTTCACCTTCGACGGCTGGTCCGGCGACTGCTCCGGAACCAGCTCGTGCCAGGTCACGATGGACCAGGCCCGCTCCGTCACCGCGACGTTCAGCCAAATCGTCCATCCGCTGAGCGTGCAGGTCACAGGTAGCGGCAGCGTCACCAGTTCGCCGGCCGGCATCGACTGTCCCGGCGACTGCAGCGAGGACTATGCCGAGGGCACACTCGTGACGCTCAGTCAGGCGGCCGACCCGGGCTTCACATTCGACGGCTGGGCCGGCGACTGCACCGGCTCCGGCGCCTGCCAGCTCACGATGGACCAGGCTCGATCGGTCACAGCAACGTTCACCCAGATCGTCTATCCGCTGACCATCCAGATCTCCGGCAGCGGCAGCGTCACCAGTTCGCCGGGCGGCATCGCCTGCCCGGGCGACTGCAGCGAGGACTATGCCGAGGGCACACTCGTGACGATCAGTCAGGCGGCCGACCCGGGCTTCACATTCGACGGCTGGGCCGGCGACTGCACCGGTACCGGCGCTTGCCAGGTCACGATGGACCAGGCCCGTTCGGTACAAGCGACGTTCGAGCCTGCGACCGTTTCCTATTCGGTCGACGTCGAGATCGAGGGCAATGGCATCGGCATGGTTGAGAGCACACCGTCAGGCATCGACTGTCCTGGTGACTGCAGCGCTAGTTTTGAAACCGGAGAGCTGATAACCCTAAACGCCATAGCCGGGGGCTCATCGACGTTCTTTGGCTGGCGCGCAGATTGCGCCCCGTCCGGGACAGGCGCGTGCCAGATCCTGGTTGACCAGCCATACCGTGCCATCGCGATCTTCGGCGACGGCGATCTGCTGTTTCTCGACGGATTCGAATAACCCGATCGAACCCGGGGCCGCAGGCGGAGCTAGTGGGCCGATTTTCGCCAAGGAGCCAAACGCCGAGACATGCCGTCTCGGCCTGGAGACACTAACTCGCAGAATTCCTGACAAGTTATTGATTTCCATAGCCTGCTTACAAACTGGCGCGGGTCTTGCAGATCGACGGTACAGAGGCAACCGGCGACCCGGTTCGCCACCAACAGGAAATCGGCGACGCATGTTTCATTGCTTCCGCGAAATCGCGCTGATTTCTGAGGCCGGATTCAACCGAGCAGTAGACGAGCCAGGGTCGCAATCGATTTTCACTATTCCAAGGAGATCAGGGCGATGGACCTTCGAATCACGTTCCGCTTGATGGCGACTTTTGTTCTTTCCCTCGGCGTCGTCACCGCGGGCGGCAACGCTAACCTGGTCGTCGCTAACCGGGTCCAGCAGGTCGATACCGGCTTCGTGCTGTTCGGGGGATCCGCGGTGCGGTTCCGCGACAACATCACAGCGGAAGTCGCGGTGGGTTATTTCGGAAGAGGCGCGGACCTGGGCAACAACCAGTAACGGTGGTGTTTCGAAACCCGCGGGGTAAACGAGGCTCGCCTGCAGAGAATTCCGGCCGTCGAGGACCTGGATCTGCATGGCGAGCCCGGCGTTTCGATGCGTCTCGATTCTGAGACGCCCGGCACCGCTTTGTCATGCAGGTTGCTGATTTTAATGACAACCGATCATTGGCCCGGAACTTGAAAGGGTTAATGCCGACTTCATCCAACGAGAAGTGAGATCTGTCATGTCCATAGCTGATCGCGGTGTGTTGTGTGTTTTCCTCGTTCTCGGCCTGGCCGGAGCCGCCCAGGCCGGCAGCATCCTCGTCGAATCCAGTCTCGACGATACATTGCCCAATCTCGCCGGCAACGGCACGTGCGACCTGCGCGAAGCGGTGGCGGCCGCCAACACCGACGCCGCCGTGGGCGAATGCGGCGGCGGAATCCATAGCAGCATCACGTTCGATTCGTCCCTGACCGATGCGACTATCACGCTGGCCGACGGCGAACTGGCGGTCACCGACGACCTCGATCTGCTGGGCCCGGCTCTGCGCGCCGACGGCCTGATCCTCGACGGTGCCGGCGCCAGCCGGCTCTTCTCGGTCACCGGGGGCGCGACGCTGGCCATCAGCGCCATGACGCTGACCAACGGCAATACGAGCGGTCCCGGCGGCGCGATCGACAGCGACGGCACACTGGATTTCGATACCTGCACGATCGACGGCAACACCGCCGGCGGCAACGGCGGCGGACTGGCGACCACCGCCAATATCATTCTCGGAATCTGCACGGTCAGCGGCAACACCAGCACCGGCGGCGACGGGGGCGGGCTTTATGCAGGCGCCGGCATCACGCTGAACCGGGTTACCGTGTCCGGCAACCGGTCCGAGAACGCCAATAACGGCGGCGGCTTGGCCGGCAATCCGGTGTCCGTCACCAACAGTACGATCTCGGGCAACGGCGCGGCCGGGTTTCCGGCGCACGGGGGCGGCATCTATCTCAACAGCCAGCCCAACGACGCCTTCATCAGCAGCTCGACGATCACCAACAATGTCGCCGACGGCGACGGGGGCGGCATCGCCGGGCGCTTCGATATCAATCGGGGCAGTTCAGCCAACCTGCGGCTGATCAACACCATCGTCTCGGACAACGTCGCCACGGGCGACGACGACATCACCGTGGCCGGCAATGCGCCGGAGTTCTTCACGCTGGACGCCGACAACTCGATGCTGGGTGTCGATACGGCCGGCCTGGTGACCTCCGGCAGCAACAACCTGTTCACCGATGCGCCGCTGCTCGAGCCCCTGGGCGACTACGGCGGGCCGACCGCGACCCATCGGCCGATCCCCGGGCTGTTCAGCAATCCGGGCGTCGCGGTCGACCGCGGCACCGACGCATTAGGGCTTCCAATCACCGACCAGCGCGGCCCGGGCTTTCCGCGCGTTGTCGACGGGATCGGTCTGGGCACCGCCGTCGTCGACATCGGCGCGGTCGAGTTCAGCCCACCCCCCCTCGGAAACCTGCGGGTGGTGAAGAGCGTCGAGGGCGGTCCGGCGCCCGAGGACTGGCGTTTCACGCTCGCCAGCGATACCGCCGGCTGCGACATTTCCGGCATCCAGCCCGGCAACCCGGCCGATACCGGATCCGGTGACGACAGCGAGCTGACCTGGACCGACGTTCCCAGCGCCAATGATTCAGGCACGGCGTGCACCTACACGATCACCGAGACAACCCAGGCGGGCTACAGCCTGACCGAAAGCATCTGTCGGCTCGAAGGCGGCGGAACCACCGGGGTCAACAACCCGCCGGCAAGCGTGGCCGGGATCGAGGTTCCCGAGCAGACCACGACGACGTGTACGTTCGCCAACGGCGAGAATCCGTCGGTCGAAATCTCCAAGATCGTGAGCGGGGCGACGGAAGGCTACGTGCCCGGTAGCGAATTCGAGCTCGAGCTCGACTGTCTTCGCGACCAGTTCGATACCACTTTCATGCTGGCCGATGGCGAGACGTTCAGCCTCGAGCTGCTGCCTCCCACCGACTGCGACGTTTCCGAGACCGCGCTACCGGCCCCGATGTCGGCGCTGACGCACACCGCGTGGTCCTGGAACGTTGTACCGGGCACTCCGGCGATCGACCCGGCGAGCTTCAGTGCCTCGGCCGGCGACAACGTCTCGGTCTCTGTGGAAAACGAGCTGACCCGCACGTCGATCGCCGCGTTCGACCCGGCGCCGTCGGGGCTTGCCTGCGATGGCGATACCGCAACGGCGACCTTCACGATCCGGGTCGATAACGCCGGAACCGAAGGCCTGGATAATCTCCAGGTGGTCGATGATCTGGCGGCCACCTTCGGCACGGTTCCGTTCGCCGTTGTCGACGTGTCAAGTCCGGACTTCACCGTCAACGCCGGCTTCGACGGCCGAACCGACACCACCTTGCTGACCGGAACCGATGCGCTTCCGATCGGCGGGATCGGCACAATTGAAATGACGGTCGACCTGACACTGGAGCCCGGCGCCAGCGAAACCTTCTCGAACCAGCCGGTTGCCGGCGGAACGGGCGCCGTCAGTGGACAGTCGGTCAGCGACTCCGCCTCGGGCGGCGTCACGCCGGGCGATCCATCGGATGATACGCCGGCGACTTTCACGGTCGACTGTTCGGCTGCGCCGGCGATACCGGTGCCGGTGCTCGACCGATACGGACTGCTGGCCTTGCTCGCCGGTGTGGCCGGTTCGGCATTTCTCCTGCTGAGCGGGACGACGCGGTCGCGACGAAACCGGCAGCGCTGAGCAACGCCACGCTTCGGGCCGGCCTACAATCGGCTTACAGATTGGGTATGCTTTCTGCTGCCTTCCGCAATCGCGTCCGAATCGTGCCAGCGCCGAACACCAAGTACAACGCCGACAAGCTGTTCAAGCGGCTGCGCAAGAACGTCGGCAAGGCG
>CAYYZR010000158.1:0-5631 GCA_964476005.1 uncultured Halomonas sp.
ATTGCAAGCCGGGTATTTAACCGCGAACCGGCGAAAAAGTCAACCACCTGTTGCCCGATGCGCGTCAGTTTTCGATCCGCTCCAGGTCGACGAGTGCGGTCATTACCCGGGTGCCTCTTTCCGGGCCTTTCGAGGTGCCGCCGGCCGTCCACGCAACCAGTAGTCGATCATCAATGGTCACGATTCGCGGGAAGCCGCTGATGCGCCCCCGGTCCATCTGCGCAAGTGTCAGATCGCCCAGCAGTTCTCCGTCCCGGGCGTAGCGCGCAACGCGCAGCCTGGCGCCGTCATCCTCATCCATCCAGCTCAGGGCGAACCCGTCATCGAGCCAGGCGAGCTGGACGCGTCCCAGCGCCGTGCCCGGCGATCGGGTGATCGGCGGACCGAAGCTGGCGCCGGCGTCGTTCGAGATGGCGAAACGCACTTTGGGTTCATCGTCGGCCATCGTGAACCAGGCAACGACCACCCGCATCCCGCTGGCGAGCAGCGCCGGGCCGTTCACCGGGCAGCCGCTTATCTTCCATCCGTCGGCGTGCACCAGGCGCGGTTCCGTCCATCCGCTTCCGGTGCGTCGCACCACCGCGATGTCGCGAATTTCATCCCGGGTCCGATTGCGGTAGGCAATGATCGGTCCGAGCGCGGTCGTCCCGCTTGCGGTCTGACAGCAGTCGCAGACGCTGTCGTCTACAAGCTGGTCCGGTTCGAGCGTGCCGTCGGCGCCGATCATGGCAGTGCGCAGGGTCATCAATCCGGCGTGATCGTGACCGTTGCCCCCCGAACCTGTTTCGCGGCCGTCCAGCCAGACCATGCCGGTACGTTGCCCGTCGGTGGGAAAATAACTCACGAAACCGTGTTCGGTCGGGGTCCCGTCGCCGTGCGGGGTTCTCGCCTCGCTCCAGCTCCGGCCGCCGTCGGACGAGGATGTGACGCGAATATCGTAGGCGTAGGTCGACTCGGCGGATTTCTCGAGCCAGTGGGCGATCAGCACGCCGTCGGCGCGAGCATGGACGGCAGGCGTGTCGGCCCAGTTGGCGAACCAGTCGTCGCCGCGGGCGATATCCCGAGGTTCGGCGAAGCTACCGCCTTCAAAGCGGCTAAGCTTAAAGACATGCTCCTCGCCGTCCTTCTCGATCCAGGTCAGGATCGCCGCCGAACCGCCGGGCAGCGCCGTCAGACCGGGTGCCATGGCGCCGCGACCGGACGGATTCTCAACACCCGGTGCCTGCGCCTGGACGAATGCGGCCGGGACAAGCATCACCGCGAGCGCGCAAACGATCTTGCGGAACATTTCGGCATTTCTGATTTTCAAATACATGATTGTCAATCTGATGGCAGGCTCAATAAGGACATTCAAACATGATGACAGGAACGATCGATATCCGTTGCAGTCGTTTTGCTGCGCTGGCCGCGCTGGCTCTTATCCTGGGGGGCGGCTGTTCGGTGACACCCCGGACCGATCCGCCGAGCTTCGGTGACTGGCAGCCGGAATCGGGCGAGCCGTTGGACAGGGTCAGCTTTTCGAACCTGATCGACTGGCAGCCGCTGGATCGAGACTGGCTGCTGCTACGGTTCAACGGCGGCAAATCGGTCGCGATTCGACCGCGCGATCCGTGCATGAGCGATGTCCGCGAAGCCAGGACCCTGGCGTTGGTCTCGGCGATGCCGAATCTGATCCATCGATCAGACCGCGTGCGGCTGGACGAAAACGTCTGTCTGATCGAGGAAATACGATCGGTCTCGTCGCCGCCGGCCGAAGGTACGGTGCGCGGCAGCGCTTACAGAACCGACGGTCGCTGACCTTGGGCCCCAGCGGGAATCATTCCGGCGGGGGCACGTAGCCTTCCGCCGCATCCACTTCGCCGCCGAAAAGGAACGCCTCGGCCTGTTGCTCGAGGTACTTGCGGTGCTCCGGGTCGATCGGCGAAAGTCTTTTCTCGTTGATCAGCATGGTCTGGTGGGCCAGCCATTTCTGCCAGGCCTCGGCCGAAATCTCGTTGTAGATCCGCTCGCCCAGCTGGCCTGGGAGCGGCTTGCGCTTGAGTCCCTCGGCTTCGCGGCCGAGATACGTACAGTGCACCATTCTATTCATTGATATGTGTCCGATACGGAATTGAAGGAAATCGTTGCAAAGCGTAGCGAGCGGGTTGCTGGCGGTGGCCGCCGGCGCGCAGGAACCGCAGTGTACGAAGTTGTACATGAGGATTCCGAGCACCGCCGGACGCCGCCAGCGGCACGCGCAGCAGCTTTGCAGCGATTTCCTAGATTAACAGCCAGAAATCGACGATCGCATCGCCGCCCACCAGTACCAGCCAGCCGGCGGCTGCCAGGAACGGGCCGAAGGCAATCGGCACTTCGCGCCCCATCTTCCGAAGCGCGATCAGCACCAGTCCGAGTATCGCGCCGACGCCCGAGGCGAGCAGGATGACCGTCGGTAATACCTGCCAGCCGAACCATGCCCCGATGGCGGCCAGCAGCTTGAAATCACCGTAGCCCATGCCTTCCTTGCCGGTGGCCAGGCGGAACAGGTGAAAGACAAGCCAAAGCACCAGGTATCCGCCGATTGCACCGATGACTGCCGACTCGAGATCGGTAAAGACGCCGAAGACGTTCAGAATCAGCCCAAGCCAGAGCAGCGGCAGCGTCAGCTGGTCGGGTAAAAGCTTGTGGTCGAGGTCGATTCCCGCAGCGGCAATCAGCGTCCAGGTCAAGAGCAAACCCGCCGCGCCGGCCGCTGTCGGACCCAGGCGCCAGATCACGATGACCGAGAGCAGGGCGGTGATCAATTCGACGATAGGATAGCGAATCGAGATGGCGGTACCGCAGTTGCGGCAACGACCCCGAAGAACCAGCCAGCTGATGACCGGGACGTTGTCGTACCAGGCGATCGAATGGCCGCACGCGGGACAGTGCGATCTGCCGTTGGCGACGCCGGCCGGCTTTGCTTCGGGCCCCTGTTCCTGCTGGTCCAGTCCCAGCAGCTCGCGACACTGGCACTTCCAGTCGTGAATCAGCGCGGCCGGAAAACGCAGAATGACAACGTTCAGAAAGCTTCCGACGAGCAAGCCGAGAACGATGACCAGCGCGTACAGCGTGGCCGGATGGAGGGCAGCCAGGTATTGCATTGATTACATGACAGCCGCCATCTTGAAGATGGGCAGGTACATGGCGACCACGATGGCGCCGACAATCGTCCCGATAAGAATGATGATGAACGGCTCGAGCAGGCTGGAAAGCGCATCGACGGTGTTGTTGACTTCCTCTTCGTAGAAGTCGGCGACCTTGAGCAGCATTGCGTCCAGCGACCCGGCCTCTTCGCCGATCGCGGTCATCTGCACAACCATGGGCGGGAACAAGCCTGTCTGCTGCATGGCCAATTGCAATTGATGCCCTGTGGCCACATCGTCGCGGATCTGCAGCGTCGCATCGCCATACACGACATTGCCGGTGGCACCAGCCACCGTCTTGAGTGCGTCGACCAGTGGCACGCCGGCGGCAAAGGTCGTCGCCAGGGTGCGGGCGAAGCGGCTGAGCGCCGACTTTTCCAGTACATCACCTATGATCGGAATTTTAAGGCTGGCGCGGTCGAGAAAATGCCCGAACGCCCGGCTGCGCTTCTTGGCCTGGATGATCCCGACGACGGCGGCAATGAAGATCAGAAGATAAAGCCAGCCGATTCTCTGCAGCGATTCGGAAAGATCGACGATCAAGCGCGTGAAAGCCGGCAGGTCGCCACCGAAACTCTGGAAAATGCTTTCGAACTGCGGGATCACGACCACCAGCAGGATCGCGGTCACGGTTATGGCGACGCCGACCACGGTAGCCGGATAGAAAAGGGCCTTTTTGATCTTGCCCTTGATCGACTCGATACGCTCCTTGTAGGTTGCGATGCTGTCGAGCACCTGATCCAGCACGCCGGCGCTTTCGCCGGAATCGACCAGGTTGACGTAGAGTTCGTCGAAGTACGCAGGGTGCCTGGCCAGCGATTCCGATAGCGTCGCGCCGGATTCGACGTCGATCCGGATGGCATTGATCAGTTTTTGCAGCCGTGGGTTCTCGGCCGCTGCGGCGATGATGCCGAACGCTTGCACAAGCGGAATGCCGGCGTTGAGCATCGTTGCCAGTTGTCGGGTGAATATCGCGATGTCTCGCGCCTTGATCGACTTGCCGGCCCCGCCGAACAGCGGCTTGGGTTTCTTGCGGACGCGTGAAGGCGTGATGCCCTGCTTGCGCAGTTCGGCCCTGATCAGCGTCTGGTTGCGCGCCGATCGCTCACCTTTGAGCACTTTGCCGCGTTTGTCCTTTCCTTCCCACAGAAAGACTTCAAGTTCGTCGCGGGTAGTCGCCATGAAAATTCTCCTGTAGTCCTCTTCTACCAATCCCCCGAGGCTCTATTTTCATGCACTTAGCGCTCGATTACAATGCTTTCTGGCAGCAATGAGTCATTTTCCCGGGGGTGTGCGCGGAGGCAGCATGCTTTCTATCAGCATCAACGTGACTCCGATCACGATTGCCGAATCGGCAACGTTGAATGCCGGCCAGTGCCAGTTGTTGTAGTGCACATCGATGAAATCCACAACGTAGCCCAGCCGAATCCGGTCTGCCAGGTTCCCGATGGCACCGCCCAGCAGCAGCATCAGCGAGACCGGCAGCGCCCGGGCGGTCAGCGGCAGGCGCCACAGCCAGATCAGCAGAAAGACACTGATGCCCGAGGCGAAAACGATGAAGAACCAGCGCTGCCAGCCGCCGCCGTCGGCAAGCAGGCTGAACGCCGCGCCGGTGTTGTGGGCCAGGGTGAGGTTCAGCCAGTCGGTGATCGGGATCGGGCGGTACAGTTCCAGATTGGTCGTCGCGAGGTGTTTGGTCCACAGGTCGAGCGCCACGACCAGCAGAGCCAGCAGCAACCAGGCGCCGAAGCGCGGCAGGGTCATCCGGGGATGGGCGGTGTCCATTCGCGTCAGCCCCAGTTGCGTCGTTCGCCGTCGCCGGCCACGTTCTGCACGCAGCGACCGCAGATCTCGGGATGTTCCGGGTCGGTACCGACGTCGGGTCGGTGGTGCCAGCAGCGGATGCACTTGGAACGATCGGTAGGCGTGACCGCCACGCGCAGCTTGCAACCGGCGATTTCGGTGGCCTCGTCGGCCGAATCGACCGGACCGAGGCGAGCCTCCGAGGTCAACAGGAAAAATCGCAGCTCGTCGCCGAGGGCAGCCAGATCCTCGGCCAGCGTACCGTCGGCTTCCAGCGTGACCGCAGCGGCCAGCGAGGAACCGATCGCCTTGTCGCGCCTGAGCGCTTCGAGTCGAGGACCGACCACGTCGCGCACGGCGCGCAGGCGCTCGAAGCGTGCGCGCTGCTTCGGCGCCAGTTCGGTCAGGTCGGAACACCACGTCGCCAGCATCACGGTGTCGCTGGCCCGTCCAGGCATTTCGCCCCAGATTTCCTCGGCGGTGAAGCTGCAGACCGGGGCGAGCCAGCGCACCAGCGCCTCCAGGATGCCGAACATCGCGGTCTGGGCCGATCGCCTGGCCGGGTGGTCGGCGGGCAGGGTGTAGAGCCGGTCCTTGATGATGTCGAGATAGAACGCGCCCATGTCGATCGAGCAGAAATGATGCACGCGCTGGTAGACCTGCC
>CAYYZR010000159.1:0-5630 GCA_964476005.1 uncultured Halomonas sp.
TCTTCCAGCCCCAGGCCAGGATCGTCGCCATATCGATGTTCTGAATGTATTGCTGAATCGCTTCCATGAACTTTCCTCATTGAAGGTGGTTTACACGAAGTTCGAACTATACCGCCCCTTCCCCACCGCGTCATGAACGTGAGGCCGATCACATTGCGCAATCGAATTACAGGCGCACGCCCCCAGGCGCCCGCGCAGTAACCGCAATGCGGTATATCCGAGTGTTTTTTGCTACATGAGAAGAGCTGGACAACGGAGAAGATCCTTGCAGTCCGTCGCGAGCGGCTTCCTGGCAGTGGACGCCGGAGCGCAGCAACCGCAGTGCACATGAAAGTGCACGAGGATTGCGAGCACCGCCGGACGCTGCCAGGGGGACGCGCAGCAGGACTGCAAGGATTTTCTAGAACCAGTCTCCGCCGTGGGTCAACGTCTGCTCCATCTCGTCCCCCAGTTCCGCCAGCTGCCGCACCGTTTCCAGAAGCAGTTCCTGTCCGAGGTAACGATAGTCGATGTTTTCGCAGAGTTTCAGGAAAGGCACGCTTTCCAGGTCACCGACGGCCAGGTAGCCGACGCGCAGCATCAGGTTGATGCGCAGGACCTTGAGCGGGTCGTGCTGGCCCAGCGGCCCTACCGTGGTCTCCAGGTGCAGGTAGCGCCGGTCGTTGTCGTCCTTGACTTCGGCCAGGAACACGCTCTGGTGCCGGCCCTCGCGGCCGGTGGGAATTTCCAGCCCGAGCACGAACTTTTCATCGTGCACCGCGTTGAAGTGCTCGCGCGCGAATTTGGCGATTTCGGAGAATGTTTCCATTACTTGGGTTCCAGGCGGATAGCGCCGTCGAGGCGGATGGCAGTGCCGTTGAAATAGGCGTTTTCGACCAGGTGCACGCACAGGTCGGCGAATTCTTCCGGCTTGCCGAGCCGGTTGGGGAACGGCACCGAGTCGGCCAGCGCCTGCTGCACGTCTTCGGGCATGGTGTCGACCATGGGCGTGTGGAATACGCCGGGCGCAATCGTGTTGACGCGGATGCCAAAGCGGGTGAACTCGCGCGCCATGGGCAGCGTCATGCCGACCACGCCGCCCTTGGACGCCGAATACGCGGCCTGTCCGATCTGGCCTTCCCAGGCGGCCACCGACGCGGTGTTGATGATCACGCCGCGCTCGCCGTCGTCATTGGCGTCATTGTGCTGCATCCGGTCCGCGGCGGCCTTGGCCACGTTGAAGCTGCCGACCAGGTTGACCATCACGGCGGACTTGAATCGGTCCAGCGGCATCGGGCCGTTCCTGCCCAGCACGCGGCCGGCGCCGAGGATTCCGGCGCAGTTGACCAGGACATCGACACGGCCCAGGAAATTTTCCGCCGCGGCGACCGAGTCGCTTACGTTCTGCTCGTCGCTGACGTCGGTCAGGAAGAACTTCGCTTTGTCCGCGCCAAGTTCGGCAACTGCCGCTTCGGCCTGTTCGGCATTGACGTCGAACAGCGCCAGTTTTGCACCGCCGGCGGCAAAGCGCCTGGCGACGGCCAGCCCCAGGCCTGACACGCCGCCAGTGATGATTGCCCTGATATTCGAAGACTCCATGATCGCTTGCAACTCCTGAAAGGATTTGATATTTGGTCGAAACGGGCGGAGATGTTGCGCCCGTCGCGGTTGGCTAATCGGCGAAACACTTGTTGTAGATTGCCGTGCCGGCGCGCGAGCCGGAGCGCCCGAGCTTGCCGGCAATCCAGTTGCCGGCCCGGGAAAGCGCCTTCAAGTCGATGCCGGTTTCCAGGCCCATTCCTTCGAGCATGTACACGACGTCCTCGGTGGCGACGTTGCCGGTGGCGCCGCGGGCGTAAGGACAGCCGCCGATTCCAGCCACGGAACTGTCGATGATGCGAAGACCCTTGTCCAAACTCACCAGAATATTCGCAAGCGCCTGGCCGTAGGTGTCGTGCAGGTGAACGGCCAGCTTGTCGGCGGACACCGAACTCAATACGGCGTCCAGCATGGCGCCTGTCTTCTCCGGCGTGCCGGTGCCTATCGTGTCGCCCAGCGAGATTTCGTCGCAACCGGCCTCGGTCAGCGCCTCGGCCACGCGCACGACGTCCGAAATCGGAACCTCCCCCTGGTACGGGCAGCCGAGCACGCAGGAAATGTAGCCTCTGACGCGCACGCCGTCGGCGCTGGCGCGCTCGATCACCGGGCGGAAGCGCTCGAACGATTCGTCGATCGAGCAATTGATGTTCTTTCGGTTGAAAGCTTCCGAGGCGGCCGAAAAAACGGCCACTTCATCGGCACCGGCGGCGCGAGCGCGCTCGTAGCCCTTTTCATTGGGCACCAAAACCGGGTAGTGCACCCCGGGCTTTCGCTTGAGACCCGCCATCACTTCATCGGCGTCGGCCAGCTGCGGCACCCAGCGTGGCGAGACGAAGCTGGTGGCCTCGACCACCGGCAGCCCACATTCAGCCAGCCGGTGGATCAGCTTCAGCTTGGTTTCCACCGGCACGTAACGCGACTCGTCCTGCAGTCCGTCGCGTGGTCCGACTTCAACGATCTTGACGTAATTAAGGTTCATTCGGTGCCGGACGCCGCAGCCTTGTTGAGAATTGCTTGCATTTTAACGGGTTCGTGGTCAGGGCAGGGGTGGCAGAGGAGCCGACACGGCCCGACCGTGTGATGTACGGTGACCTGGGGTCCAACCGGAGTTTAATCGCATGCCCAAACATCCATCCATCTCGTCCGCCGCGCAGGCTGTACGCGGGGCCGTCTACTCCGGCATGGCGCGCAAGCCGGCATCCGGCCGGCCGCCGGTGCCGTTGCATGTCGGCGATACCTGGATGGATCCGGCCGAGAGCTGCCGGATGCAGGATCTCAGGGTTGAGGATTACCCGGGCCTGCATCGCTATTCGCCGGTGCCCGGCTACCCTGAACTGCGCGACCGTATCGCCGAGGTGCACGGCGGACGCAGCGGGGTGTCCACCGGACGTGATCAGGTCGTGGTGACCGCCGGCGCCACGGCCGGCCTGGCGGCAGCGGTCTCGGCGCTGGTCGCGCCCGGCGAGGACGTGCTGCTGGCCGCGCCATACTGGCCGCTGATCGCCGGCAGCGTGCGCGCGTTCCACGCCAACCCCATCGACGTGCCGGTGATGACCGAGGCCGAAACGGCCCAAGAGGCGGTGGCCTGTTTCGAGAAGCACCGTACCAAGCGAACGGTGGCCGTTTACTGGAACACCCCGCACAACCCGACCGGCAGGCTGCTGGACCGCGAATGGCTGGGCGCGCTGACCGAATGGGCGCGGGAACACGACCTGTGGATTTTTTCCGACGACGTCTACGAGGATTATGTCTACGAAGGCGAGCATGTCTACACGCGCTCGCTGGCGCCGGACAACACCATCTCCGTGCACAGTTTTTCAAAGGCTTTCGGAATGGCCGGCAACCGCTGCGGCTACCTGGCCGGGCCCGAGGACGCCATTGGCGCGATCAAGCGTATCGTGACCAACATCAATTACTCGGCCTGCTCGGCGTCCCAGCGCGCCGCGTTGAATGCATTGAACGGGGCCGGGCAGCCGTGGGTCGACGCCGCGCGCGGGAAATATTCCGAATTGGGCCGCCATGCCGCCGAAGTCCTCGGCGTGCCTGCACCGAAAGGCAGTACCTTCCTGTTCCCGGACGTTTCGGATGCTCTGGATGAGCGCGGGCTGGACGGCTTTCTCGGCGACCTGGCCGAAGCCGGCGTACTGGTCGCCCCCGGACCGAGCTTCGGGCCGTATCCTGAGCACGTGCGCCTGTGCTTCACGGCAGTTCCGCCGGACGAGATCCACCGCGGGATCGATATTCTCGCCCGCCGGATCGGCCGTTGATGAGCGTGCGGGTTCGGATCGCGAATCGTGTTTGAAGCCCGTGATCGATGGCCGGAGAATTGACTTGCATCGGCTGCGATAGCCCGCTGATAAAGAATGCAGCGACGTGATCCGGCCCCGAAATCCGTAGGACGGATCATGAACGCGCTGAAATTCAATCTAGCAGGAGGTTAGTGCCAATGACGTTTTCGAGTCGGAAAAGAGGTCGGCTTGGCTGGTTTTGCGCGCTGGTCGGTATCTGGAGTATGGCAAGCGCCGATACGGTGATCGTCTACGACGCATCGAATTCGATGTGGGGGCAGATCGAGGGCGAGGCGAAGGTCACGATCGCGCGGCGCGTGCTGGGCGATATCGTGCGCGACTGGGATGCGTCCGAATCGCTGGGGCTGGTGGCTTACGGCCACCGGCGCGAAGGCGACTGCGACGATATCGAAACCGTCGTGCCGCCCGGCCCGATCGACCGCGAGGCCATGCTGGCGCGCATCGAGACGATTTCACCCAAGGGCAAGACGCCGCTGACCGCGGCCGTGCGGCACGCCGCCGAGGCGCTCGAATACCGGGACGCGCCGGCGAGCGTGATCCTGATATCCGACGGCATCGAGACCTGCAATGCCGATCCGTGCGCAGTCGCGGCCGAACTCGATGAATCGGGCATCAACTTTACCGCCCACGTCATAGGCTTCGACGTCGGCGACGCCGATCAGCAGCAGCTCGCCTGCATCGCCGAGAACACCGGCGGGCGCTTCTTCGCTGCGCGCGACGCCGAAGGATTGCAGGCGGCACTGGACGAGGCGACGCAGATCGCGACCGAAGAGATTCCCGAGCCCGAAGTCAGGCTTTCCGCCCCCGCCTCGGCGGTGGCCGGTTCGAACGTCGAGCTGAGCTGGGAAGGCGAAGAGATCCATCCGCGCGACCTGGTGACTATTGTTCCGGTCGACGCCGAGCCCGATGCGCGCGGCGACTACGAGCGCGTCGAGGATCGCGCCTCGGCGCCGTTGCTGGCGCCGGGTCAGGTGGGGGCTCACGAGGCTCGTTACATCGCCAGCGCCACCGGGCGGTCCGTCGCCAGTGCGCCGATCGAGCTGACCGAGCCGCAAGTGACGGTGTCTGCACCCGAATCGGTTGCAGGCGGCGCCAGCTTCACGGTGGAGTGGCAGAACGGCGTGCACCCGCGCGATTACGTCACCATCGTGCCGGCCGATGCGCCTGCCGACGCCTACGACGAATACTTCCGCATCGACAACAATGCCTCCGACACGCTGCAGGCGCCCGCCGGGATCGGCGACTACGAGGTTCGCTATCTGCTGATGTCCAGCGGCGAGGCCGTGGCCAGCACGCCGATCGAGGTGGTGGAAAAGACGGTCAGCGTCTCGGCGCCGGAAACCGTCACGGCCGGGACGGCATTCACCGTCGAGTGGACCGACGTAGTGCATCCGCGCGACTACGTCACGGTGGTCGAGACCGGCGCGCCCGAGGACGCCTACACGGACTATATCCGCGTCGGCGACGACCGCAACGGCAGTCTTCCCGCGCCGGCCCAGCCCGGTCAGTACGAGGTGCGTTACGTCCTCAGTGAAAATGGTCGCGCCGTTGCCTCGGCGCCGCTGGAGGTCACCGCGGCGGAAACCAGCGTTTCGGCGCCCGGGTCGGCGGTGGCCGGCAGCACCATCACGGTCTCGTGGACCAACGGCATTCATCCTCGCGATTACGTCACGGTCGTGCCGGTTGGAGCAGCGGGCGATGCCTACGGCGACTACGAGCGGGTCGGCAGCGGCAACGACGCCA
>CAYYZR010000160.1:0-5624 GCA_964476005.1 uncultured Halomonas sp.
AGGGTTTTGTCAAGTGCCTTGTCTTTCGGATCGCCAAGTATCTGTTTTTACTGATCTTATCAAGGTCGTAAATTCCCGCTGATCGACCTTGGGCCAGAAAGCGGCCAAAAAAATCCACGATCGGGAGCAGGCGGGCCAAGCTCTGAATGAACCTGTTGAAATCGGGCGGGTCATGACTTTCCGTTGCCCGCGATCAATCCGGATTGAATGTTCTGGATCAAGTATGTAAAGTCGATCGCGTTATCGTGTGCGATGTGTGCCGTCGAGCAGGCCGGATGCGAATGCATTGAAAATCAAACGCTCGCAATTTCCAGGGGATCAGCATTGAACAAATACAGCAAGACTGCATTGGCCGCGGCCATCTGCACCGCGTTGAGCGCCGGCCACGCCGGGGCGGCGACTTTCAACGTCACGAACAGCAACGATGCCGGGGCGGGCAGTCTCCGGGAGGCTTTGAGTCTGGCCAACGGCAACGCCGAAAGCGACATCATCGACCTGTCCTCTATTTCCGGTCAGACCATCACTTTGACCACCGGCCAATTGGCGACCTACGACGACGAAATCACGCTTCAGGGCGGCGGGGTCACGATAGACGCGGCCGGCAATTCGCGAGTCCTGTTCAGTTCCAACACCAACCTGAGGCTCGAAAACCTCACGATCACCGGCGGCTATGCCGTGCCCACGCTCACGCGCGGACCGATCGGGAGCGACTTGGGCGGCGGTATTTATTCAAAATATGGCGCCCTGTCGCTTGAAAACACGACCGTGACCGGAAACACCTCGGCCGGCCCAGGCGGTGGTATCTACCACCTGGGCTATTCCGAGGGTCTCGACATCAGCAGCTCGACGATCAGCGGCAACACCGGCAACGCGGCCGGCGGCGGGATTGCCGCATACGTGGGTACTGCAAATATCACAATCAGTGACAGCATTGTTTCAGGCAACGAAGTCGAAGCCGGGGGGATTCAGCTGCGCGAAAGGCTGGACCGCACGTTCGACGGCGAGGGCTGGGGACGCCAGCGCGGCGGCGTCATTGGCCCGGGTGCCACCACCGCCGGCGGGTTGATCATGTTGTCGTATTACGGCGACGTCATTGTCGAGCGCTCGACCATAAGCGGTAATTCGGCAGATGGCTCCGGCGGCCTGTTTGCGATCGCGCCCTACGGCGGCGTCACGGTATCGCAGTCGACGCTATCCGGAAACCAGGCGACGGAATATGCCGGCGCCGGCGTCGTGGCCGCAAAGTACGAAGCCTTGGTCAGCAACAGCACGATTTCGGGCAATACGGCCGGTAACGCGCTGGGCGGGTTGTCGGTGTACTCGGGAAATGCCGGAACAACGATGGGGCGCGGTGACGATCCGGGGCCGATTAGCGGCACGACCCGCATCGAATTCTCCACCATCACCGGCAACAGTGCGCCCGGCGCCAGCGGTGGGCTGTACATGTCGAACTACGGTATCCAGAGCGTCAACGGATCCGTGATTTCCGGCAATTCGGCGGCGACCGATCCGGATCTCGCGATCGATGCCGGCATTGGCAGCGGAAGCGTGGACATGACCTTTTCGCTGGTCGGGATCGACCCGTCCACCGGCACGCTGAACAAGGACGCCACGAGCACATCGCTGACCGGACAGAATCCGCAGATCGGCCCGCTGGCGTTCAACGGCGGACCGACGCAGACGCACCTGCCGGCGATACCCGGCAGTCCTCTGATCGACGCGATCGGATCGGGTCTGGGCGACTGTGGCACCGCTGTAACCGTCGACCAGCGCGGCGAGCCACGCCCCGCGGGTTTCGGATGCGATATCGGATCGGTCGAACGCGGTCAGATCGTCGAGGCGGTTCCGGTACCGATATTCGACAGGCTGGGGCTCTTGCTGATGGCCGGACTGCTCGGCATTGCCGGCTTGTTCGGCGTGCGTCGAAGTACCGGCGGCTGAAGATCGCGAAAGAAATGAAGGGATTTGCGCGTTCCCCGGCTCCTGGCCGGGGAATTTCGTTGGGCGGTTGTGCCGTCGGCACTCGAAGCCCGGCTGTCCGGAGATTCTAGCGAATCTCGGAATGCCCAAACCACAGGACCCGGCGCTCTAGCCCGCGCGGCGTGCGTCCGATATATGTGAATTCCAGTCCCTTGCGCCGCCAGACGGCCTGCCGGAGATGCTTGCCGAACGACGGATTTTCGAGTTCCAGGTAAACGCCCAGTGCGCCGTCCTCGGAATTGTCACGGCTGTAGGATTCGAGTGCCCGTACGGCCTGTTGCAGCAATCGGTAGACGACCAGGCCGTTTCGATAGCGGGGCGCTATGAAGGTTCGGTAATAGAACACTTTGACGGCGAGGTCCGGCACCAGGCGCTTCAGCGCGGTGCAGACGCCGGCGATGACGCCGTCGTCGCTGCGCGCTACGGCGACCACCTGGTCGACGCGCCGGCGGGCAGTTTCGTGATCCGTGATCGCACCGTGTTCGTTCCAGAATGCGATGATTTCGGCCCGGCCGGCGTCATCCAGGCCATGCCAGACCACGTCATAGGTGAATCGACTCATTCGGGTGGCCGTTGGCTTGTTCAGCGGTTATCTTAGTCGACCGGATATAGGCGGATGCACAGCAATTGACTCAATCATCGATAGACGCCGAAGAGTCGGCGCCGGACCAGCAAGAACAGAAGCGCACGGCCGAGGTCGAGCGACGCGAAGCACTGGCCCGGCGGATCCGCGAGAATCCCGGCGAAGCGCTCAAGAGCGAATTTTCCAGCAGCTTTCTGACCTTGCTGGAAAAAGGGCGGCTCAGCGTGGCTGTATCTACCTACCAGGCCGGGCAGGTCGTGTTCCTGCGCGCCGAGAACGGCAAGCTCAACACCCATTTCTGTTCGTTCAACCGGCCCATGGGGATCGCCGCCCGCGGCAACCGGCTGGTGGTGGGCACCAACAACGAGATCTTCGAGTTTCGCAACACGCCGGCCGTGGCGCCGAAGGTGGAGCCCACCGATACGCACGATGCCTGTTTCATCCCGAGATCCATCCATTACACCGGCAACATCGACATCCACGAGCTGGATTTCGCCGGTGACGAGCTCTGGTTCGTCAATACCCGCTTCTCCTGCCTGTGCACGCTCGACCTCGACCACAGCTTCGTCCCGCGCTGGAGGCCGCCCTGGGTCTCGGCCTATGCCGTCGAGGACCGCTGCCATCTCAATGGATTGGCAGTGGTCGACGGGCGCCCGCGCTACGTCACGGCGCTGGGCACGACCGACTCCCGGGGCGGATGGCGCGATAACAAGAATGCCGGCGGAATCCTTTACGATGTGGTTCGCGGCAAGGTGCTGGTCGACGGCCTGTCCATGCCGCACTCGCCGCGCTGGTACCGCGACAAGGTCTGGTTCCTGGAATCCGGCTATGGGTCGCTTTCCTGGTACGACCCGAAAACCGCGCAGACCGGGCGCCTGGCCCAGATGCCGGGTTTCACCCGTGGGCTGGATTTCATCGATCGCTACGCGCTGGTCGGGTTGAGCCAGGTCCGCGAAACCAACACCTTCGAAGGCATCCCGATCACCAGCGACGGCTCGGAGCGCCGCAGCGGCGTCTGGGTCATCGACCTGGAGACCGGCGAGACGGTAGCGCTGCTGCGGTTCAGTGACGCGGTCGAGGAAATCTTCGCCGTCAAGATCCTACCCGGCCTGACCTTCCCCAGCCTGCTCGAACCCGGCCACCCGCTGATCGGCAGTTCCTACGTACTCCCCGACGATGCGCTGCGCGAAGTCGCCCAGCCGTCGGCCGAACCGGCCGCCAACCGCTGACGCTCGAATCGAAAGTGATTCGACTGGCCCCGGTCAAAACCCGTAAACCGTAAAGCCACCGTCCACCGGAATCACCTGTCCGGTGATGTACCCGGCCCCCTTCATGCACAGGAACGCGATGGTGGCGGCGACTTCCTCGGGGCGGCCGATTCTGTGCAACGGCGTGCGCGCAAGCACTTCCTGCAGATAATCCGGGTCGGCCAGCACCTGCTTCGCCAGTGGGGTTTCGATGTACCACGGGGCGACGGCGTTGACCCGGATGCCGTCGGCGGCCCACTCGACGGCCAGGTTGCGCGTCATCTGGTTCATCGCCGCCTTGCTCATCGCGTAGGCAACGCCGGTTCTCAGGTGGGTCAGGCCGGCCACCGACGAGACATTGACTACGCTGGCGTCCGCTGAAGAAGCCAGCAACGGGTGCAGTGCGCGGGTCAGTTTCAGCGCCGCCAGCAGATTGGTTCGAAGCACGACATCGATGTCTTCTCCGGTCAACTCCAGCGCCGGCTTGCGGATGTTGAAGCCGGCATTGTTGACCAGGATGTCGAGCCGCCGAGCTCGTGTCTTGATTGTGTTTACCGCATCGGTCCGATCTCCGGCAACCGAAATATCGCCGCTGATTGCATGTGCCATGTGGCCATCACGCCTTAGCGCGGCCATGGTTTCCTGCAACGCCTCGGCGCCGCGCGCCATCAGCCAGACTTCGGCGCCGCGCTCGGCAAGCGTTTCGGCTACCGTTCTTCCGATGCCGCGCGAGGCGCCGGTCACCAGTGCGACACGGCCGTCCAATCTCCAGGGATTCTTGATTTCGTCCATGGCTGGTATGATCGCATCGGAAAGGGCGCATCAACAAGGCCCGATCGAAGCGAGGAGCAAGGGGGAGCGCCCGGCAGGCGCATGGTTTTCCCGGCCCGTCACGACAGCGCCCGCCGACTACAATTCAAGTTCAACGTCGTCAGTCAACGAAAGGCACGGATACGATTCATGGTAGACCAATACCCCGACCCGAAAGACCAGTACCCGGAAGAAACGCGCGAGTGGCTGGAGTCGCTTGCCGCCGTCATCGACAGGGAAGGCGCCGAGCGCGCTCATTTTCTGCTCGACCGGCTGGTCGAACTGGCGCGCCGCTCCGGCGCCCACCTGCCGTTCGATCTGACCACGGCCTATATCAACACCATTCCGCCGCATCGTCAGCCCAGCATGCCGGGCGACGGCGCGATGGAGCGGCGCATCCGGTCGATCATCCGCTGGAACGCCATGGCTATCGTGGTGCGAGCCTCCAAGCGCGGTGGCGAACTGGGTGGCCATATCGCCAGCTTTGCCTCGGCCGCAACGCTGTACGACGTCGGCTTCAATCATTTCTTCAAGGGCCCGGAGCATCCGGACGGATCGGACCTGGTCTACATCCAGGGTCATTCCTCGCCGGGGATCTACGCGCGCGCCTTTCTCGAAGGGCGATTCAGCGCCGAGCAACTCGACGGTTTCCGCGAGGAGGTCGACGGCAAGGGGCTGAGTTCCTATCCTCATCCCTGGCTGATGCCCGATTTCTGGCAGCTGCCCACGGTGTCGATGGGGCTGGGCCCGATCATGGCCATCTACCAGGCTCGATTCCTGAAATACCTGACCAACCGCGAGCTCACAGATGCCAGCAAACGCAAGGTCTGGTGCTTCATGGGCGACGGGGAATGCGACGAGCCTGAATCGCTGGGTGCGATTTCCCTGGCCGGCCGCGAAAAGCTCGACAACCTGGTGTTCGTGGTCAACTGCAATCTTCAGCGCCTGGACGGACCCGTGCGCGGCAACGGCAAGATCATCCAGGAGCTCGAAGGCGTGTTCCG
>CAYYZR010000161.1:0-5616 GCA_964476005.1 uncultured Halomonas sp.
GCCACGATCGACCGCTATCGAACCCAACTGGTCGAAGGCCACCCGCGGGCCGCCGCGCTGGAACTGGACCTGGTCCGGCTGGATCTGCTCGAAGATCGTACCGACTCGGCGCGCGCCCGGCTGGAAGCGCAGCGCGCAACGCTGCACGAGGCCTTCCCCGAAGGCTCCCGGCACCGAACCAAGCTCACCTGCCTCGACGACGGCAATACCGACCCTGCCTGCTGGCGCTGACCGCCCGATCCGCGGTTTTATGAGATGTTTATCCCGTTGTTCCCAATAGGCTTTTCGAATTTTTAGAGTTTGCACAGGACATTTTCCGGTTCGTTGGCCATCTTTGTTCCGTTCGCCGGGTGGCAGGTTTTCTTGTCGGACGTCGCTTACCTGAAACGAACCCGGCGCCGTGCGCCGACCGAATCATCCGGGGAAAAGCCATGCTCTGCTCACTTTGCACTCTTGTCTCCTTGAAGTCCGCCCTGTCGCGCGCACAAGCGTGTTCGCTGCCCGGGCGATCTGAATGCGGATTGCAAACGGGGATTGCATCCGACATCGTTCGCCGCGTGATGCCGTGCCTGCTGCTGGCGCTTCTGGCACCCCAGCCGGCGATATCCCAGGGCAGCGGCGAGGCGATCTTCTCCGAGGGGTTCGAAAATCCGTGCGGGTTCCTGCCGAACGGGCCGGCACCCGCGATCGAGTCGATCTCGCTGGGTGCGGGGAGCGTCGGGTCGGCAATCACGGTCAATGGGCGATGGCTGGAGGCCACCGCATTCCGTGTCTTTCTGGCCGGGCCGCTGCCCAATCGGGCGCTGCAGGTCGAATTGAATATCGACGACCGGCAAAGGGATCGCATCGTCGCGACACTGGACGACCCGTTGCGGATCGGCGCCTATGACGTCGTGCTGCAAACCTGTACCGACGACCTCGTGCTGGCCGGTGCGTATCAAACGCCGGTCTTCGTGTCGGCTTTCGCTCAGCCCGGAGACCAGGTGGTGATGACCGGTACCGCCTTCGGTACGGAACCGGGCGGCGTGATGGTGGAAGAACCGGGCGAAGCGCTGGACGCGCGCATCGTCAATTGGCAGGATGGAAAACTGGTTTTCGCGGTCGATTCCGGACACGCCTCGAACGGGGCGCGGGATGTCTCGATCACCGGGGCCGGCGGCACGCTGCGTTTGACCGAGGCGCTGATGATCCACGGCGTGGCCGACACCGGTGACGATGCGGGCCCCAGACTGGTCAGCGCCAGTGCGACCAGCAACACGACCGTGATCGCCCAGTTCAGCGAAGCGATCGTGGGTGGTCCGGACGGTGCCGAGGACCCGACGCTGTATCGCATCACCGCGCCGGCACGTTTCCCGACCGTCAACGTGCTGACGGCGCAGGTGCTGCCACCGGATTACAGCCGCGTGCGACTGACCACGATGTCGCAGTCGGACCTGGTTTACACGCTGGAAGTCTCCGGCATCGAAGATCTTGCCGGCAACCCGCTGGCCTCGCCGGATATCCTGGTCGATCCGACCCGAACCGAATTTGCCGGCGTGCCGCCCGATGCGGGCGACGTGATCGACTCCGACGGCGACGGACTGACCGATGCGGTGGAACAACGCGGCTGGACCGTGGAAGTTCGCAGGGCCGACGGCTCCACGTTTTCCATCAACGTGACATCCAATCCGGGCGATCCGCGATATGCGCCGGATCACCCGATCAATCTCGCCGCTCGCGACAGCGACGACGACGGCCTCACGGATGCAGAAGAAAAGGCCATCGGCCTGAATCCCCGTGGTGGCGACACAGACGGCGATACGCTGGGGGACAAGCAAGAGTGGCTCGAAATCTTCTCCGGGCCGGCGGATCAGGACAGCGACGATGACGGCCTCCTTGACGGCTCGGAATTCAATTTCTTCAAGACCTCGCCCATCCTTGCCGATACCGATGGCGATCAGCTCACAGATGATGTCGAGATCTCGCTGGGCAATCGCAATCCACTGATCGCCGACCTGCCTTCGCCGACCATCGAGGTCGGCGAGTCCAACCTTCGGCTGGACGTCCGTTTCGTCGAGTCGACCTCCCAGTCGACCGATGAAATCGAGACGCGCTCGGTGTCTTCGAGCCTGACGCAGGATGATTCCCGGACCGTCAGCAACACGAACTCGAACACCCAGGAAGCCATGGCCAAGCTCTCGGTGGGCACGCAATACGAGGTCGGCGGAAGCATCTTCGGACCCAGCGGAAAGTTTACTTCCAGCATCCAGGCAGAAACCGGCTGGACAGGAAGCTGGACGTCTTCGCACACCGCCGAGAGCACGCAGGCGACGCAGAGGGCCTACCAGGACTCGCTGGAAGAACAGGTTGCCGTCTCCGAAGGCGCCAGCGTCGCGCGCGAGGTCTTTGGCGCCAGCATGCAGGTCACGCTGTCGCTGAAGTCGACGACAAACCTCGCGTATTTCCTGCGCAACCTCCAGGTGACCGCGCTGAAGCAGGATCAGCGCGATCCGACGGTGCTGACGCCGATCGCCACGCTGGTGCCGGACCAGGAACCGCCGGAAGGCTTCAGCCTCGGGCCGCTGAACCCGGAGCGCGGGCCGATCATACTTTCCAGTACTACCGTCTTCCCGCAGCAGGTCGAGGACCTGATGCGCAGCCCGCGGGGTCTGGTCTTCAAGATCTCGAACTTCGACATCGTCGACGAGCTGGGCCGGAACTTCGTGTTCACCTCCCAGGACATCGTCGACCGGACCGCGACGCTGGTCATCGACAACGGCAGCTTCGACGAGGACGGCGACGGCGCCGGCGACCTGACCGAGTACGTCCGGGTCGCGACCGGCTCCGGGCGCACGGTCGACAGCAACGGCGACGGCGTCATAGACGACAACGACCGGCGTATCGTGTTCGACGCGGAGGGCCGCCAGGTGGGCGTGACGCTGATCGATGCGCTGGACGCCCTCGGGCTGGAACGCTATCGCGAAAACTGCCTGCCGGACGACACGTCTGAAGACTGCCGCCCAACCGACACGCTGACCGATGCCGAGATCGAGAACAGCTATTCGACCCAGCGCGAGGGGCCTGGCGGTGCGGACCCGGGCGGCGAGCGCGAGCGCATCTTCCGCATTCGCAACACGGCCATGGACAATATCAGCCCGAAGGCCTGGGAAATCATCACCGCAACCGGCATCGACACTGGCAGCAACCTGGACGAACTGATCCTGCAGACCGAAAGCGATCTCAAGCTGGCTTTCGTCCAGGACCTGGACCTGGACCGGCTGACCGACGGCATGGAGTTTCTCAACGGCTGCAGCGACGACTTTGCCGACACCGACGGCGACACACTGGACGATCGCTTCGAAGTGCTGATCGGCTGGGACGTCGAGACCGGCCGTGGCACGCGCCGCGTCTTCAGCCGCTGCGCCAGCGCAGATTCCGACGGCGACGGTCTGACCGACTTCGAGGAGGCACCCGCTGACTTCGAATTCGAAATCAGCGGGCCGGGCGAGCCGCCGTTGATCAAGGAGGCCACCCGGCTCGACGAAAACGACTTCGTGACCGATCCGTCGCGCCGCGATACCGACGCCGACGGCATCGACGATTTCGCTGAAATCGATGGATACGAGGTCGTGTTGCGTGGCGGTGACCCGAATTGCCCGAGCCCGGTTCCATTTGACCCCGACAATCCCCCTGACCCTCTTCCCGAATGCATTGTCGTGACCACGAGTCCGAACGACCCGGATACCGACGGGGACGGCGCCTCCGATGGCCTGGAACGGGAATTGGGCGGTAATCCGACAGTGCCCGACGTAGACGCTTTCACCGACGCCGACGGTGACGGGCTGGTCAACATTGTCGAGACGGAAGGTTGGGAGGTCACAATCGAAGGGGTCAGCACGTCTCCGTCAACCTGCATCACGAGATGCGACGCCGGCTTGCCGATGACCATGACGGTGACCTCCGATCCGCTGGTGGCCGACACCGATTTCGATGGGCTTCTCGACAGCGAGGAGTTCGAAGTCGGTACCGATCCGCGCAATCCGGACACCGACGGAGACGGGCTGATCGATGCGCAGGAGCTCGACGGCATCGAAATCCGTGACCTCGGCGTGGTGGTGCTCGATCCGCTCGACCAGGACACCGACGACGACAAGCGCACCGACGGGGAAGAAGCCGAGCTCGTCGACATCGAAGCGAATCGCTGGATCGTTCGGGTCGTCGGCGAGCAGCCCTACCGCGTGTTCAGCGACCCGACCCAGGCCGATGAGGATTTCGACACCCTGGTCGACGGCGACGAGAGAGCCGCCGGCACCGGAACGGATCCCGCATTGGCCGATACCGACGACGACGGCCGCAGCGACGCCGAGGAAATCGCGCGCAGCACCAATCCGCTGGTCGAGGATTTCCGCGTCACGGTGCGCTATCACCTATTCGATATCGAACAGGATTGCGAAGACAGCAGCTCTGTACAAAACGCAGGAGAGTTCAGTTTCAGCCTGGGCGTGAAAGTCCCTTCTACCGGTGTTCGCCAGACGATCGTCACTCCTTTTCTTCTTCTGATAAATGGCCTTCCCAGGTGCTCAGGTCCCGACGATACCCTGTGCTATGACTCTAACGGTGGATTCAGCTGGATCCAGTTTGATGATGGCGGTGACTTTCAGGACAGGATCAATCTCGACGGCTTCAGTATGAGCTTCGGCATCAATGCCGGTCAGGAATTCGCGTTGGCGGGATTTGTTCAAGAAATTGATCGAAGTGGAGACGATCTCTTCCCGGATTCCCGCTTGAACTTCCAGCTTGATGATCGCTTCAACCAGACACTGGACGTCAACGGGACTATGCGCAATGCTTTCTTCACAGGCAGTGAGCTGGGTGATGGACCGATAACCGGGACATTCAGGAATGAGGCCGTCAATGGATGCGGCGGCTTCACGTTGGGTGTCTCGATCGTGCCCGAAAGCTAGATCGCTGACGAGGATCGACCATTCGAACCCGGTCGCGTAGCCGAATCCAGGCTTGAGGGCGCTAATACCCCGGAACCTGGTCTTGGAAGTGGGCCGGCCTTTACGCCGACGGTTCGAGACCGCTCCAATATCGCGCGATCGACCAGCCAACTGAAAAACTCCAACCGCCCCGGGCAAGGGGCGGTTTCCTTTCCCGGCCAGCGTGTCCAGCGCCGAAACATTCAGACGGTCGATTAGAATCGAGGTTGAAGTTCACGGAGTGCAGGCATATGTCGGATCCCAGGTCGTTTCGAGTCGAGCGCAATGACGAATTTATTGCGGAATTGATATTGACCGGCCCCGGCCACGGCAACGCCGTCGGCCCCGATTTCTGGCGCGAGTTCCCCGGCGCGGTCGAGGCCCTGAACGCCGACCACGAGGTGCGCTGCCTGATCATCCGAGGCGACGGCGATCATTTCTGCTACGGGCTGGATCTGCAGGGCATGGTCGGCGAGGTCGGTGCGATGCTGAACGACGGGGCGGCCGGCCGGGCCGAGATCATTCGGCAGGCCGGTCGCATGGTCAAAGGATTCGATGCGCTGGCCGCCGGCAGGCTGCCGGTGATCGCCGCGGTCGACGGCTGGTGCATCGGCGCCGGCATCGAGTTGATCGCGGCCTGCGACATCCGCGTGGC
>CAYYZR010000162.1:0-5593 GCA_964476005.1 uncultured Halomonas sp.
CGGCTGACGTTCGGCAACTGGCAGTGCGCGCCGGCGGGACTGGCCACATGCAACACCGCCGCCGGCAGCGGCCCGGTCGACGTGCTGGTCACGATTCCCGAGGGCGACAGCGTCACGGTCACCGTCGACGCCCAGCTCACCGACAGCGATACGGTTCCGATTACCAATACCGCGAGCGTGAGCGCGCCGGCCGACGTGACCGAACTCGATACTGCCAACAACGGTGACAGCGACACGGACAAGCTCGGAATGTTTGTCGACTCGTTCGAAGTCGTGGAGCCGGACTGACTCGAAAATCAGCGATTACCAAGACGTAAAAAAACGAGCCAAATAGTCGCTGCTGCAGATGGGAAAAATCAAAAAATCATTGGGAGGAATTATGCTTCTAGAGAAACGAGCCAATCTCGCAAATATACGCTACGTGTTCAAATCGGCGAACGCTCAAGGGGAAAAGCAGAGCGCCGTTGCTGCTGTAGCTGATGCATCTGGCGCCCCGGGAGCATCAATCATATCTGCCTGTCTTCTGGCGACAGCAATCTGCACATCGGGTGAGGTGAGAGGGCAAGACACGACTCTCACGCCACAACCAACAATCACCGTCTTCGAAGAGCAGGGCGATAACCCGCGCTGGGTCGACTTGGGTGACCTGAATGCAGACGGCAATGTCGACCTGGTCACAGCCAATAATGGCTCTAATGATGTCAGCGTGTTGCTCGGCGACGGCCTCGGCGGCTTCGCCGCTTCGCCGGGAAGTCCGTTAACGGTTGGTGACGGACCGAATGCGGTGGCTCTGGGAGACGTGAATGACGATGGAAACGCTGATCTGGTCACTGCCAACGCTGGCTCCAACGATATCAGCGTGCTATTGGGCGATGGCATAGGCGGATTCGCGCCTGCGGCTGGGAGTCCTTTTATGGCGGGTGACCTTCCGCAATCAGTCACCCTTGGGGACGTGGATGCAGATGATAACCTCGATTTAATCACCACCAATCTTGTTTCCAACGACGTCAGCGTGTTGCTGGGCGATGGCACCGGACAGTTCACAGCCGCGACGGGAAGCCCGTTTGCTGTTGCGGTTGGCCCACGGACAGCCGCCGTTGATGACGTTAACGCAGATGGAAACGCCGATCTGGTCGTCGCTAACGCTGTTTCCGACGACATCAGCGTGCTGCTCGGCGATGGCACCGGACAGTTCAATTCCGCGGCGGGAAGTCCGTTTACAGCCGGCAATGGGCCGCATTCGATTGTTTTGTCGGACATGGACGGAGATGGGAATGTCGACGGGGTCGTTTCCAACGCTGTTTCCAACGATATCGTCCTTTTATTGGGCGATGGTAACGGAGGATTCGCTCCCGCGGCGGCGAGTCCATTCGCGGTCGGCGGTTTGCCACAAGAAGTGACTGTGGAAGATTTTGACGTAGACGGCAGCCTCGATCTTGTCACGGCAAATGCCGGGTCAAATGATGTCAGCGTGTTGCTCGGTGACGGCGTTGGTGGTTTCACCACGGCGACTGGAAGTCCGTTTTCGGTTGGTATCTCACCACTGTCGGTCGCCGTGGGCGATATCGACGGGGACGGTAATGCCGACCTTGTCACGGCTAACGAACGTTCCGATGGCCTCAGTTTATTGCTGGGCGACGGGGACGGCAGTTTCACCGCTGCCACTGAAAGCGAGCTTGCACTCGGTGCTGATCCGGGCGATTTCGCAATTGGAGACTTCAATAGCAATGGCATCGCGGATATCGTCATACCGCGTGCAAGCCGAGGCGATGTGGACGTTCTAGACGGCTTGGGGAACGGCACTTTCAGGCGGCTTGGATTATCGGAATTACCAAGCCATTTTCCAGTATCAGTCGCAGTTGGTGATCTGAACGAAGATGGCAATGCCGATCTGGCCAGCGCCAATTTTCGGTCGAACGATGTCAACGTGCTGCTGGGCGATGGCAATGGCGGCTTTGTCGCGGCATCAGGGAGCCCGTTCGCTGTCGGCGGCATTTGGCCGGTCTCAGTAGCATTGAGTGATCTTGACGCAGACGGCGATGCTGACTTGATCACTGCCAACTTTTTTTCCGACGATGCCAGCGTACTTCTCGGTGACGGTACGGGCGGCTTCGCAGCCTCGCCCGGGAGTCCGTTTGCGGTCGGCGATTTCCCGGAATCGGTATCTTTAGGTGACTTGAATTCTGACGGCGACTCCGATCTTGTTACCGTCAACGCCAGTTCTGATGACGTCAGCGTTTTACTGGGAGACGGCGTTGGGGGGTTCGCCGCCGCGCCGGGAAGTCCGTTTGCAGTCGGTAACTTTCCGCAATCGTTGGCCCTTGGCGACGTAGACGGTGATGGTGACGTCGATCTAGTCATCGCCAACGCAGGCTCCGACGATGTCAGTTTGTTGGTGGGCGATGGCGCCGGAGGTTTCATTTCTTCGACGGAAAGTCCGTTTAGTGTCGGCGATTCCCCGGAATCGATTGCGGCAGGTGATCTGGATGCAGACGGCAATATTGACCTGGTCACCGCGAATTCCGGGTCCAACGACGTCAGCGTGTTGCTGGGCGACGGTCTCGGTGACTTTGTTGCTGTCGCCGGGAGTCCCTTCGCAGTCGGCAATGCCCCGCAATCGGTCGCCGTGGAAGACTTGGACGGTGATGGCCTGCCGGATGTGATCGTGGTTGGCGATGGATCAGGTTCCGGTAATGAAACGATGACGGTGCTCACCTCCGATGTCTTGTTCATCGATTCTGCCAGTGTTCCCACTGCTGCTAACTGATCTATGCGTTCTTGCTTCCGGACGCGGTGATCATCGGAGCCTCTCACGGTGTCTGTGGAACGAGGGGCGGGCAACACCGCCGCCGGTAGCCGCCCGGTCGATGTGCCGGTCACGATTCCGGAAGGTGACGACGTCGCCGTCGCCGTCCAACTTATCGACAGCGATAGCGACGCGGTCGGGATGTTCGTCGACTGGTTCGAAGCCGGGACGCCGGATCGATCGGCTCCTGAGGAAGCCCTGGGATCGAACCGAGCAGGTCCGGCTATAGCCTGTGCTCCTCTTGCCGTTTATGAATTTACCGACCGCCTTTGCAGGTGTGACTGTCGATAACCTGCGAAGAGCGAAAATCTAGTCGGTCGGGGTTTCGGTTGCGGCTGCCAGCCGGCTTGGCTAGGATGAATGGCCATTGTGTTCGGAGAGCCATTCCGCGATGTCATCAATGCCTCGCCGCAAGGCCGCAGTATTCGATGCGCTGTATTCGATTCCCGAAAGTGGCGACTACCAGCCGTTCCTGGATGAACTGAGAGCGGCGACCGGTTCGTCGGTCGTCAACGGAATACTCGCTGAGCCGGGCGTTCCCGGCGGGCTTGTCACTTCGGTCGGCGGGGTTGCCCCGTCGGATTACCAGAAATTGGAGTCAGCCTATTTCGAGGTGTACGGCGGGTACAACCCGATGATCGCGTCGGTGCAGCACGTCCTGCGGACGGGCAGAATACTGCGGGCCAGCGATTTTGCATCGTTCGAGGTGTTGCGCAAATCGGCGTATTTTCGGGATTTCATGCATCCGCTGGATGCGGACTACACGGCTGGCATCGTCGTCGAGAGCGGGTCGCAGGGCACGGGTTGGCTGAGCCTGTCCAAGCCGGTCGGGGGCGCTGACTACACCGACGCGGATATGGCGCTGTTGCGCGAGCTATCCGCGCCATTGCAGCGCGTCTGCCGACTGCTTGCCGCGGCGCCGGGCCGGGAGTATAGCTGGGAGCTGCTGGATGCCAGCGGCATGTCGGCGGCCATCGTGGATACGGAGCTGAATTGCAGGCGAACCACGGCGGCGCTGGACGACCTTTTGTCGCGCCGGTCGCTTTTAATCATCAGCAGGGGCGGGCTGGTGGGCGTCGAGCCGGCGACAGACGCGTTGCTGCAGAACCTGCGGAATCAGGTATCGGCGCTCGATAAAACGGCTTCGTTCGACCACGCGCCCGAACTGTCGCTGCATGACTCTGGCGGCTGTCGGTGGACATTGACGGCAATGTCGCATTTGATGGGACTTGCAAGGGATGAAATCCTGATCCTGCTGCGCGCTGTCCGTCCATCATGCACGCCGGAAAAACGGCTGATTCGAATGTATGGTCTGACGCTGGCCGAGGCGCGCTGCGCACTGTCGCTGGCCCGCGCGCCGAATGTTCAGCGCCTTGCCAGACATTTAGGCGTGAGCACGAACACCGTCAAATCTCAGCTGAGCCAGGTTTTCCGAAAGACCGGTACCGGGAATCAGGTACGACTGTTGGTTTTGCTTGCCCGGCAGGGGCTGATCGCTGTCGATGCAAACGAGTTATCGCCGCGATGAATTTAGCTGGATTGTCCGTCATCGATTGCTGATAAAACCCTCCCGCGCCAGCAGCAATGTGAGTTCCGCCTGGCTCGAAACTTCGGTCTTCGCAAAGATCGATCGCATTTGGGAGCGGATGGTTTCCCGGCTGACGTCGAAGAATTGCGCCAGCGCCGGAATATCGCCGAGTTCGGGCAGCGAAAGGGCGCACCGAATCTCCGCTGGGGTCAACCCGTATTGCTCTTTCAGCGCTTGATGCGCCACGCCCTCGTTTCGGGCCGGTCGGGAAGCCAGCGTGAGCGTGCGGGACGCCCCGGAGAAGGGATGAGGACAAGCGTGAACCAGGACCCTCATACACCAGATGTGGCCTTTTGTGTCCGTAATGTCAAGCGCGGATAGGCTCTTCGATGAGTGTCCGAGACCCCTTTGAAGCTGCCGATCGATCGCCGCTGTGGCTCCGGCAATCCAATCGTGCTTTCGGATGAATACACGTTTCTCTTCGCATAGACGGTCCATGGCCGCCGTGATTTTTTCGATGCGTCGATTTCGCCCTATTTGCACCACAAGTGACTCTGACGCGGCAACGTTCTCCCACAGCATTTGACTCTCCTGCAGTTGCCGCTCGATTCGAGTCGCGTTCTGCTCGACTTGGCGTGGCGCCTCCTGGTATCCACCGCCGTCTCTTGGTTTTTCTTTTGCCATTTTCCGCGGAATGCCTGCAAAGAAGTCGCTGATTAGCATAAAGGATTCGCACGTCCCGCAGATTCAGCGCCGATGGCGCCAGGCGTCGCTCCCCAAAACCAGTATGCATCCGTTGAGCCAATGCAACCGGCCTCACCCAAACGGAGGATGAATCCAAACAGTTGGGCGTGTAGTCTTGACTTGCAATAACGCGTCATGGGGGACGCACATCCGAAGACCGATTTTGCGGAGGGCGAATTGTGGCAACGCGCCCCGGCCTTTGCCGGGGCGTTTTTTTCTCGGCTTCAAAAGCTGATCTGAGGTCCGTGGTCCAAGGTGTATCGCGAATCCCCCGGATTTCGCTTTCCGGTCCTGACAGTTGCTGCGCTATAGTTCGGTTTCCCCATCGATCAAAAGACAGACCGAACTGATGCGAAGTCTTCGAATTCATTTCCGGCTGATATTCTGCCTCGTGCTTCCGGTTTTTTTCGCTGGGTGCCAGACCATCCAGTACGAAGCGCTGGAGGCGGTCGGCATCGAGAAGCGCGGCATCCTGGAGGCACGCGTGGAAGCCGCCAGCGAGGCGCAGGACGAGG
>CAYYZR010000163.1:0-5588 GCA_964476005.1 uncultured Halomonas sp.
TGTAGGCAGTAGAGGCGAATCCACGACATTCTTTCTCGGAAAATTCTTACCCCATCCTGCCGAAATTCCTACCGAATTCCGGGAAGTTTGCCTATACGCAATTCGTTACGACGATTTGAGTGCCCAATCGGTATCGAACAAGCAGACCCAGGCTAGTTCTCCGGCTTTTTCCGATGGCGCCGTCGCCCGGCAGATTTACGTTGCCCCGCCTCCCGTTTTCATGTAGTCAGCGGAGCTTGCACTGAGCCAGTTGTGGCCAGAAACCGTCCTCGATCGGGCTGCTCAGCGTGAAGCGGCGAGAATTGGAAAACTTGTCGAGCTGCGGCAACATCGAAACCAGCAGGCAATGGCAATCTTCGATCGCCTTCGGCGTGGTGGACCGATCTGCATCCGTCGCGTTGCTCATCCCCGGCCTCGAACATCGGCGCCAGAGGGCCGAAATAATCGACTCCCCACGCTGAAGCGCGAGCAGGCCAAAGGGTAAAAGCACAAAGGTCAAAGCGAAACGGACCTCGTTACACGGAAGCCGAAGGCGAAGAAACGATTGCCGCGGGGCTGGTTACTACGAGCAGCGGAACGAATTCTATCCCCGTCGCTGCCGAACATATGTCCGCGCATCATGGCAAAGTCGCAATTCCCGCTCATCCATGCGTTGCCATCACTCGGGGCTCCAAAGTATTGGGAATTCAGGCAGTCCTGTACCCATTCAGCGGCGTTCCCATGGGTGTCATAGAGGCCGAACGCGTTGGGCGCGAAGCTGGCCACCGGCACGGTCTGGTTCCGATCGATACCCGTTGGGCAACCTTGGGCCGGCCCGTCGCCGTGGAAATTCGCCTGGTTGGTCGTGATGCAGTCGCCGGTGTTGAACCGGCCGGTGGTGCCGGCTCGAGTTGCATACTCCCATTCGGACTCGCTGGGTAGGCGGTAGTCCTCACCGGTCTTGTTGCTCAGCCAGGTGACGTATTCCTGCGCGTCGTTCCAGCTGACGTTGATCACTGGACGGTCGCCGCGGCCCCAGCCGGCGTCATCCGGATTGTGGCTGCAGCCGCCGTCGGCCACGCAGGCGTCCCATTGCGCAAAGGTCACCTCGGTCTGCCCCATCGCAAACGCCGGCACGTTGACCGTGCGCTGCGGGCCTTCGTTGCTGGCCCGCTCCGGCTCGCCCGGCGGGCTGCCCTGGGTGAACATGCCACCCGGTATCCACACCATCGTGGGACAGTCGGTGCAATCGGTAAAGGTGGCTCCAGGATTCACAGTCACGTCCGGGTTCTGCCGGAAGCAGGCGACTTCTGATGCCCTGGCTATTATCGCGCTGCGATTATCTTCATCCGCAGTTCCAGTAGAACGAGGACCCGTTGAATATTGCACGTCGACCGCCGGCGACGAGAAGTGTTTCAGTCTAGGACAGGAAAAGCCGCCAGATGAGCAGTCGTCCGGATAGGCCATAAGCGTTCTGAACACAAGGTCCGGGTCAATATAGCCGTAGTTGCTTGTAAAAGGTATCTCCAGAAAAAAAGGCACTGCGCCGCGATCATGTTTAGCGTTTAATAAGTGCCCGAGTTCGTGCGCAAATGTTTCGTTATCGATATAGAAATAATTAACTGCGGCAAAACCTTCATCCGCAGTTTCAGCGCCAATCGTAGCTGCCCGGCCCGAGCCGAAGTTAGCAACTAAAAGAACGACCACATCGGCGCGGCTTAGATCTCGAATTCGGTGAACGGAATCCATACTTCCATCATCCGGATCTTGTAGGCGATCAACTGCGTTAAGCATGGCAAGTGTGTCGCTGAATTTCGCCGTATCGTCGTACGCAACCTCAACGGTGTTAGCCAGCGTCACTCGGATGTCTGTTTCTGTCTGTTCAAATGCGAGATTTGCTCTCCAAATAGCGTCATTGATTTCCGACAAAAATCCAGGTATTTGACTTACTTGGCTCGTGTAAGCGACTAGAACTCGAATCTCGGATCCATCAGTGCATCCTTGAGCGCCCCTTTGAGCGATGGGTATCGGTTCAAAGTCACTTTTGAAAATCCGCTCCACCGTGACCGGTTCAAATTCCGGAATCGCGAATTCAGTTGCGGGGTCATACTCTCGAATCGTAAGCGCCGGATTTTGCGGGTCCGCGTCTAGCAAAATAATCTCAAATCTACTACCCATCGTCCTGAGGTCGCCATTCGCCGAGATACTTTGCAGCCCGGAGAAAAAGACCGATCCATCTGGATCTCCTCTTGTTTCACCAATCCATGCGTAGGAATTGCCGCTTCCCTGAATTAATCGAGTACGATCGATTTCCAGTACCGTGCTATCTGGCAATGTGATGGAGATCGTGTTTTTGCTAGGGAGGGCTTCAGAAGTGAAATCGACCGTGGGTGATCGATCTACGGACTGTGAAGCCGACTGCGCGAGTGCCGAACACGACAGCAATGCGAAAAAAGCACTGGCTAACCAGACAATGCTGGAATGGCTGCCACGCAAATCCAGGCGATCGGAATTATCAGTTTTCATCTTCTACCCCAACTCATTCAAGGAAATCCTCGAAACCATCCTTGAATAATTCATCTGGGCTGGCCGAGGGGTCGAATCGGATAAGGTTTGGTGATGTTACCGATGCCGATCCACCAAAGCGCCCGCCCACAAAGATCCCTGCTGAGGTTGGGAGAATTGCGTTTATATTAGGGAAGTCCCCTTCATTGGCTGGATGCCTCAATCCATTTTCACCACCAGCGCCAAGAGATTGCCAGTCGGCGCCGTCCCATCTGGCAATTCTGTTTGCAGGCCGACCACCCGCTTCAGTGAAAAATCCGCCTACGTATAAGAAATCCTGTCTCGCGGCTAAGCGCATCGACGTAGAGTCAAGGCCTTCCCCAAGCGGACCCTGAAGAGGGTGCCATGAAGTCCCGTCCCATTCCGCAATGTTGCGAAGGGACTGCATTCCAGATCGATTGAAAACGCCAGCAGCAAATACCGAAGTACCTTGTCCCTCCACTTGACTAATGAAGGGACTGAAGTCGCCATTTTGTAGGCTCTGTCCCGGTTGGCTCCAGGCAATACCGTCCCACAACGCAATATCGTCGACTTCAATGGTGCCAGCTCGGTCAAAGGACCCCTCGACCATGACATTGCCGTTGTGAGCTGCAGCACTTCCTATGCTAGCGAACGACGAGGAAGAGTTCGATACACCATTGTCCGGGCCGTCCCCGACCGAGCTCCATGCCGCACCATCCCATTGGGCGATTCGATTGACTACGACCGGTGGACTGTCTCCGGAAGCGGTGAAGTTGCCGGTGTAATAAATATCGCCCGTCTCCGGGTCGACTTCGACCCCCTGAACCGATCCGTCGAGTCCCTCACCGACCGGGCTCCAGGTTGAGCCGTCGAAACGCGCGGTTCCTCGCCAAGCGACTCCACCAGAGGAAAAGCAACTGGTCACGGCTAAAAGATCTCCATTGTCAGCTTTAGCAAATTGTCGTATAGACCCACAGGGGGCAGAATCACTGGGGGCAGGGCTCCATTCGTTACCGTTCCAGCGCGCCAGGCCGCTTGCAGTCGATGTCAACCCTGCAGCAGTAAAGCTTCCAGCTACCCAAACTTCGCCGTCGAACTGGGTGATCGCGTTCACCTCTCCGCTTAAATTAGCACCCTCACCATTGCCAATTGCTCCCCACTGCTGCGTCGTACTGTCAAATCGTGCAATCCGATTGGCGAACGTCCCTTCAGCTGGGTAATTATCCGGCGCAAAAGTGCCAATAACGGAGAATCTGCCCCCGACAAGTATGTCATTGCCGTTGGACCAAATCGCGGTGCCGGAGCTTCGGAATGCGCTTGGGTCGGCGGTCCCAGTCCATGAAGAGCCATCCCAGATGGCGACTCTGGGCATTGACACGCCGCCTACTTGGGAGAATCCGCCGGTAACAAAAAGTTTTCCGGCAGCGAAATCCATGGCACCGAAACAACAGGGGCCATCGATAGAGCTCCATTGTGAACCGTCCCATTGTGCCAATGAGCCTGTACTTATTCCTCCAGCACTAATGAAGAATCCGCCGACGAAAAGATTGGTGCCATCGGTTTCGAGGTTTGAGACTGTGCGGTCGGTGCCAACACCCAATGCCGACCATTGGGCGCCGTCCCAGGAAGCAATATGCTGCGCCGGCTGAGCGCCTGCCTGAGAAAAATCTCCGCCCACGTAAAGTGTACCGCCCACAAATTTTAAAGCCCGGACTGTTCCATCCAAACCTGCTCCCAGCGCAGTCCAGGCGCTCCCGTCCCAAACTGCGATTCTGTTTACCTGAAGGGATCCCCCGTCCGACAAGAATAGCTGTGTAAAAAAGCCGCCGACATAAATATCTCCAGATACGGGGTCAACCTCTACTGCAGCAACAGTAGAGTTGAAAAAATCTTGGCCGATTCGAGACCAGCTGGAACCATCCCAGCGCGCAACGTTGGGAGCGAACTCGCTCCCCGCGCGGCTAAAACGACCCACAACAATCAAATCGCCATTCGGCGCAAAATCCATATCCCAGATTTCGGAGCCAACGGATGTACCCGGCGGGGACCCCAATGGCTCGAAAGTATTGGTTATGGGGTCCCAAACGGCAATATTGTTGACCACCACGTCATTGCAGGCGGTGAATTCTCCGGCAATGTAAATTTTTCCGCCGGGACCCTCTTCCAGCAGGTCGATGGAGCCATTACACCCATAGGGTACGCCGCCAAATCCTTTCCAAAGCCCGGGCACCGCATTTTCCACTAGTGCGAGGCGCGCAGCCTCGCTTGCCGATGCTTTAGGGTGCTCTGACTGAAGGCTACGGAAGTCCTCTTCGGTGAAAATGGTCTGCTTCTCCAAATTCACCTTTCTTTCGATAGAGTGATCTGAGAAAAAGCGCGTATTTTTAGTTTCGGCAACGATCTCTCGCGCTAGCATTGGCGTTGGCGCCAGGATCATGGCAACCACTACGAACAAAAGCATACTTCTTACAATCATTGAATTCCCCTTAGTTCCGATCAGCATTCGCAATCAGGGCGGAAATCCGCGATGATATTTTGCAGCGTTCAGTTGCTGCCCCTGTCACCGGCGAGAGACGGCTTTTAGAAGCTCCGGCCGCATTGCCGAAAAACTCTCGAAGCTGTCGATTCCGACTTGGACGCCCCAGTAACCGTAACATCCGTTCACAGAATCCGATTGAAATTTTGCGCCAGGTTATTGTAAAAATACGACAATGATTTGCTACAAACGACAGGGCTTTGACCCTGATCAAGATCAGCTTTGGTGAAAGGTCCTTCTCTGCGCCTCGACACATGAATTTCCTTGCCAGGAAGAGAATCCAGCCGCAAACCCACCTCGAGATGGCAGCGCCAGTCTTTTCCAGGCTCCGGGTCACCGCACGCATGGAAACCTTGCAAAAATCGGCCTTTGAAGTCGGCTCGGGCACGCACCGGGCAGCTGCGAAAACCTCGCAACATCAGGTAGTTCTGATGCGCGAGTTCGGAAGCTGCTCCGCGAGATCGAGATGATTTCTGATGCGCCGGGGACATTCCCCGAGGGTTCTGGAAACAGAGTGCGGGTTCGATTCCCGCCCCCGGCACCATCA
>CAYYZR010000164.1:0-5525 GCA_964476005.1 uncultured Halomonas sp.
ACGACGACAGCTTTCGAATCCACTTCACGATCGGGACCAAGCTGCTGTGAAACGAATGTTGCGCTACATCCTGATTGGTCTTGCTGCACTCCTGCTGCTGCTGGCTGTGGCCTGGTGGTGGCTCACCGGCACCCGCAGTGGCGCGGCGTTCCTGCTCGGCCAGGCCCAGTCGCGGCTGGAGAAGCTCGAGTACGGCGCGCTCGAGGGCGGGCTTTCGAAGGGGATCGTGCTGCGCGACGTGGAATTCGAGCAGGCCGGGCTCGGCCTGAGCGCCGGTCGCCTGGAACTGGCCGTCGGGATCAGGCCATTGCCCACCCGGGTCACGATCCGGCGCCTGGCGTTGGCCGACGTCGAACTCCGCCTTCCGCCGGCCGCGCCCGAACAGCCGGAGGCGGCGCCATTCCAGATGGGCGACTACACCGCGCCGGTCGAAGTCGTGATCGAAGACTTCGAACTGATCGACTTCACCCTGCACGGCGCAGCCGGCGACAGCGCACCGATGGAAATACAGCGCGCGGCATTTGCCGGGCGCTATGACGAGGCGCTGGAAATCGATTCGCTGGCCCTGGACATGGCGCCGTATTCGGTCTCGGCCGACGGCCGTCTCGGCTTGGCCTCGCCGTGGAACGTGGATCTGGACCTGGAGGCGCTCTGGGCGGTCGAAGACGACGCCAGCCAGGCGCTGAGCGCGGAAGTCGAAGGTCCGCTGGATGCGCTCGAGATTCAGTTGGCCGGCAGCGGCCCGCTGGAAGCCCGTGCGCGTGCGGCGATCGACGGGTTGCCGGCCACCGAATCGCTGTCCGGCAGCATCTCGCTGTCCGGCAGCCTCGAGGATTGGCCGGGCATGGCCGGGCGCATCGAAGGTGTCGAACTCGAAGGCCGGGGGTCGCTGGCCGAATGGGAGGCCGAACTGAAAGGAAGGGTCGAATGGCCGGAGCAGCCGGCCGTGGACGTGACGCTGGCGGCGGCCGGGACCGAAGACCGGATCACGATCTCGCGCGGCGATCTGGCGCTGCTGGACGGGCATGTCCGGGTGACCGGTTCGGCCGGGTTGGGCGATCCGGTGACCGCCGACGCGCGCCTGGCGCTGGAAAACCTGGACTTCACGGCCATGTATCCCGAATGGCCGTCCCAGGCCCGCCTTTCCGGCGGACTGGAGGCGCGCTGGGACGGCCAGGTGCTGCGGGTCGCCGACATCGAACTTCGAGCCCCGCCGTCGCCCCTGACGCTGACCGGTAATGGCTCGCTGAACAGTTCGAGCGAAGCGCTGGCGGTGCAATTGGAATGGGCATCGCTGGTCTGGCCGCCGGTTCTCGGCGATGCCGAGCCGATGTTCTCAAGCGAGTCTGGCCGACTTGACGCCAGCGGCACCCTGGATGAATGGCGGGCCGAACTCGAGGCCTGGATGACCGCCCCCGAACAGCCACGCGCCCGGGTAGAGCTCGAAGCCGACGGCAATGCCGAAGCGATGCGAATTCGCAGCGGTCGGGTGACTATCGACGCCGGCGGCGAAATCGGCCTGACCGGGCGAGTCGGCTTCGCCGGAAGCCCGACCGCCGATCTGAACCTGACGCTGGCCGGCCTCGATCCAGGCATCTGGGTCCCGGAGCTCCCCGGTACTGTCAATGGCGACCTGTCGCTGGCACTGGATCAGCTCCAGCCGCTGGTCGCCAGCCTCACCATCAACCGGCTGGGCGGCACGCTGCGCAACCAGCCGCTTGCCGGCTCGGGCGCGCTGGCGCTCAACGACGCATTGGTCGACCGCGCTGATCTGAACGTGTCGCTGGGCGAAAACGCGGTCGCGCTGACTTCCGACGGCGGTGACGCCTGGCAGCTCGAACTTCGGGCCGGACGGCTGGGACAGCTATGGCCCGATCTGACCGGCGAGTTGTCCATGGATGCCAGCTTCAATCCCGGCAGTAAAACGCTCGACTGGACGCTGGAGAGCCCCGGCGTGGCCTGGCTGGATTTGCGGGCCGCCCAGATCGATTCCGAGGGCATGGCCAATTGGGGCCAGGAAGAAAGCATCGACGCGCGGATCAATGCGCAGGACGTCGACCTGAATCCCTGGGAGCGCCTGGGCCAGGTGGAGGTGACGCTGGCCGGCAATTGTCAGCGACATACGCTCACCGGCTATTTCAACGGCACCCGGGCCACCCTGGACCTGGCGGTGGGCGGCGAACTTCCCGGTTGTCTGGACCGGCTCGAAAACTGGACCGGCCAGATTCGCCGCATGGTGATTTCGGACACGCCGCTGGGCACCTGGCAGCTGGACGAGGACATGCCCGTGCGGCTGCGCGACGGCGTGGTCAACGCCGGCCCGGCCTGTCTCTGGACCCCGGGCGGCACCGGCCGCCTGTGCCTCAACGAACTCGAAGGCGGTGCTACCGGCAACGCGGCCGTGGCGTTCAACTCGGTACCGCTGGATCTGCTGCTGCTGCCGATGGATCCGGTATTCACGCTGGGCAGCGACCTGCGCGGGCTGGCCCAGGTACGCTGGAGCCCGGCCGGCCTGCAGGAGATCGATGCCGAACTGCTGCTGGGCCCGGGTGCTGCGCGCATGCTGGAAGCCGAAGAGGACCTGATTGTCATCCGCGGCGCCCGGCTGGGCCTGCATTCCCCGCAGCCCGGCGCGCTGGACGCCGCATTGAATCTGCGCCTGGAGGCCGAAAGCGTATTGACCGCCAGCGCCAGCATTCCCGATCTGAATACCCCCGAGGCGATGCAGCTGGACGCCAGCGCGGACTTGAGCCTGCCCAACCTGGGCGCGCTCAACCGGTTGGTCCCCCAGCTGGATCGACTCGGCGGCCGGCTGGACGGCGAGTTTCGGCTCAGCGGACCGCTTGCCTCGCCCGATTTCGACGGCCGGCTGGCGATCAGCGACGGCCGGTTCTTCAACGCCCCGCTGGGCACGCGCGTGGAACAGCTTTCCCTGACCCTGGAAGCCGACCAAGCCGGCGGTCGGATCGACGGCAGCTTCGTAGCCGGCGAAGGCCGGGCCGAGTTGCGCGGCGACCTGGACCTGGACGCGCCCGGCGGCTGGCGCGGCAACCTTGCGCTGGACGGGGACGATCTTCGGCTGTTCGACGTCGACTGGCTGGAGCTGACCGCATCACCGGACCTCTCGTTGGCGTTTCAAGCCGAACTGCTGGAAATCAACGGCGGCATCGACATCGATCGCGCCCGGCTGGGCCTGCCGCCGGGCAGCGAACAGCGCGTGGCAGTCTCTTCCGACGTGGTTGTAGAGGGCCGAACACAACAAGATGAAGAAGCGCAGGCACTCCCGCGACGCGACATCGTCGGCAACGTGCGTATCGGCCTGAGCGACGATGTCCGGTTCTCCGCCGCCGGGCTCGAGACAAATGTGATTGGCGAGTTGAACCTGGACTGGGCCCGCGAGAGGACGATGCCGACGGCCCGCGGAACACTGAACCTGGTCGACGGTTCGTATCGTGCCTACGGCCAGAATCTGGAAGTGACCGAGGGACAGGTCCTGTTTACGGGCAACCCGGTCACCAACCCCACACTCGGCATCGAGGCGGTCCGCCAGATTTTCGGCGACCCGCAGGTCGAGCAGGCCGGCGTGCGCATTCGCGGCCCGGCGCAGGATCCCGAGATCCTGTTGTTCACATCGCCGCCGACGAGCCGCGAAAACGCCCTGGCCTATATTCTCACCGGCGCCGATTTCGACCATGCTTCCGGTCAGGGCGCCTTCAGCGTCGGGTTCTGGGTGCTGCCCAACGTTTTCGTCAGCTACGGGCTGGGCCTGTTCGACACCGGCAACGTGCTGGCCGCGCGCTGGGAGCTGTCGCGGCGCTGGGGCCTGCGCGCCACCTCGGGCGACCGCGACACAGGGGCCGACGTGAGCTTTATCATAGACCGATGACCCGAAACGAGAAAGCTCCGATGAACAGGCAAATTCCCGCTTCTGTGGCGCTTATGATGTTTCTGGTATGGTCCGCGCATTCGCTGGCGCAGAATTCGATGGAGCCGTCTGAATCCGGCGCCTCGATCCAGAGTCAGGCGCAATCCCGGGAGAACAGTCCGGACACGCAGCGCCAGACACCCGAGGACCAACGCCGCGGGCCGCCGATATACCCGACACTTGCGGCCGGTCTGATCGAACTCGGCGTCCCCGTCATCGATGTACGGTCAGAGGCCGAAGTCGAGGAAACGGGTACGCTGGCAGACGCCGCCCACATCCCGCATACGGAAATCGATGCCATCGTCGAGTTCATCGGCGACGACACCAGCCGAGCGGTGGTGATGTACTGCGGCTCCGGCAGGCGCGTGGGCATTGCCATCGACGCTTTGCGCGAGCGTGGCTATCATGGGATGGTCAATGCCGGTGGCTTCGGAGACCTGGAGCAGGCACTCGAGGCCGGAAACGAAGGATAATCCACCGCGTCGTGACCGTTGGGATGCACGATGCGACCGAATTCAATCAAACGGAATGCGAATGAATCAGGATCAAGACAAACAAGAGCAGCAGAAACAGGAACAGCAAAAACAGCTGGCGGCGCACAATCGCGCCACGACCGCATTTATCGAATTGGCCAACAAGCTGGCCAGGGAAGAAGGCCAGGATGTCAAGATCGTCTCGGCCGCGCTGATGGCTGCGTCGGGTATCTACGCGACATTCATCACGGCAGGAAACAAGGGATTTCTTGCGCCCAGCGGCGTCGACAAGATCGCCGAGATGTACAAGAACAACCTCGGTTACGTGCAGGAGCGCAAGCAGCAGGAGCTCAAGGCCCAGGGCATCGAAGCCAAGCCGCTGGGCACCGACAAGGAAGGCCGAATCGCCGCTCCGCACGCCGAGAAGATTGCCGCGGACGAGGAACAAGGCGGAGAATCGTCAACCTGATCGATAGTCGATTCACCAGCAATTGAATACGGGCCCTTAGCTCAGTTGGTTAGAGCAGCCGACTCATAATCGGTAGGTCGCAGGTTCAAGTCCTGCAGGGCCCACCATCTTCCTGATTTCTATCGGTTTCCCGTGGGGGCACCCCTAGACTAAGTGTAGGAGGGAGTGGGGTCGTCACTTCGGTGTTGCAGGGGGCGCATCTCGTCGCTTACCCAGGCTGCATCACGGTTGCCGAGCACAATATCCCCTTGCATTGCTCGCTGCAATCCAGCCCCAGGCTGGCACGCATCACAACGGTAGCGCCGACCTGGTGGGTACACTCAAGCTGCAGACTACTGCCAATCCTTATCAAGAGCCAGCCCTCTTGAATCACGATCGGGCATCCGAAATATTGGTTGCCGGACTGGTGCGCACGCGAAAAAGGACCACACCCAGCGCCAGAAACCAGATGATCTGCGCCAGACCAAACACTGCGCCAAGGCCGGACAGCTGCGGCACGATCGTCAGCATGCCCGCAGCGCCGACGAGCAGCCCGACTACGTTCAGCCACTTCGGTAAACCGATGCCGCTGCGCAGCGACCAGAGACTGATCAGCAAGACCCAGACGCCACCTACGACCTCGACGCCCCCGCCGAGCCCGCTCTGAACCACGCCCAAG
>CAYYZR010000165.1:0-5473 GCA_964476005.1 uncultured Halomonas sp.
CCTCGGCGCGTGACTCGTTCCAGTTGGCGACCTGGATGCCGATGAACACGCCGACCACGACGATCAGGAAATCCAGCCCGACGGCGACCCAGTTCTGGTCGCGGACGTGCTTCATGACGCGTCTCAGGAGCATCGGTGGTTTATCCCAGGGAATCGTAGGTTGTCATATGATTGCCGTGCGGTTTCGAAAGACCCGAAGCGTAGGTATGTTCTGTCGAACCCGTATGAATTGGATCGGTGCATTTTCGTTTACCAGTCCTTCAGCGGCCATTCGATCGGCATTGTTGGCGGCCAGTCGAGTCCGGCCTCGTCGAGTCGGGCGGCGAGGTTGGGGGTGGCCTCCAGATCGAAGGGCGCGCCGCAGGCGCAGTTAGAAATGAGGGTCATCAACTGCAAGGGACCGGCGGGCCGAGCATCGATTTCGGACGCCAATCGATTGGCGCGTTCGAGGTCGCCGCCGCGCGCCGCAAAGTACATCGACAGCTCGGAAGATGCGACGGTCGGATCGGACGACTGCTCCATTTCGGCTTCCGCTGCGTCATGACCCTCAAGCGGCCAGAAGCGCTCCGCGACCAGCACGGCCACGGCCAGCACCAGAACGGCCATGATCAAACGATCGAGCTTGCGTGCGGTCTTTGGCGCGATCGACGCTTCGGCGGGGACGTCCGTTTCGCGTTTCAGGCCTTCCGGCGTCAGCTCGAAGGCCCAGGCCAGGAACAGCGCCACCGGAAAACCCAGACCGACAAGCACGAACAGCATTGGCATGAACCAGTCCGAGAAGCCGAGGTTGTCGGCGGCCACGTCGCCGACCTGCACGATCAGCCAGGCGACGACCGCGTAGGCCGCCGCGACCCGGAAGACATTGCTTCGCTTGAGTTCGGAGAACAGGGTCATGGCATCAATCGCATTCGAAGTCGTCGCCGCTGCCTGTCGCGACAATCGGACGGCACTGCGGCGGGAAGCCGTGCTCGCGCCAGTATTCGGGAAGCTTGCGCGCGATGATTGCTTGCTTGCGAGCCGTTGACTCAGCCAGCCCCGGATAGCCCCTGAACCACCACCAGCCCGTGGCTTCGCTCATGTCTTCCGGGGGAATCCGACCGTAGGCCCCAAAGGGCAGAACATAGGCGGTTTTGGTGTAGGGGTCGGGCGGTGGCTCACCGGGACCCAGCTCGGATTGGATCCGGGCTTCGAGGCGGTCCAGCGCAGAGGCTCGGTCGTATCTCTCATCGCTGAGCGCGCGCACCAGGTCCGGCACCATCCAGCGTGAGCCGGGGCCGATCATGTCGGCCAGCTCCCGCAGCATCAGGTACAGCAGCATTTCGTCCCCGGCCCGGGACACGTTGCCGAGAAACGCGGGATAGACTTCCTGGTGGTCAGTTCCAAAAATCGTCTTCAGCCGACTGATCGATTCCTCGTACCGACCCTGCATCGAAGCGATTTCGGCGTAGGTGTAGATGCAGATCGGGTACTTGGGATCGACTTCCAGGCAGCGCTCGGCGGCCCGGTCGGCCTCGTCGAAGAAGCCGAGCGTGCGCCAGGTCTGCGCCAGCCAGACATGCGCGGTGGTGAACTGCGGATCGACTTCGATCGCCCGCTCAAAGAGCTCGATCGCCGTCTGGTAGTTGATGTCCGGGAACTCCCGCGCCAGGACTGCAGCGGCCGTCAGCGCGGCGGCAGTTTCCGGATTCAGCTCCAGTGCCCGGTCGGACGATTGTCGGGCGAGCTTGTCGTAGTCCCGATCGACAAAGCCCCAGGACGGAGCGACGACGTAGGCCATGGCCAGCCAACCGTGAGCGCGTGCGAAGTCGGGATCTGCAGCGACCGCCATCTCGAGTTGCTCGATGGCGCGCGGCAAGTTCACGTAGTTACGGTTGATGAACAGCTCGCGTCCGGCCAGGAAGGCCTCGTAGGCGTCGATGTCGTCGGTGCCGCCGCTGGCTGCGGAATGGCTATCCAGCGCGACTTCGAGCCGCTCGGCCAGTGCATCGGTGATCGCCTCTGCGATTTCGTCCTGGATCGCGAACACGTTCTCGGCGGTCAACTGCCGGTCGTAGGTTTCCGACCACAGGTGCTGGTCACTGCTCGCATCGATCAGCTGGGCGGTGATGCGGATCGTATCGGCGGCCTTGCGCACCGAGCCTTCCAGCACGTGCCGCACCTGCAGCTCTTCGGCGATGTCGCGGATGCTCAGTTCGCTCTGGCTCTTGAACGCGAACGCCGAAGTGCGCGAGGTGACGTTCAGGGCCTCGATCTTCGACAGCACGTTCAGGATCTCCTCGGCGATGCCGTCGGAAAAGTAGCCCTGATCCTGCTGCGGTGACAGATCCGCGAACGGCAGCACCGCGATCGATGCGGGGTCGGGGCCCGCCGACTCGGCTGACTGCGGCGACGCGTTCGCCGATTCCGGAGCAATGTGTGTTGTCGAGGCTGTTCCTGGCTCGGGCGCCGACTCGGGCATCATCCGGTCGGCGACGAGCAGACCGATCGCCAGCACGGCGGCGATCAGCGTCGCCCAATTGAGTTTGTGGGCTGTTTGCTGCTTGGCCGCCGGACCGGCCTGCGCGTCCTTGTCGCGCTTCAGGCCATCGGGTGTCAGCTCGAAAGCCCAGGCGAAAACCAGCGCCGGCACGAAGCCGATCGCCAGCACGACAATAATGCCGCGCAGGAAAGCGTTTGGCACGTCGAACACCGGCAGGACGGTCTCGGCGATCTGCACTACCAGCCAGGAGGCGACCAGGTAGAACAAGGCAACGCGGATGACGTTGCGGCGCTTGAGTTCGCCGAAAAAGTTCATGATCCGGCCTCAACGCGGCCAGAGCGGTTGGGCAGCAGGCAGTTCCGGCATACGTCGTCGGTCACGCTCATATTCCCTGCTTCCGTAATTCATCGAGCATCTGCGTGCGGCGTCGCTGGATTTTTTCGAGAAGTGCCTTGAAGGCCGGATCAGCGCTATACGGTTGCCACCACGGCATGTAGTTTAGAAGTTCTGCCTGGACAAAGCCATTTCCAAAGGCCAGCTCGAGATTCTCGATGACGCCTTCCTGATCGCCCTTGAGCGCGGCGATACGCGCCGCGTCCAACGCGTCGGTCCATGACTGGGATTGGCCGACAAAGCGGGTGAATCGGGCGGCCTCGAAACGCTCGAGGCTGTTCGCCTTCTGATCCGTCTGCCCGATTTCCCCGCTGGCCCATCCGTGTGCGAGGAACGCCCAAAGGGTATCGGAAGAGAATCGGCCGGTGTTCTGTTGGTCGACTGCGTTGATCAATTCACCGCAGGTCGCGACCGCATCGAGGTTTCGCCCAGCAACCGTCAGTGCCACGCAGAGTTCTATTTTCTCGCTAAAGCCGTTGGGCCGGCTGTTGACCTTGGACTGCATCGCAGGAACAATTTGATCCAGATCCGCCTCGTTGAGATACAAAAGAAACGACGGGAGCAAACTCGGATTGAGTTCCTGAGCCTTCGAAAACCAGGCCCACGTGCTTTCCCGATCGCCCAATGAATTGAAGGCGTGAGAAATGACGAAATAGGCCACGTGTGTTTCCGGCGAGCGCTCGATTTCGAGGAGTCTGGCGCGAATGGCGTCATCGAAATGTCCGGCTGCAAGATGGGTCCGAGCCAGTCCTGCGTACGCGAGCGGTGCGTCGGGCTGGATCGAAACGCCTCGTCGGGCTATCTCCAGGCCGAGCTCGTAATTCCCCCTGATCGCCAGGTGTTCGGCATAAGCGTTGATCACGTAAAGGTTCAGCGGGTCCAGCGCATACGCTCGCTCGATTGATGGGCTGGCTTCTTCCGGGTCGGTCGTGAAATACGCTAGCCAGGCGTGCACTGTGGCATCGCTGGGATTGAGCGCTACGGCGCGTCGAAATGCTTCCGCCGCCTCTGATGGATGCTGGAGAACGACCTGCAACTGACCCTTGGCGCCGAAGGCCAGCGCGTTGTCCGGGTCCAATGCCAGCGCCCGTTCGATCGACTGCTCGGCGACCAGCCGGATTTCTTCGGTCGACCGGCTCCCATAAAATCTGCTGAATACGTACGCCATGGCGAGCCCCGCATGCGCCTGGGCATAGTCGGGATCGTCCGCGATGGCGGCTTTGAATTCATCGATAGCCTGTTCGACGGAAGTCTGGGTCCGCTCCCGCCATAGCTGGTCGCCCAGCACGAAATGCTCGTAGGCCTCGATGCTGGTTCGTTCCGCATTCATGCTTGTCTGCTCTTCGACAGCCGGCCGGAGAATGCGCGCCACCTCGCGGGAGATCTCGTCCTGTATGGCAAAGATATCGCCGGTCGGCCGATCAAAGGTATCGGACCACAGGTGCGATTGGTCGGCGACGCGAATCAACTGGGCGATAATTCGGAGCGTGCCTCCGGACCGCTGTATCGAGCCCTCGAGCACCGCCCCGACGCTCAGCTCCTGTCCAATGGTTGCGACGTTGACGTCCTTGCCCTGGTAGTAGAAAGACGACGTTCGGGCGGCCACGCGTAAATCCGGGACCTGGGCCAGCATGTGCAGGATGGAGTCGGCCAGGCCGGTGCCCAGGTGCTTCTGGTCGCCTTCGGCACTGAAATCCTCAAACGGCAGGACGGCGATGGAGTCGATATCCGTCACGTCGGCGATCGACTGGGAGGGCAGTGCAGGCGAGGATCGGTTCGCGTCGGGGCCTGTCAGATCGAAGGCGAAAAGTACCGCGACGACGACCAGCATCACGAGCAACGCCATGTCGAGTTTGCGCGAACTCCCACGCCCACCGCTGCCGGACTGGGACCGGCTGACGTCTGTTTCGCGCTTGAGTCCTTCCGGCGTCAGCTCGAAGGCCCAGGCCAGGAACAGCGCCACCGGAAAACCCAGACCGACAAGCACGAACAGCATTGGCATGAACCAGTCCGAGAAGCCGAGGTTGTCGGCGGCCACGTCGCCGACCTGCACGATCAGCCAGGCGACGACCGCGTAGGCGGCTGCCACCCGTAAGACGTTGCGGCGCTTGAGTTCGCTGAACAGTTTCATGCGGATCAGATCATGCCTTTCGCAGCACGAGGTCGAACCGGCCTTGCGCGACGCTGGGTTCGGATGAGGGCTTGAAGTCGACCACCAGCATGCCGCGCTCGCCTTCGGGCACCGACTGAAACAGCCGGTCGACGTCGTTGAGCGGATCCCCTGCAAAGTACATTTGCGTGGTCAGCTCGTGGAATCCCCTGCGGGCGACCTTGAAGTGGATATGCGGCGGGCGGCTCCACTCGTCGGTCACCTTGTAGGCGCCCGGCTTGATGGTCTTGACCCGATAGCGGCCTTCGGCGTCGGTCTTCAATCGCGCCCACCCCTGGAAGTTTTCATCCAGCGGTGCAGGATTGGGGTCGGCTTCGTGGGCGTAACGACCGTGCGTATTGGCCTGCCAGACGTCGACCAGTGCGTCGGCGACCGGATTGCCGTCCTCGTCGAGCACGCGCCCTGAGATCTCAACGATCTCGCCGAGCGCG
>CAYYZR010000166.1:0-5456 GCA_964476005.1 uncultured Halomonas sp.
CGTTGGCGGTCTGATGATCGTCGACCGCGGCCGGAAACGGCACCAGGATGGCCGGGACGCCCGCAGCGGAAAGCTCGGCCACGGTCAATGCCCCGGCCCGGCAGATCGCAAAATCGGCCCAGGCCCAGGCTTCCGCCATGTCGTCCACGAATTCGGCGACGCGCGCCTCGACCCCGGCATTGTTGTAATTCTGTTCAGCCGGTTGCAGTTGTCGTCCGGCCTGGTGCCGGACTTCGGGACGATCTTCGGCGGGAAGCCGGGCCAGGGCCTCGGGCACCACCTGGTTGAAAACGCTTGCGCCCTGGCTGCCGCCGATCACCAGCAGCCGGAGCGGTCCGGATCTGTTCCTGTAGCGCTCGGCCGGCGCCGGCACCGCGCTGATTTCGCGTCGGACCGGATTCCCGGTCACCAGCGCACCATCGAACACGTCTGGGAAGCCGGTGCAGACCGCTTTTGCCCACGGCCTGAGCAGCCGATTGGTCCAACCGGCCACCGCGTTCTGCTCGTGGATGACCAGCGCAATACCCATCAGGCGCGCCGCGATGCCGGCCGGCCCGGCGGCGTATCCGCCCATGCTGAGCACGCAGCGGGGTCGGCTGGCCTTGAAGATTCGACGCGCCTGAAACATGGCGCGCAGGATGCGCAGCGGCGCGGCCAGCCAGCCGGCAATGCCGCGCCCGCGCAGGCCCTGGATGCCGACGCGCTGCAGCTCGAAGCCGGCCGCGGGCACAAGGCGATTCTCCAGGCCGTGCGGCGTGCCCAGCCAGGACACCTGCGCGCCCGCATCGCGAAGCACGCGCGCCACCGCAAGGCCGGGAAAGATATGCCCGCCGGTGCCGCCGGCCAGGATCGTGATCCGGGTACCCTCGGGGACAGTCAACGGCGTGCGGGGAGTCTGCTCGTGCATCATGCCGCCCACTCCCGCTGGCGCCTCGGCCTGGCGAGTTCCTGCTGGTCGAGTTCGCGCGCGATGCGCACGACCAGGCCCAGCGCAAGCAGGATAACGAGCATGCTGCTGCCGCCCGACGAGACCAGCGGCAGGGTCAGCCCCTTGGTCGGCAGCACGCCCAGGTTCACCCCGATGCTGACCAGCGCCTGGAGGCCTATCCACAGCGCAATCCCGAAAGTCGTGAATGCGGCAAACGTCGAGCCCGCTGCGTACGCGCGGATACCGATCCTCAGAATGCGCACGACAAGCACTGCAAACAGCGCCAGCACGAACAGGATCCCGATCAGTCCCAGCTCTTCGGCCAGGATCGCGAAGATGAAATCGGTATGCGCTTCGGGCAGGTAGAACAGCTTCTGGACGCTGCCGCCGATGCCCACGCCGGAGATCTCGCCCCGGCCGATCGCGATCAGCGCCTGAACCAGCTGGAAACCCGCGTTGTAGGGATCGGCGAACGGGTCGCCGAAACTGGTCAGACGCTGCAGCCGATACGGCTCCAGCGCGGCAAAGGTCACCAGCGGCAAGGCGGCGAGACCAAGCAGCGAAAGCCATTTCCACGCCGCACCGGCCAGCCAGACCATGCCGCCCAGGATGGCCATCAGCACCATCGCCGAGCCCATGTCCGGCTGCTTGAGGATGATCGCCGCCACCATCGCCCCGACCAGCAAGGGTTTTAGCGTGTCCATCAGACCGGCATCGCCCAGTCCCGGCCTGCGGGCCAGATAGCCGGCGATATAGATGATCATCAGCAGCTTCACCGCCTCGACCGCCTGGAACCGGAAAATGCCCAGGTTGAGCCAGCGCGTCGCGCCGTTGACGGTGACGCCCATGCCGGGCACCAGCACCGCGGCGAGCAGCAGCAACGAAAGCAGCAGGCACAGGCGGCCCGATTTCTCCAGTAAAGACGTGTTCAGCCACTGCACCCCGACGGCCAGGGCCAGACCGAGCATCACGAACATCAGGTGGCGGCTGAAGAAATGCCATTCGCTCACCGCGTATTTTTCGGCCACCGCCACCGAGGTGGAGGCCACCATGATCAGTCCGACCGCCAGCAACGCGAGAATCGCGAGCACCAGCGGCCGGTCGATGGACACGCCGCGGGCCGGATCGGAATAGCGTCTTGCCTGTCTGCGCACCGCGGTCATCAGCGCACCTTCAACGTGGCGAGACCTACCAGCACCAGCACCACGGCGACGATCCAGAAACGGACGATCACCTTGGGCTCCGGCCAGCCCTTGAGTTCGAAGTGGTGATGGATGGGCGCCATGCGGAAGATGCGCTTGCCGGTGAGCTTGAACGATGCCACCTGCATGATGACCGAGACGGTTTCCAGCACGAAAATGCCGGCCATCAGCATGAACACCAGTTCCTGGCGAACGATAATCGCGATCACGCCCAGCGCGGCGCCTACCGAGAGCGCACCCACGTCACCCATGAAGACCTGGGCCGGATAGGTGTTGAACCAGAGAAAGCCGAGCCCCGCGCCGGCCAGCGCCGAACAGATGATGGCCACTTCGCCGGCGCCCGGAATGAACGGAAAGCCCAGGTAGTCGGCAAAGATTGCATTGCCCGCGGCATAGGCGAAGATACCGAGACCGATCGCGACCATCACGGCCGGCACGATTGCCAGGCCGTCGAGTCCGTCGGTCAGATTGACGGCGTTCGACGATCCGACGATCACGAAATAGCTCAGCACGATGAACGCCGGGCCCAGCGGCAGCATCACATCCTTGAAAAACGGCATCAGGAGCGTGGTGGCCCCCGGCACGTCGGCCGTCGCGTACAGGAATATTGCGGCCACCAGGGCGGCCAGCGACTGCAGCGTGTACTTGGCGACCGCGCTCAGACCCTTGGAATCGTTGTATTTCAGCTTCCGATAGTCGTCGACGAAACCGATCATGCCGAACGCAGCGGTCACGAACAGAACTGTCCAGACGTAGCGATTGCCGACGTCGGCCCAGAGCACGGTGGACACCAGCACCGAAATAAGGATCAACGCGCCGCCCATGGTCGGCGTGCCGGCCTTGTCGAAATGCGTACGCGGGCCAATGTCGCGGATCGGCTGGCCGAGCTTGCGCGCGGTCAGGTAGCGGATGAACATCGGCCCCACCGCCAGCGAAACCACCAGCGCCGTCAGCGCCGCCATGATGGTGCGGAAAGTGATGAAACCGAACAGCGCGATATCCAGCGCCAGAATGTCCTCGAACAGCCACATCAGCACGGCGTCGCCTCCGCGGCCCTGAGCCGGTCGATGAGTTGCTCCATGTGCGCCGAGCGCGAGCCCTTGACCAGGCAGGTCACGTCGGGTTCGAGAAGATCCTGCATGCGCCGGGCCATGGTATCCATGTCGCTGAAGGCTTCGCCGCCGGCGCCGAACGCATCGGCGGTCGACTCGGCCTGGGTACCGATCGCGAAAAGCCTGTCGATGCCCAGGTCGTGCGCTGCGCGCCCGATTTCACGGTGCAGTCTTACGCTTGCCTCACCCAGCTCCGCCATTTCTCCCATTGCCAGCCAGCGCTTGCCGGGCCGCACGGCCAGCACCTGCAGGCCGGCATGCAGCGATGCCGGATTGGCGTTGTAGCTGTCGTCGATCAGGCGCCAGCCGCCGCCCATCTCACGTTCGCTGAGACGCCCGGGAAGGCTGCCGACCGCGGCCAGGCCTCTGGCGATTGAATCGATATCGATACCCAGCGCCAGCGCAGCTGCGGTAGCCGCCAGCGCGTTAATCCGGTTGTGCTCACCCGGCAGCGCCATTTCGAGCGTGAAGGCACCCGCCGGCGTCGTGACCTGATTGTCGGCGTCCAGCCTGACGTCCGCCCGGTCCGAGCGGCCGAACCCGAGCTGACGACTTCCAGTGCACAGACCGCGCCAGTATTCGAAGTAATCGTCGTCGCGGTTGATCACCGCAACGTCGTCGGCGCCCAGCGCCGCAAAAAGCTCGCCCTTGGTACGGGCGACGCCATCGATGCTCCCGAGACGCTCCAGGTGAGCCGGTCCGGCATTGGTCACGACCCCGACATCGGGGCGTGTCATGGCCCCCAGGTATTCGATGTCGCCGGGCTTGCCGCAACCCATTTCGATCACAGCAAAGCGATGCTGCTCACCCAGCGCAGCCAGCGTCAGCGGCACGCCGATTTCATTGTTGTAGTTACCCCGGGTGGCCAGCGTGGGCGCGCTGCGGCGCATGATCGACGCCAGCATGGTCTTGACCGTGGTCTTGCCGTTGCTGCCGGTTATCGCAGCAACGCGCGCGTTCATGGATGCGCGCCAGGCGCCGGCGAGCGCGCCCATGGCCCGAACGACATCGTCGACCACGATTTGCGCGATCGGTGCGTCCACGGCATGCGCGACCAGCGCAGCCGACGCGCCTGCACCCGCGGCATCAAGCACATAGCGATGTCCGTCGACACGTTCGCCGACCAAGGCACAGTAGAGATTGCCATGCTTGAGCGCACGCGAATCCTGCGTCATGCCGACGAATGCACCGGCTTCGATATTCTCCGAAGGCCGGTGCAACCGGCCTTCAACTATTCTTGCTGCGCGCTCGAGTTCGAAGCGGATCATGCGGCCTCCACCAGTGCGCTTCTCACCGCATCGAAGTCGCTGAATTCGATTACGCTATCGCCCAGATCCTGGGTCTGCTCGTGTCCCTTTCCGGCAACCAGTACGCAGTCCCCCATGCCCGTCCCGGCCACCGCGCAGCCGATGGCCTGGCGTCGGTCCGGGATCACGCGCACGCGATCCGGCCTGGCCATGCCGGCCTGGATCTCGCGCAGGATCTTCATCGGATCCTCGGCCCTGGGATTGTCGTTGGTGAGAACCACCTCGTCGGCCAGCGATTCGGCGATGCGCCCCATCATCGGTCGCTTGCCGCGATCGCGCTCGCCGCCGCAGCCGAACACGCAGACCAGGCGCTCATCGGTCACCTGCCGCAGTGTGGCCAGTGCGTTCTCCAGCGCATCCGGGCTGTGCGCATAGTCGATGATCACTCGCTGCCTGGCCGGACCTTCGATGCGATTCATGCGTCCCGGCACAGGATCGAGCCCGGCGACGATCCCGGCGATGTCGCCCACGTTGTAACCCCTGACGGTCAATTCGGCGATCACGATCGCGATATTGCTGGCGTTGATCCGCCCGATCAAGCGACTGGCACAGCACACGCGACCCTCGGGCGTGTTGACATCCATTTGCAGGCCTTCAAGCGTCGCGCGCCGGATAGTGCCCAGCACGTCCGGCCTGCGGGCGGTTTCCAGTCCGTAGCGCACCAGACCCGGCGAATTCTTCAGTTCATCCGCGAGTCGGCGCCCGTATTCGTCATCGACATTGATCAGCTGATGACGGCTGGGATAGTCGGTGAACAGGCGTGCCTTGGCGCGTCCGTAGGCCGCCAGGGAGCCGTGATAGTCGAGGTGATCATGGGCCAGATTGGTGAAGATCACGCTGCCGAAACGCAGACCGGCCAGCCGTTTCTGGTCCAGCGCATGCGACGAGGCCTCGAGCACCACCTTGC
>CAYYZR010000167.1:0-5448 GCA_964476005.1 uncultured Halomonas sp.
GCGAGCCCTGCCTTGCAGCTAAGCGCTTTCCGACTCGCTGAAAGTTACAGGATTACTAACGGTATCAGTCTGCACCGGCTCGTGCGGCCTGGCGCTTCAAAACCGCGGCGCGACGGCGCCGGCGAGCGGTGGTAAGTCGCGCTGACTCTGGTGGCCCGTCCTGGCGGTGGGATCGCGCAAACCCCGCGCCCTCCCTGAAGGTCTCGCCGTTTCTGCCGCACTTGCAAGGCGGGCGGTGTTTCGTCGGCAACGGCCACAGGCACAGCCCGACAAGCAACAAGCCGGCCGTCAGCAGCGTCCAGCCGGTGAATCGCCAGGCCAGCGCCACGACTGCGAAAAGAACAATGATCGTGACGGCGGCGACCAGGAACGGGCGACGGGCCTTCAGGAAAGCGTTCCAGATCGGCAGACCAAGGTCCGAGGCGCGGAATGCGACGATGCCGAAGGTGAATGCCAGAAGCGAAATCCAGTTGACCGGGGTGAGCTTGAAAACACCCGCGCAGACAATCACCAGGGCCAGCACGGTCAGCAGCGCCAACAACAGGCTGCGCGCCAGTATCTGCAACCGACAAAGCCACTGTCGCGTCGGAATCGTGCCCTGCGAGACCGGCTTGAGATTGCGCGGGAAGAACAGCAGCGAGATAAAGAACAGCGTTCCAGCTTCGATGAGCATGTCGAGCGAAAATGTCAACCCCGCCGCGGAATACTGATACGGCGAGCGCATGTAGCGGCCGTCGTTTGCAAGCAGGTTGTCGAGCGCCATGGCGTGAAAGAACGCGCCCGGCACGGCCCCGTGGGTCGGGGTGTCGTGAAAATCGCGGGCGGCCTGCGCCGAGGCGCCGATAATGACGTACTTGTCTTCAAACACCCCGGTCTGGCCGAACAGCGAGTATTGAAACGCCTGGCTCGCGGTCATCTGGCGGTGGTAGGCACACCGAGCCGGCTGCGGATGGTCCCAGAAGCTGCGCTGTTCGAGGCCGGAGTTGACGCCGAGCCGTAGCAGGTGCGCGAACGCCTCGAGACCGCACCAGCCGCTGCCGCAAAAGCCCGCCAGCAGGTGGTCCACAACGCCTGCACCGGAGTTGCCGGCCGCGCGGGGAAAGCATGGCTCGTTGTCGCCGGCCGTCGACTGCAGGTTCGGGCGAAGGCCCCACTGAATCGTGATCTGCGCCCGGTCCCGGGCCGTGATCCGGCGACTGAACGCGCGGATTTCGGCTTTCAGCGCCCGGCGCTCTGCATCTTGCGCCGTGCGCAATTGTCGGCAGCGGCTTTCCAGGTATAGCCGGGCCGCGGCCGACAGGACCGCCTCGGGCCGGCAGAATGCATCCATGGTCAACTCGTCGGGATCGCCTTCGAGCAGCCCCGGTTGGGGGGTCAGCGCGAGCGAATACCGGTCCTCGACTTCCAGCGTCACGACATTGGCCTTGTGCGGATTGTTAGCGAAGGCATCCAGCGCATCCTGGAATCGCTCTTCCGGAACTTCCCCGCGGGGCGGATGACGCAGCGGCGCCGGAAACGCGCTTTCTATCAGCGGGTGCAGCCTGCCGCGAAGGCTGGTGCCACGATAGGCTGCGTCATCGGCCACTCCGGGCGCAAGCACGCCGAGCGCCGAGATCGAGACCGGTGGCGGTGCGGCCAGCACGAACGGGGCTTCGGCGCGCCTGCCGTAGCGCGTCCAACCGCGGCAGGCGGACGGTTCCGTCGCGGTACCCAGCCAGCCGGCAAGCGCATGGGTTGCGAAACAATCCAGGCGATCGGCATCGACCGCACGGACCAACTCGTCCAGCACCTCGCTGCGCAGCGCTTCGATGCCGGGCAGCAATGGCTGACATCCGGCCTGCTTGCGACACTGTTCGGCAAGCGCCTCGGCGCTGGCTTCAGCCTCGGCCGGATCGATGCCGTGGTTGACCAGAAACGAACCGGTGGCATGCCCGTCCATGAACAGCAGATCGACGAAAACCGCTCGCGGGCCAGCCTTGAGCACCTGGTCGATGATCAGCGCGTATTCCTTGAAGGTCGGCGGCCAGTGCGCATCCCCGCCGGAAAATATCGGCAACTCGTTTTCATGAAACAACACCAGCGTGATGTCGTCGCGCGCATCGCTGTCGTAGAACGGCGACTGCAGCTTGACGAACAGGTCGCGCGAGATCCGGTCGGCATAGGAGGTGAAGCTGAACGGATCGAGCACCAGCAGCAACAGCAGACCCAGCGCCAGCGGTAACGCCACCGGTGCATTGGCGCGCAGACGGCAGCAGAAATGATCCCTGAAGTAACACAGACGCGCCCCGATCGAGCCGTCCGTCGTACCACCGTCGTTGCGCTGACACCTGAACATGGCTCAGCCGACCCTGGCCGTCGGGCCGCGCCTCTCCCGTTTCGGCCGTCTGGACTCAGACCTGCTCGGCTGCGGCATTGCTACAGCGCGCGATGAGGCCCGAATCCCCGGTCTGGCGGCAGCGGTCGAGCACCCCTTCGACACGCTCGTCAAGTCCAGCGCGGGCCAGCCAGCGAATCCGCATCGGGTAATAGGATTCCGGGTCGTTGAACTGCGCCGCCGCGCCGTCGAGCGCGGCCACGGCGTCGTCGTAGCGCGCCAGAGCAGCGTATTCCTCGGCCAGGGTCAGATGCATGCGGCGCGGCGCGATGCCGCCGGCGACGGCGATTTCCAGATTTGTGATTGCGCGCGCGAGATAGCCCGAGCCCGGGCTTTGCACGTGCTGCGCGCGGCGCACGCGGTACATGGCCCAGCGCGGCAGCGGTGTCGGGTCGGCGCTCCCGTCGAGGCTGTCGTAGGCCAGGCGCTCGGCCGCCTCGAGATCGCCGGCCTCCAGCCGGTCCAGCGCCCGGCTGGCCATGCCCGAACGCGCCAGCGTACCGTCCGGCGAGATCAGGTTGACCAGGTTGTTGTCCGACTCGTGCTGCACCGTCAGCGCCATGTCGGAATAGAACGCATCGACGTATTGCTGGATTTCTTCCCAGCGCTGCTCCGGGTCCGGATGGCTGTCCTGATCGAAGCTCGCCTCGAGCACGTTTTCGCTGGCCGCGCAGGCCGGATCTTGCACGTCGCTTGTTGCAGCATCGCTGCCGCCGAGGCGGCGCAGGCGCTCCGGCACCGCGTCAACGAGCTTGTCGGTCCAGAAGCGGTCGATCCTGCCGCAGCGTTCCTCGTAGCGCTCGCGCGCCTGCTGCTGCAGGTTCATGATGCGCTGGATGCTCTTGTAGGCGCCGATGAAGCCGAACCCGGCGCGCACGGCCAGGTCCAGGCCCAGCCGGTCGGCCTCGATCTCCTGGCGGCGGTTGAAGGCCGGACCGAAGATGTACTGGTTGCCCAGCAACAGGTTGAGCTCGACGGTCTCGAGTGCACCGCTCGCGTCGACGGGTTCCTCGTCGTGCCGGACGGCCAGGTGCTCGCGTTCCAGTCGCTCGACCGATTCGCGCACGGTGGCCAGATTTTCCCGGGTCTCGCGCTGATCATCGGCATCGCGGAAGTGATCCAGAAGCACATGCGCCATTTCATGGGCGACGACAAAATGCAGCTCGTCCAGCGACTTCGACATTTCGAGAAAACCGCGCGGGATCACGATGGTCGCGCCGGGCGTCACGCTGGGCGACGGCACCGCCGAATCGGTAACCGCGATATTGATCGCCGGCGCCTCGCGCGGCCAGTGTTTCAGAAGCTGTTCGACAACCGTCTCCAGGCGCTGGTGCATGTCCGGGTCGCTGATGACCGCGGCCGTGCCGATCGAGGCGGGGAATGTCGCATCGGAAAATCCGCCAGGCACCTCGGAGTCCGCGCCGCCCGGGGAATCCGCGCCGCCCGTCGCCTGTTCGGCGGCCTGGCGGCGGGCCGCGAACCGCGAATAATCGACTTCAAGCGATTCGGCCGATTCGATCAGCGGCGCCTCGGGCTCATCGATCCCGCCACCGATCGGCATGGTCTGGCAGCCGGCCAGCATTGCGCCGGCAATCAGTGCCGACGCCCATGCCGGAACGGTCGAAAACTGCTGACATCCCCGACTCGACTGGTGCCCTCGTTGTCCGGACTTACCCATCACTGACAAGAGAACAGCGCGTGCGCGGCAGTTCTGGCGCAATCCCGGCAGGGGGGTGGCGGGGATGGTTTGCCCCCGCTCAGGCAGAAGCCTTCTTCATCCTTAAAATCGGCCAGGGCCATGGTTGCATGGTTCCAGGCGTCACCGGGCTCGACCCGGATGTCGGTGGCAAGCACGAAGATATATTCCGCCCCGCGCCCGGGAATCTGCAGTTGCGCTTTCATCTGATCCGGCGTATAACCGATGACGGTGACCTCGCCCGGTGCGGCGGCATATTCGGCGCGGGTCAGCGTACCGGCTTTGTTGTTGTCGATGCCGTAGTAGTTGATCTCGTCCTTGCGCAGATCGACGACCACGAAATCCTCGAGCAGTTGCTGCCCGATCGCCGGGCCGACCAGCAACAGTCCGGCGAGCAGGCTCAACAGGCTTTTCGACATTATCGATTCCCCTCGAATTGAACCGATTCTGAGTCTAGGGCGGCCGGGCGGGACCGGAAGTCAAGAAAGGATCAAGAAAAAAACACTATTTACTTCAAAACGTTAACTGCGCAAACCGTGGCATCAGCGCTGGTCTGGCCCGATTTTCCCGCGTCCGCGCCCTCTTGAACCCCGCCTTGACCTGGGGCAAACTGCATACTGGGAGCGATGACAGTCACAAATCGGGGATAAATGCGCGATGTCATCGAATGGCGGGCAACACTATCGCTGGAGCTTCGGCGCCGGCGAATTCGACGAAGCGACACACAAATTCACGATCCACGGCAGACCGGTCGGCCTGGAGCCCAAGCCGCTGAGACTGCTGGCGCTGCTGTTGCGCAACGCCAGGGAAGTGGTCACGCGCGCGGAGATCCAGGCCGAGGTCTGGGACGACCGGGTCACGGTCGCCAACACGATCCCGACGGCGATCGGCAAGCTGCGCAAGGCGCTGACCGACGACTGCACGATCGCCATCGAGACCGTGCCGCGCAGCGGGTATCGCTTGACCGGCGAGGTCGAGCGCGTCGCGGTCGGCCGGGTCGCGCCGAACCGTCTGTCGTTGGCCGTCGGCGAGCCGGTGCCGCTGCGGCCGGACTGGATTCTTGCCGAGCAGATCAACGCGACGGCCTACAGCGATATCTGGCTGGCCCGCGATGCCTCCGGGACCCATCAGCGCGTGTTCAAGTTCGCCGTCGACGGCGGACGGCTCTCCCGGCTCAAGCGCGAGGCCGCGCTGAACCGCCTGCTCAGCGACGATCTCGGGCCGCGCGACGACATCGCGCCGATGGCCGATACCAATTTCGCCGAACCGCCCTTCTTTCTGGCCTACGAGTACGAGGGCGTCAACCTGCGCGAATGGGCCGCCCATGGCACGCGCTTCGCCGACATGTCCAGGCACGAGCGGCTTGCCCTGTTCACCC
>CAYYZR010000168.1:0-5390 GCA_964476005.1 uncultured Halomonas sp.
ACTGGATTTACGAACTCGAGGCCGATTGCACGATTCCGGCCGAGTACATCTGCTACCTGCATTACATGGACGAGCGCGATCCGGCGCTGGAAGCACGGATTGCGAAATTCCTGCTCGAAAGCCAGGCAGATGACGGTTCCTGGCCGCTGTTCCATGGCGGGGATGGCGATCTGTCCTGCACCGTCAAGGCCTATTTCGCGCTGAAGCTCAGCGGTCACGACGAGAACGAGACGTCGATGCTGCGCGCCAGGCGCTGGATCCTGGATCACGGCGGCGCCGAACGGACCAACGTGTTCACCCGCATCCTGCTGGCCTGGTTCGAACAGGTGCCGTGGCGTGCGGTGCCTTACATCCCGGCCGAGATCATGCTGCTACCGCGCCGCTTCCTGTTTTCCCTGGATCGGATTTCCTACTGGTCCAGGACCGTGATGGTGCCGCTGTTCGTGCTGTACTCGCTGAAGGCGCGGGCGGCCAATCCCACCGGAACCGACATTCGCGAGTGCTTCGTCGAGGCGCCCGGGTCGGTGCGCAAATGGTTCGAAGTGCGCTCGCCGCTCAACCGGATGTTCCTCTGGCTCGAGGCGCTGGGCCGTCACACCGAATGGATGATTCCCCGACGCTTGCACCGGCACGCCCTGAAGCGCGCCGAGCAGTGGTTCATCGAACGGCTGAACGGCCTGGAGGGCCTTGGCGCGATCTTTCCGGCCATGGTCAATGCCTCGATCGCGCTCAAGGAACTGGGCTATCCGGAAGACCATCCGCTGCGCATCCAGACCCGGGACGCACTGCGCGGATTGATCGTGGACGAGCCGGACAGGACTTATGTCCAGCCCTGCGTCTCGCCGGTCTGGGACACCGGGCTGGCGGCGCTGGCGCTGGATGCCTCGGGCGAACCCGAGGCGGTCAAGGCGGCAGGCCGCGGGCTCGACTGGCTGGTCGAACGCCAGATCAGCGATGCGCCGGGCGATTGGCGCCGGGCACGGCCGGGCCTGGCCGGCGGCGGCTGGGCGTTCCAGTACCGCAACGACCACTACCCGGACCTCGACGACACCGCCATGGTCGCCTGGGCGATGCACGCTCACGACCCCGAACGCTACCGCCCGGTGGTCGAGCGTGCGGCCGTCTGGCTGGCCGGCATGCAGAGCAGCAACGGCGGTTTCGGCGCGTTCGACATCGACAATAATGCCGAGTACCTGAACGAAATCCCGTTCGCCGACCACGGTGCATTGCTGGACCCGCCGACCGCCGATGTCTCGGCGCGCTGCCTGACCTTGTTCGCGTTGCTGGATGATTCCAGGTTCGAGCGCGAGCGCGAGCGCGTCCGCCGCTACCTGCTCGCCGAGCAGGAGCAGGACGGTTCGTGGTTCGGCCGCTGGGGCACCAACTACATCTACGGCACCTGGTCGGCGCTGGTCGCGCTGGGTGCAGACGGGAGCGAGCGCAACCGGGAGGCCATCGCGCGTGCTGTGGCCTGGCTCGAAGGCTGCCAGACCGCCGACGGGGGCTGGGGCGAGGGCAACCAGACCTATCACGACCCCGAGCTGGCCGGTACCGGCAGCTGTTCTCGCGCGTTCCAGACCGGCTGGGCGCTACTCGGCCTGATCGCGGCGGGGCGCGGCGACACCCCGGCCGTGCGTCGTGGCGCCGAGTATCTGGCGCGCACCCAGTCGGCGTGCGGCGACTGGCCCGATCCATGGTTCACGGCGCCGGGTTTTCCGCGCGTGTTCTATCTCAAGTACCACGGTTATTCGCGCTACTTCCCGCTCTGGGCGCTGGCCGCGGCGCGTCGCTCGTGGCAACGGACCTAGTCGGTCCGGCCGGGATTGTCGCGGCGCTGAACTGGGAAATGGACGTTTTCGCGTCCTGCCCGGGCGGCAAGAGCCGCCTGCTGCTGGAAACGACCGGCCCGGGACCGGCTGCGGCATCGGCCGGGGCCGAGCGCGCCGTCGCGCGCGGCGCAGTCTGCCTTGTCAGCTGGGGCACGGCGGGCGGGCTTGGGCGAGTCGAACCCGGAGATATTGTGCTGGCCGACCGGGTGCTGGACGATGCCTCGCGGATAATTGCGACCGATGCATCAATCACCGAAACCCTGGCGCGTGCCTTCGGCTCGATTGCGCAGATACGCCGCGCAACAATTCACCGCGGTGTCCTTGCAAGCGCGTCCGAGCCGGTGACCTCGGTGGCCGACAAGCGGGCGCTGGCGGAGGCCAGCGGCGCTATCGCGGTCGACATGGAAAGTGCTGCGATCGGCCGGGTGGCATCCGCTGCGGGACTTCCGCTGGTGGTCGTCAGGGTGATTGTCGATCGTGCCGACCGCGGCGTGCCGGCGGCAGCGATCGCCGGCATGGACGGGCCGCGGACACGTCCCGGTCAGGTGCTGCTCGGCTTGCTAGAATCGCCGCGAGAAACCAGCGGGGTGATCGCCCTCGGCCTGGCGGCGCGCCGAGCGCGCCGGACCCTTCGTGCATGCGCCCCGATCGTGGCGTCGCTGTCGAACGGCCGGTCGGCCTGATCGCACAACCGATATCGACAGACGATTCTTGGCGGAACTGATGAATACCCAATCCAATCCGGGCCGGGCCCACGCCGTCGCTTTCGCGAATTTTGCCCTGATCAAGTACTGGGGCAAGCGCGATGCCGAACTCAACCTGCCGGACGTGGGGTCGATCTCGATCACCCTGGATGCGCTCTGGACCCGGACCCGGGTCGAGCTGGACGCCGCGCTGGAACACGATATCTTCGAGCTCGACGGCCAGGCCGGCGCTCCCGGTTCCGCCCGGGTCGCAGCGCTGCTCGATCGAATGCGCGAAATCGGTGGAAGCCGGATACGGGCGCATGTCCGCAGTCACAACAACTTTCCGACCGGTGCCGGCCTGGCCTCGTCGGCCTCGGGCTTTGCCGCGCTGGTGACCGCGGCGGACCGGGCCTACGGACTGGGGCTGACGCCGGCCCGGCGCTCGGCGCTGGCGCGGATCGGCTCCGGGTCGGCGGCCCGCTCGATCTTCGGCGGATACGTCGAGATGCACCGGGGCCGACTGCCGGACGGCAGCGACAGCGTCGCCGAGCCGCTGGCGGCGGCGGATGACTGGCCGCTGGAGGTCGTCATCGCGGTCAGCGACCGAGGCCGCAAATCGGTGGGGTCGACCGAGGGCATGCAGCGGACCGCGCAGACGTCGCCGTTCTATGCCGCCTGGGTGTCGAACCAGCCGGGTGACCTGGCGACTGCCCGCGCGGCCATTGCGGCGCGTGATTTCGACGCGCTGGCCGATGTTTCCGAGGCCAGCGCGCTGGCCATGCACGGGCTGGCCATGTCGGCCCGCCCCGGGCTGCTGTACTTCAATGCAACCACGATGGGGTGCCTGCATCGGGTGCGCCAGTTGCGCGCGAGCGGCTTGCCGGTGTTCTTTACCGTCGACGCCGGACCGCAGGTCAAGGCGATATGCGCGCCGGACGCGGCCGAGGCCGTGGCGGCCGCGCTCGGCGAAGTACCCGGGGTCACCGAGATTCTGCGCGCCGGCCTGGGCGGCGGCGCGGCCTGCCTCGACGAGCCGGCACGGGCGCCGGCGTGAAGCGATCCTGGGCCCGCGCGCCGGGCAAGCTGCTGCTGATCGGCGAATATGCCGTTCTCGACGGCGCGCCCGCGCTTGTCATGGCGGTCGATCGGTACGTCGACGTCCGGATCGAATCGGCGCGCGATGATTCGGGTCGCCTGAGCGCACCTCAGCTCGGCGTTCGGCAGGCCGCGATGCGGATCGACGCCGACCGGCTGCGGTGCGAGGGCGTGGAAACCCCGACACTCGGTCTTACCGGACGGCTGGTCCCGGCCATCCTGAGGGCGCTTGGACGCGAGCCCGACGAGATCTCGACGATCGACATCGACATCGATTCGGCGGCGCTGTTCGCATCCGACGCCGGCCGGCCGGTGAAATTGGGGCTGGGCTCCAGCGCTGCCGTGTGCGCGGCGCTGACGGTGGCCCTGGGCGACTGGTTCGAGGGTTCGGCCGACCAGGCGCAACCGGGAGAGCGGCTGGATCGCTGGCTGCCGGTCTATCGCCAGGCGCTGGGCGCCCGGGCCAGCGGCGCGGACCTGGCAGCGGCGTTCTTCGGCGGCTTCAGTCGATTCAGGCCGACCGGCCGGGTTGCCGACTGCAGCCCTGTGGACTGGCCCGGAAATCTTTGCTGGCGTGCCGTGTGGACCCGCCAGGCCGCCCAGACCACGGATTTCGTCGGCGCGTTCGACGCCTGGAAGCGAAGTGATCCGGCCGGGGCCGCCGGGATCGTCGGGCGCCTGAACGAAATCGCGACCGAAGCGGCGGCAAAAGCGCGAGACGGCGCGGAATTGTTCAGGGCCTGCCGGGCCTACGCAGATGCCGTGGGTACGCTGGGCGAGGCCATGGGCGCGGAGATCATGACAGCGCCGCATCGGCGGCTGGCCGAACTCGGCCGGCAATGCGGCGTGGTCTACAAGAGCTGCGGCGCCGGCGGCGGCGATCTCGGCATCGCATTGGCGCAAGATCCCGAGAGGCTGGCTGCATTCGAGACCGGCATCTCAGATTGCGGCGGTGTTCCGTTAAACTTGGCGATATCGGATTCCGGCGCCGGGCTCGCCTCGCGCCGATTGCCCGAAGCGGGCGCAGAAAACCAATAAGGATTCAGCGTGGCACGAATTCCAGAGTTCTACAAGCTGTCTGTCTCTCAGCGGGTTCGCGAAGTGCGAAAGAAGGGCCTGCTCTCCAACCAGGATTACCAGGCTCTGGTCAGCGGCGAACATACGCTGTCGATCCAGTCGGCCGACAAGATGATCGAAAACGTCATCGGTGTCATGGGGCTGCCGGTCGGCCTTGGCCTGAACTTCCTGATCAACGACAAGGAATACGCCATTCCGCTGGTGGTCGAGGAGCCCTCCATCGTCGCCGCGCTGAGTTCGGCGGCCAAGATCGCACGCGCCGGTGGCGGCTTCATGGTCGAGAGTACCGAGCCCATTCTTATTGGACAAATTCAGGTCGTGGACGTGCCGCATCCGCAGCGGGCCAAGGCCGCGCTGCTGCAGCGCAAGAGCGAAATACTCAACCTCGCCAACAGCCTGCACCCCAACATGGTCGCGCGCGGCGGCGGCGCCAAGGATCTGGAGGTGCTTATTCATCCTTCGTCGGGGCAGGGCGGCGACATGGTCGTGGCCCACCTGCTGGTCGATACCCGCGACGCCATGGGGGCCAACCTGGTCAACACCATGTGCGAAGGCGTCGCCGCGCTGGTCGAGAACATCGCCGAAGGCAAGGTATTCCTGCGCATCCTGTCGAACCTGACCGACCGTGCCATGGTCAAGGCCCGCGTTTCCATTCCGCTGGAAGCGCTCGCCGGCCGCGGCTTCGACGGCGAGCAGGTGCGCG
>CAYYZR010000169.1:0-5311 GCA_964476005.1 uncultured Halomonas sp.
GGATGATCTGGTCGGTATCGATATTGCTGTCGGGCAGGACCAGCGTGGTCGAATCGAGTTGGCGTAAAGGCTTCATGCGCGGGCCTCCAGATTGCGCGGCGAGGGAACGCCGGCGTGCCATTCAGCGGCGTGCGCTTCGCTGCCGGTCCGGCGCGGGTCGGTGACGCAGCCGGCCACGGCGGATGCGGCGGCCGTGGCGGGACTGGCCAGCATGCTGCGGCTGCCGCGGCCCTGGCGTCCTTCGAAGTTGCGGTTCGAGGTGCTGATCGCGGTCTGGCCGGGGCCGACCTGGTCGCCGTTCATCGCGATACACATGGAACAGCCGGACTCGCGCCATTCGGCGCCGGCGGAAAGAAACACCTGGTCCAGCCCTTCGGCCTCGGCCTGGCGGCGGATCGGTTCCGAGCCTGGAACGACCAGCATTCGAACGCCCGGGGACACCTGGTTGCCGCGCAGTTGCTCGGCCGCGGCGCGCAGGTCGCCGAGCCTGGCATTGGTGCATGAGCCGATGAACACCACGTCGATCGGATGGCCGATGAGGGTCTTGCCGGGCGTGATCTGCATGTATTCGAGCGCGCGCCGCGCATTGTCGTCGCCCGGCATCGGCACGGGCTGGTCGATGGCGACGGCCATGTCGGGACTGGTGCCCCAGGTAATCGTCGGTGCGAGTTGTTCGGCATCGAACTGGAACTCGCGGTCGTAGCGCGCATCCGGGTCGCTGGCCAGCGCCAGCCAGCGTTCGGCCGCGGCGTCGAAAGCATCGTCCCGGGGACAACCCGGGCGCCCTCGCAGCCACTCGACGGTGGTGCGATCGGGCGCGATCATGCCGGCCCGTGCGCCGGCCTCGATCGCCATGTTGCAGACCGTCATGCGACCTTCCATGTCAAGCTCGCCGATGGCGCTGCCGGCGAATTCGATCACGTGACCGGTGGCTCCACCGGTCCCCAGCTGCGCGATGATCTGCAGCACCAGGTCCTTGGCCGTGACGCCGGCCGGCAGCGGGCCGTCGACGTTGACGCGCATGCTTTTCGGACGGCTTTGGAGCAGGCACTGGGTGGCCATGACGTGCGCGACCTCGGTGGTGCCGATACCGAATGCAAGCGCACCGAAAGCCCCGTGGGTGGCGGTATGCGAATCGCCGCAGACAATCGTCATGCCGGGCTGGGTCAAGCCCAGTTCCGGGCCGATGACGTGGACGATGCCGCGTCGGTCGCTCTCCCAGCCGTGCAGTTCGACGCCATGACGGGCGCAATTCTCCTCGAACCGGTTGACCTGGTTCCAGGCGGCTTCGGTGGCATAGCGGCGCTGACCCATCAGGTCGGCCGGCCAGGTCGGAATCGAGTGGTCGATGGTGGCTACGGTGCGTTCGGGACAGCGAACCTTCAGCCCCTGTCGATCGAGTTCGGCGAAGGCCTGCGGACTGGTCACCTCGTGCACCAGGTGCAGATCGACATACAGGACCGCCGGGGCATCTGCGCTTTGCGCGCAGACGACGTGGGCGTCCCAGACCTTGTCAAACAGCGTTTGCGACATGGGGGAATTCCTTTGCAGGTGAATGTTGACGGGGTTCGAAACGGGTCAGCCAGCCATGATGGTCCGGGGTGGTCCCGTCGAACAGGCCAAAGAAGCGTTGCTGGATGGTGGCCGTGATCGGACCGCGACCGCCGGCGCGCACGGTAATGCCGTCGACCGACCTGACCGGCGTGATTTCGGCCGCCGTGCCGGTAAAGAACAGTTCGTCGGCCAGGTACAGCATTTCGCGCGGCATGGACTGCTCGCGGACTTCGATATCGAGGTCATGGGCAAGCTCGAGGACGCTGTCCCGGGTGATGCCGCCGAGGATCGAAGATGCTACCGGCGGGGTCAGCAGCTTGCCGTCGCGCACCACGAAAAGGTTCTCACCGGCGCCTTCGCTGACCAGACCGTCGACCGAGAGTCCGATGCCCTCGCCGTAGCCGTGGCGCTTGGCCTCGCTGCTGATCAGGCTGCCTGACAGGTAGTTGCCGCCGGCCTTGGCCAGCGTGGGGATCGTGTTGGGGGCGGGTCGTTGCCATGAGCTGATCGCCGCATCGACACCTTTTTCCATTGCCTCCTCGCCGAGATAGCGGCCCCAGTACATTGCGGCAACGACCACTTCGGTGGCGACGTCGTCGTCGGCGACCAGCCCGATGCCGCCGTAACCGCGAAACACGATCGGACGGATGTAGGCCGATTCGAGCTCGTTCTCGACTACGGCATCACGGCAGGCGGTGAGCAGCGTTTCCCGATCGAACGGCATCGGAATGCGGTGGATGCGCGCCGAATCGAACAAGCGATCGATGTGCTCGTCGAGACGGAATGCCGCGGGGCCGTCGGGGGTGGCGTAGACACGAATGCCCTCGAATACGCTGGAACCGTAATGCAGCGCGTGGCTGAGCACGTGCACGTTCGCTTCGCCCCACGGTTTGAGGCGGCCGTTCTGCCAGATGTATCTGCTTTCCTGAATTGCCATGTGCTGGAGTCCTCTGGATCAGTGGGAAGTTCGGATTTCCGCGACAGGTGCCGGCGGCTGTTCGGCCGGGCCGGCGTTGCGGGCGGCACGATTGAGAATTTCGACGAAGGCCCGCACGCAGGCGGCAACGATGTCGGTGGCCACGCCGCGCCCGGTGAAGTCGGCGCCGTCGATACGCGCGCGCACCTCGACCTCGGCCTGGGCATCCTCGCCCTCGGTGATCGAGCGCAGACGCATGCCTTCCAGCTCGAAGGCGGTGCCGGTCGCGCGCGCCAGCGCCTTGAAGGCGGCATCGACCGGGCCGTCGCCGGTGGCCGCTTCGCGGTGTTCGACGTCGTCCGGACCGCTGACGGCTACCGCGGCACTGGCCAGCTGCTGCTCGCCGAGGCCGCTGGTGGCGTGGAAATGCGCCAGCGTCCACGGCCCGGCCGAATCGCTGCCCTCGCCGACCACCAGTGCCTCGATATCGGCGTCGAATACCTGGCGCTTGCGATCGGCCAGCTGCTTGAAGCGGCCGAACAGGCGCTCCAGTTCGGTGTCGCTGACGCTGAAGCCGAGTTCTCGAACGCGATCGGCCAGGGCATGGCGACCGGAATGCTTGCCCAGCACCAGCGTCGATCGACTGATGCCGACATCTTCCGGGCGCATGATTTCGTAGGTCTCGCGGTGGGCCAGCATGCCGTGCTGGTGGATGCCGGCTTCGTGGGCGAAAGCGTTGTCGCCGATGATCGCCTTGTTGCGCGGCACGAAGCTGCCGATCACCGCGGCCAGCTGGCGCGATACCGGGTAAAGCTTGCGCGTGTCGATGGCGGTCTCCAGGTCGAACAGGTCGTTGCGGGTTTTCAGCGCCATGACCACTTCTTCCAGCGCGGCATTGCCGGCGCGCTCGCCAATGCCGCTTATCGTGCATTCGACCTGGCGGGCGCCGGCGCGCACCGCGGCCAGGCTGTTGGCTACGGCCAGGCCGAGGTCGTTGTGACAGTGGGCCGAGATCACCACCCGGTCGATGCCGGGTACATTGCCGCGCAGCCGGTGGATGCACGCGTGCATTTCTTCCGGGGTGGTGTAGCCGACCGTATCGGGCACGTTGACGGTGCCTGCACCGGCCTCGATCACTGCAGCCATGACTTCATCCAGGAATTCCGGCTCGGTGCGGATCGCGTCTTCTGCCGAAAACTCGACGTCATCGCAGTGCTCGCGCGCCCGCCTGACGCCGTCGACGGCACGTGCGATGACTTCGGCCCTGGTCAGGTCCAGCTTGTGCTCGCGGTGGATCGGGCTGGTGGCGATGAATACATGGATCCGGCTGCTCTCGGCCGGTGCCAGGGCGCGTGCGGCAAGATCGATATCCCCGGGATCGCAGCGCGCCAGCGCACAGATCCGGGTGCCGCGAACAAGTTCGGCAACCTGCTTGACGGCGTCGAAATCCTGCTGCGACGCCGCGGCGAAACCAGCCTCGATGACATCGACGCCAAGCTCGGAAAGGCTGCGCGCCAGACGCAGTTTCTGGGCCACGCTCATGCTGCAACCGGGCGATTGCTCGCCGTCGCGCAGCGTGGTATCGAAGATGGCGACGTGCTCGCTCATGCCTCGGCCCCGTCGACCGCGACACGCGGCCGGATCGTGAAAAGGCCGGCCAGCGCGCGGCCCAGCTGCGGCCTTCGGCGAGGGCCGGCCCGGTCTTTCAACCGGTCTACCGCGGCGACATCGTGCAGCCTCAGGATCTGGCGCGCCAGTATTTCAGGGCATCGCCCGCACGGCGCTAGCTCGAGCCGCACGCGGAGCTGACTGCCCCGGGTTCGCATATCGAGTGCGCCGACCGTGAAGCCACGTCGCTGGATCAGGCCGAGGGTGCGAACCAGCGCGCCTTCGCTGGCGTTAAGCCGGATATCGAATCGGGTATTGGGTCGAGCCTGTGATTGGTTGCTGGATTGGTCGCTCATGCTTGTTCTCCTTCCATCATGTTTGCGTTGTTTTTTCCCGGCGGCACCAGGGGCCAGACGTTGGCGCGGGGATCGATATGGACGTGCAGCAGCGCGGGGCCGTCGGTGTTCAACAGCCAGTCGAGTCCGGCATCGACCTCGGATCGCAGCGAGATGGTCCGCGCGGCGAGGCCGAAAACGCGTGCCAGGGCAGCGAAGTCGGGGTTGTCGGAAAGATCGATTTCGCTGTAGTTGCCTTCGAAGAACAGCTCCTGCCACTGGCGCACCATGCCCAGTGAAGCGTTGTCCAGCAGGATGATGCGGACATCGATGTCGTAGCGATTCAGGGTGGCGAGTTCCTGGATGTTCATCATGATCGAGCCGTCGCCGGACACGACCACCACAAGGTCGTCGGGGCTGGCCAGCTTCGCGCCGATGCCTGCCGGCAGGCCGTAGCCCATGGTGCCCAGGCCACCCGAGGTCAGATGGGTCCGCGGATGGCGGAAGCGGCAGTGCTGGGCGACCCACATCTGGTGCTGGCCCACGTCGCAAGAAATGATCAGGCGATTGTTATGACGATTGTTATGACCAGCGCCGGCCATTTCCGACATGTCCTTGAGCAGCTTGGGGGCGTAGATCTTCTCCCCGGGCGCGTCATAGTCCCAGGCGTGCTCGCGCCACAGTTCGTCGCAGTGGCCGAGCCAGGGTGCGATGCGATCTGCATCGGTCGCGCTGTATTGCTCGGCCAGCGCATGGAGGTTGGTAACCAGGTCGCCGGTCACCGCGATGTCGGCGCGTCTGAGCTTGCCGATTTCGGCCGGGTCGCAGTCCATGTGGATGACCCTTGCATTGGGCGCGAACTCGTCGAGCTTGCCGGTGGCACGATCGTCGAAGCGCG
>CAYYZR010000170.1:0-5293 GCA_964476005.1 uncultured Halomonas sp.
TTGGCGGTTTCGACCATCTCGACCATGAACGTCGAGCGCCCTCGCGTGAGGTCGTCGCCCGCCCCGATGCGTGAAAAGATTCGGTCGACCGGGCCGCAGCGCATCGCGGCGGCCGGCACGAAGCTGCCGGCGTGGGCCAGCAGCACGATCAGCGCGGTCTGGCGCATGAAGGTCGATTTGCCGCCCATGTTGGGGCCGGTGATGACCAGCATGCGACGCTCCGGGTCCAGCTCGCAGTCGTTGGGCACGAACGGTGCGTCCTGAACCGCTTCGACCACCGGGTGACGGCCTTCGGTAATTTCAAGGCCGGGGCGATCGTCGAGCACCGGGCGATTCCAGTTCAGCATCTCGGCGCGCTCGGCGAACGTGGCCAGCACGTCCAGGCTGGCGATCGCGCCGGCCAGTCTCGACAATTCGGCGTGTTCGGCCGCCAGCTGGGCCACAAGCTCTTCGTAGAGCGCCTTTTCCAGCGTCAGCGAGCGCTCGCGGGCCGACAGCACCTTGTCCTCGTGCTGCTTGAGCTCCTGGGTGATGAAGCGTTCGGCATTCTTGAGGGTCTGGCGCCGCGTGTACTCGTCGGGCACGCCGCCGGCGCGCGACTTGCCGATCTCGAGGTAGTAGCCGTGCACCCGGTTGTAGCCGACCTTGAGGCTGGAAATGCCGGTACGCTCGCGCTCGGCGGCTTCGTATCTCTGCAGGAAATCGTCGGCGTTGCTGCTGAGCGACCTGAGCTCGTCGAGTTCGTCGTTGTAGCCGTCGCGAATGACGCCGCCGTCCCGGATCAGGACCGGCGGGTGATCGACGACGGCGCGCGCGAGCAGTTCCGTGATGTCCGGCCGCGGCGGCATCCGTTCGGCCAGTTGCTGCAGCAACGGGTCTTCGAGCGGGTCCAGCAACTCGCGCAACACGGGCACCCGCTCCAGGCCTGCGCGCAGCGTGGCCAGGTCGCGAGGGCGCGCACTGCCAAGCGCGATGCGCGTGAGAATGCGTTCGAGGTCGCCGCCACCGGACAGCTTTTCGCGCACTGTCTGGAAGCGCGACGCTTCGGTCAGCGCCGCCACGGCCGCGTGTCGGCCTGTGAGTGGTTCGCGTTCGCGCAGTGGATGAAGCAGCCAGCGACGCATTTCACGACTACCCATGGGCGTCGCCGCATGATCCAGCAGGGCGATCAAGGTGTTCTCGCTGCGCCCTTCGGGGTGCCGATCGATTTCAAGATGCCGGCGCGTCGCCGCGTCCAGCAGCAGGTGGGCGCTGGCCTGCTCGAAGCGCATGCCGCCGATATGCGGCAGATCGCCGGCCAGCATTTCGCGGGCATAGCCGAGCAGGGCGCCGGCGGCGGCCACCCCGCTGCCGGGATTCTCGATGCCGAAGCCGGACAGGTCATGCACGCCGAACTGGCGGCACAGCGCGCGCTGCGCGGCCTCGACATCGAACGCCCAGTCGGGCCGACGGCGGATCGCGACGCCGTCGGCCTGGATCAGGCCGGTATCGAAAGACTCGGGGACCAGCAATTCGGCCGGGCGCAGGCGCTCGAGCTCCGCCGCCAGTACGTCCATGCTTTCGGGTTCGCTGCAGCCCAGCCGCCCGCCGGCCATGTCCAGCCAGGCCAGTCCGTGACGTCTGGCGTTACCGTCGGGGGGTTGGCAGATCGTCGCGAGCAGGCGATCGCCGCGGTCTTCCAGCAGGGTCTCCTCAGTCAGGGTGCCGGGCGTGACGATGCGAACGACCTTGCGCTCGACCGGGCCCTTGGCGGTGTCCGGGTCGCCGACCTGCTCGCAGATGGCAACGGATTCGCCGTGACGCAGCAGGCGCGCCAGATACGAATCCACAGCGTGGTATGGAACGCCGGCCATCGGAATCGGCTGGCCGGCCGACTGCCCGCGTGCGGTCAGGGTGATGTCGAGCAGGCGTGCTGCGCGTCCGGCATCGTCGTAGAAGAGTTCGTAGAAGTCACCCATGCGAAAAAACAGCAGGATGTCCGGATAGTTTTCGTTCACTTGTGCCTTGATGCGCAGGTACTGCTGCATCAGCGGCGTATGCTTGGCGGCGGCCGAATCGTTCATCAGTGACGGATCATCGGGTAACGGATCATGGAGGCACGGAAGCCGGACACAGATTACACGGATTGAAGCCGAACCGGTGGCCTGCCAGGGGCCTGGACGGCATCGGACATGCCGCCGCGTGGTTCGGTGAATGCATGGACGAATCAACTGTGTCAATCTGTGTAATCTGTGGAAAGTCTTTCGAACCGGAAAGCGATGAATTCACGATACGACGATGAATCCCTGACCATGCGTGCGGCCGCAGTGGCCGCCGAACTCAAGGCGCACGGCCGCGTGCTGGCCCTGGCCGAATCCTGCACCGGTGGCTGGATAGCGAAGGTCTGCACCGATCTTTCCGGATCTTCGGCCTGGTTCGAGCGCGGCCTGGTGACCTATTCGAACCGCGCCAAGTCGGAGGAGCTGGGGGTAACAACATCCAGCATCCAGCGCTTCGGCGCGGTCAGCGAGATCGTTGCCGCCGAAATGGCGCGCGGTGCGCGCAATGTCGCGCATGCCGATTTCGCCGCTGCGGTCACCGGCATCGCCGGCCCGGACGGCGGCTCTCCAGGCAAGCCGGTGGGCACGGTGTGCTTCGGCTGGGTCGGGCCCGACGACGAGCCGGAGACTGAAACCTGCGTGTTTTCCGGCGACCGGGACGAGGTCCGCCGCCAGACCGTGGCGCACGCGCTTGACGGACTGCTTTCGAGAATATGAAGGATGAAAGACCGCTGCGCAGGCTGTTTTTTGCGCTCTGGCCGTCGCCGGTAATTCGCTCGTGCATCGTTCAGCGGCGAATGTGCATCGAAGGTCTGTCCCGAAAGCGCGTGCCGGACCACAACCTGCATCTGACGCTGTTGTTCCTCGGTGACCAGCCGGCGGAGCGACTCGACGACATCGTCGATGCCGCCGGGCATATCGACATGACCAGCTTCGACCTGACGCTTGACCGCTTCGGCTGGTTCGCGCGAGCCCGCGTCGCCTGGCTGGGTGGGCCGGCAACGACCGATGGCAAGGCCCTGGTGGCCGCGCTGACGACGCGGATGGATGCATTGGAGCTTGCGTTCGACCGTCGCCCCTGGGCGCCGCACGTGACGCTGTTCCGGAAAGTCGCGAAGCGCCCGCAACTGCCCGCAGTCGAGCCGCTGGACTGGTCCGTGAGCCGTTTTGTGCTGATCGAATCGGTGTCCGGCAAGCCGTACGAGCCGCTGGCGAGCTTCGATCTGGAATGATCCTGCGGCTTTATCAGGTTTTGAGAACCCGGTCCGTAGAATGGGATCGAAAGCAAATCGGGTTGATCGCGAGCACCGCTGGACGCCGTCAGGCGCACGCGTAGTAGTCTTGACACGGTCTCCTAGGAAAAACGGACGAATCCGAGTAGGAAAATCGGCCGAATCCCGGTTGACCGGTTGGCACGGAACGGCCCTGTGAGATAATCGAATCATGACCAGAATGCCTATCAGGCGGAGAGAAAACTATCGTGGCTAACAGCATGGATGACAACAGAAAACGAGCACTTTCGGCGGCCCTGAGCCAGATTGAGAAGCAGTACGGCAAGGGCGCGATCATGCGCATGGGGGACGATCTCGGTGCCCGCGACGTGCCTGTGGTTTCAACCGGATCGATGGCGCTCGACGCGGCGCTTGGCGTGGGTGGGCTTCCGCGCGGTCGCGTGATCGAGATCTACGGTCCGGAGTCCTCGGGAAAGACGACCCTGACGCTGCACGCGATCGCCGAGGCGCAGAAGGTCGGCGGTACGGCGGCCTTTGTCGATGCCGAGCACGCGCTGGATCCGAGTTACGCGGAGAAACTGGGCGTCAACGTTGACGACTTGCTGGTCTCGCAGCCCGATACCGGCGAGCAGGCGCTGGAAATTACCGACATGCTGGTGCGCTCGGGCGCAGTCGATATTGTCGTGGTCGATTCGGTGGCGGCGCTCACGCCCAAGGCCGAAATCGAGGGCGAAATGGGCGATTCGCACATGGGATTGCAGGCGCGGCTGATGAGCCAGGCGCTGCGCAAGCTGACCGGCAACATCAAGCGTACCAACTGCATGGTCATCTTCATCAACCAGATCCGGATGAAGATCGGCGTCATGTTTGGCTCGCCGGAAACCACCACTGGTGGCAATGCGCTCAAGTTCTACTGCTCGGTAAGGCTGGATATCCGGCGGATCGGATCGCTCAAGCGCGGCGATGAAGTCATCGGCAACGAAACCCGAGTGAAGGTGGTCAAGAACAAGATGGCGCCGCCGTTTCGTCAGGCCGTGTTTGAAATCCTTTACGGCGAGGGGATTTCACGCGAAGGCGAATTGATCGAGCTTGGCGTGGAACACAAGATCATCAACAAGTCCGGCGCCTGGTACAGCTACGGCGACGACCGGATCGGACAGGGGCGTGACAATGTCCGCCAGTTCCTCAAGGAAAATCCGGAGATGGCCGACGAGATCGAACAGAAGATCCGGGCCGCGCTGATGCCGAAACCCGACCCGAAGAAGACCGAAGAACACAAGCCGGAAAAATCGCCGGCGACCGCAGAGGAAACGGCGGAGAATTGAGCGAATGTCGCCATCCGGCGAGTCGTCGGCCGACAAGCGGTTGGCCGAAGTGCGCGAGGCTGCACTTCGGTTGCTTGCCCGGCGGGAGCACTCGGTCGTCGAATTGAAGACGAAGCTTGTCGGCAAAGGCTGGCCAGAAGACCATGTCGATCGGGTCCTTCCCGCGCTTGCCGAGGCCGGGCTGCAATCCGATCGCAGGTTCGCCGAAGCTTTTGCTCGTCAGCGGGCCGGTCGATATTATGGACCACGCAAGATTCAGGCAGAGCTGGCCCAGCGCGGGATCGATTCGGCACTGATGGAGGCGGCCATCGAAACCCTGGAAGTCGACTTCGCCGAACTGGCGGCGGATTTCTATCGGCGCAAATACGGCCAGGAAAAGCAAGAACCGGATTTCCGGGAACGCGCAAAGCGGTCTCAGGCCATGTACCGAAGAGGTTTCGAATCCGAACACATTCGACGTCTTGTTCGAACCTGAATGCCTCGATGGGCCGGAGTAGGAAAAATCCTACGCTGGGTAGGAATTTTCCTACTCCGATTTTCCGTTTTTCCTACCCGAAATTGGCGGTTTTGCCGATTCGAGAATGCCGAAGCCTCGCTAGCATAGGTAGCAATTGTTGGTGGGGTGACCCGGAAGCATCGCGCTTTCGGGCTTTAAGGCGGCACTCGAGACTCTCTCTGCTCTTGTGCCGCCTTTTTT
>CAYYZR010000171.1:0-5276 GCA_964476005.1 uncultured Halomonas sp.
GGGTGGCGGTGATGACCGACATCAACCGCTACCTCGATTTCGTGCTGGTGATGTTCCTGGCCTTCGGATTCTCGTTCGAGGTGCCCGTGGTGACCGTCGTGCTGGTGGCCATCGGGGTCGTCACTCCGGACGGCCTGGCCAGAATCCGCGGCTACGTGGTCGTCGGCGTGTTCTTCGTCGCCATGCTCATCACCCCGCCGGACATGATCTCGCAGACTCTGCTGGCGCTGCCGGTCTGGGCGCTGTACGAAATCGGCATCGTATTCGCGCGCATGGTGCATCGACAGCGAACCGACGAGAACGAAGCCGGAGAGACCGACGCGGCAGATTGACGAAAAGCAAAAAGCCGTTTTTCTCGCGGAGACGCAGAGGCGCAGAGAAAGTCAAAAAAAGCAGATAACCACGAAGAACACGAAGAACTTCAAGAGCAAGACAGGGAAGTTATGCTGGCCCGGGTGAGCCGCACCTGGAAGGCTGCATAGAACACTCATCTCTTCTTCGTGATCTTCGTGTCCTTCGTGGTTATCTGATTTTGACCTTGTTCGCTTGTGCCTTTGATTTTTCTTTCCTTTGCGCCTTTGCGCCTTCGCGAGAGCTGCTTTTTCCATTCTGATTTACGCGCCGCCGCCCGAGATCGTCTGCCAGAACGCATCCACGCACTGCGCGCCCAGCTTGCGGCTGCGGCCCGGCGACCAGCCGACATCGGGCATGGGATGGTTGGCGGCATCCTTGAACGGCATTTCAAGCGTCATCGACAGGCAGCCGAATTTTTCGGCGACGTAGTCGGTGCACTTGCGCAGGTCCGCCGAGCCCGGTGCGTCGCGCTCGTAGCCGAATTCGGTCTGGAAGTCGGGGCTGATCCGGGCCAGCAGTTCCTTGAACGCCTGAAGATCATTCTCCATCGCATCGTTCCAGCGCGCCACGCCCTCGCCGCCGGCGATGAAGTTGTACGGCAGGTTCTCGTCGCCGTGCACGTCCAGCGCAATGTCGACCCCGGTTTCGTGCATCCGTTCGCGCACGTAATAAACCTCGGGCGAGGTGTCCGGGTCCGGATCGCGCCAGGCGCGATTGAGGTTCACGCCGCGCGCGTTGACGCGCAGGTGGCCGCGAGCACTGCCGTCCGGGTTCATGTTGGGCACCACGTAGAGCACGGCATGATCGAGCAGCGCGCGCGAAACGCCGTCCTCGGGATCCAGCAGTCTTTCAAGAAAGCCCTCGATCCACCACTCGGCCATGATCTCGCCCGGATGCTGGCGCGCGGTGACCCAGATGCGTTTGTGGCCCGCGGTCTCGTCGCCGATCTTCAGCAACGTCAATGCCCGACCGTCCGGGGTCGGGCAAAGCACTTCGGTACGCACCCGCTCGGATTCGGCGGCATCGGCGATCAGCCACTGGTGGCGCTCGTAGCTGTAGGGCGCGAAATAGGCATAGAACACCTGATCGGCGGGCGGCTCGTGGGAAATCACCAGTTCGTTGCCGTCGAACGCCGTCGGCACCCGCAACCAGTTTTCGCCATCTATCGATGCGACTGCCTGATAGTCGCGGAAACCGTCCGGGTAGGACACCTCCCCGGCATTTTCGATCGTCATCCGGCAGTTCTTGCCGCCGGCGTTCGAAAGCTGAAAGTAAAACCACTGGACGTGCTCGTCGCCTACGTCGCGCCTGATCTTCAGCCGGATGTCGGATGCGTCTTCGGCTTTGACGACTTCGATGTTGCCGGCATCGAATTGACTGCTGATCTGGATCATTCTGGTTTCCCGTCGCATATACGAATGCGCTGTATGGACTGGCTCGATTCTAACGCGGGGGCGGCTTTTCGATTTCAACTTTGAAGTTTGAAGTGACAAAAGTTGGAAGTCGAGCCAGAAAACCACCCGCGCCCGGCAACGGCGCCCTCATCCCACCAGCAATCGCCTCAATACCGACCGCAGCGCCAGCGGCCGAATCGGCTTGTGCAGCAGTTCGCACCCGGCCTCGCGCGCGGCATTGCGCAATTCGGCGGCGTGGTCGGCGCTGATCAGCAGGGCGGGGGCGTCGACGCCGGACGCGCGCAATTGCCGCAGCAGGTCCAGGCCGGTCGCACCGTCGTCGAGGTGGTAATCGAGGATCAGCATATCGAATCGGCATTGCCCGCATTTGCTGCGGGCATCGGCGGCGCCCGATGCGCTGTCGACGGTGAATCCCCAGTCGCCCAGAAGCTGTTCAAGCGATGCAAGCATCTGCGCATCGTTGTCCACGACCAGCACATGCCCGCCTTCCGGCGCACCGCGCTCCTCTCGACGGCCGACGCGCGAACGAACGTGGTCGACGCGAAGCACTTCGACGCCGAACATCGTGCCGCGCTCCTCGACGCTTTCGAGTACCAGCGGGTGATCGAGCAGTCGGGCCATCCGCTCGGCGATTGCAAGCCCCAGCCCCAGCCCGGGCGAAGCGGCATCGGCATCCAGCCGGCGAAATTCCTCGAAGATCAGCCGGCGCGAGGCCGATGGTATGCCGGGTCCGGTATCCCAGACGCCCGCCAGCACGCGGTCCCCGCGTCGACGAACCCCAAGGACGATTCGACCCTCGCGGGTATAGCGCACCGCATTGGACAGAAAATTCTGCAGGATGCGCCGGAGCAGCTGAGGATCGCTTCTGACCACCAGCGAGGTGGGCATGCAGTGAAGCGCAAGTCCACGCTCGCGCGCCAGCACCCTGAATTCGCCGGAAAGCTGCTCGAACAGCTCGCCGAGCGGGAATTCGATGATCCGCGGCTCCAGGCCCCCGGCATCCAGGCGCGAGATATCTAGCAGGCCTTCGAGCAGATCCTCGGTCGCCCCCAACGCACCCGAAATGCGAGCCACTGCATCTCGCTGCTCGATATCCTCGACTCGTCGCGCCAGCGAATGCGTCATCAGCTGCGCGGCGTTGAGCGGCTGAACCAGATCGTGGCTGACCGCGGCCAGGAAGCGGCTCTTGGCGTTGTTGGCTCGCTCGGCCTGCACCTTGGCCTGCTCGAGTTCAGCGGTGCGGTCGGAGACGCGCTGCTCCAGCGTTTCGTTGATCTGCTTGAGCTCGGACTCGGCACGGCGAAACGCCGTGACGTCGGTGAATGTGGCGACAAAGCCGCCGCCGGGCATCGGGTTTCCTCGAATCTCGATGATGCGCCCGTCCGGCCACGGCCGCTCGACCCGATGCCGGCTGCCGGCGCGCTTGTGGGCCAACCGTTTCTCGATCATCGCCTCGCGCTCGCCGGCGCCCATCAGCCCCTGCTCGGCGTTGTATCGAAGCAGGTCGGCGACCGGGCGGCCCACCTGGATCAGTGCGGCCGGGTAGTCGAACAGATCGAGGTAGGGCTGGTTCCATGCCACCAGACGCATTTCGGAATCCACCACACAGATGCCCTGGCTCATGTTTTCCAGCGCGCCGGAAAGCACTTCGCGGCTGAAGCGCGCCTGCTCGGAAGCCTCGCCGACCAGGTCAGCGACGGTTTCCAGCGGGGCCGGCGCGCGGCGACGCGCGGCGTCCAGCAACAGCCGCGCCGAAGCCGCTCCGACCACGGCGGCGAGCTCGTGCTCCACGTCGGCTTCGAGCTGGTAGCCCTCGCGCGATTGGTCGAACAGCATGGCGATTCGATCATTCGGCAGAAACCGGTCGGCCAGACGACGCAGCACTTCGGGTTCCAGGCGCTGGGCCTCGGTCGCCGATTCACCTTGCCTCCAGCCGATCCGCTGCCCCAGGCCGATCAGCGCGAGGTTGGCGATGAGGCTCGCAAGCACCGCCCTGGGGAGGCTTTCCAGCGCATCCAGGCCCAGCAGGTCGGACGGCGTCAGCCAACCGATCCCGAACGGACCTTGTACGATCCAGCCAGGCTGCGATTCGTGTGCGATCAGAAGCGGCAGAAGCAGTACGTAGGCCCAGACCAGCACGCCGCCGAGCAGGCCGGCCAGCAATGCGCGCGGTTTCAGACCGGGACGGTAAACGGCCAGTATTACCGCCGGCGCCAGCTGGGCCAGCCCGGAAAACGAAACGGCGCCGATGTCGGCCAGCGCCTCGGCGGTGCCGGCCAGCCGGCTGTAGGCATAGGCCAGCAACAGCACCAGCACGATGCCCAGCCGGCGCTGCACGCGCACCGCGATGCCCAGTTCGCCGGCCGACGAGCCGCGACGGCTGACCAGGAGCGGCGTGAGCCAGTGGTTGCCGATCATGATCGATAGCGTCAGGCTGGCCAGTATGACCATGCCGGTGGCCGCGCTCAGGCCACCCAGAAAAGCGAACAGCGCCAGGCCGGAATTGCCCTCCGAAAGCGGCAGCATCAGCACGTATAGGTCCGGGGGCACGGCCTGCCCGCCCAGAATCGCCTCGCCGGCGCGCGCCAACGGGAGGATCGGCAGGCCGATCAGCACCAGGAACAGCGGAAACAGCCAGCGCGCGGTGCGGATATGCGATCCGTCGCGGCATTCGACCACGCCGATGTGGAACTGGTGGGGCAGCGTGAACATCGCCAACGCACCCAGCAGCATCAGCGTGATGAATGTTCCCGGCGAACCGAACGGCTGGCGCGGCGTCGAAGCAGCCCAATCTCCGGGCCCATCGTAAAGGCCGAACAACACGAATGCGCCCAGCGCCAGCATCGCTCCCAGCTTGAACAGCGACTCGAACCCCATCGCCAGGACCAGGCCGCGGTTATGTTCAACGGCCGACGCCCGGCGGGTACCGAAAAGCACCGCGAATAACGCCATGAATGCCGCGATGTAGAACGCCAGATCCTGCCAGGCCGCCAGCCCGGATGCGTCGCTGGACACACCGGCCAGCGCGCCGAAGCTCATCGCCACGGCCTTGAGCTGCAATGAAATGTAGGGAACGATGCCAAGCACCGCCACCGTGGTCACCACGGCGGCCAGCATCGATGACTTGCCGAACCGGCTGGCGATGAAATCGGCAATGCTTGTGGAATTCTGCTGCTTGCTCAGTTCGACCAGGCGCATCAGGAAGCGCCAGCCGAACAGGAAAATCAGGATGGTGCCGACAAAGGTCGGCGGCACCGGCCAGCCCGAGCGCACCGCCTGCGTGGTGGTGCCGTAGAAGGTCCACGCGGTGCAGTAGACGGCCAGTGAAAGCGAATAGACCACCGGCCAGTAACGTCTGAACCTCTCCGGGGAACGCTCGCCGGCCAGCGCGGCGGCAAACAGCAGGCCCAGCCAGAGCAGTCCGGCAAGGGCGAGGACGCTTCCGGGAAGCTGGATCATGCTTGCACCGGTATGAGTATGTCGATCGGGGTCATGCCGCCGAGCTTA
>CAYYZR010000172.1:0-5179 GCA_964476005.1 uncultured Halomonas sp.
GTGGTCGACCAGGACCTCCCCGGACTGCTGGATCGTTATGAAGGCAGCGGCCCGCACATTGCCGCGGATGAAAGCTGCGCAGGCCTCGAGCAGGCGCGGGCTCTGATCCGCTCCGGCCGGCTCGGCGCGATCGTGGTCAAACCGTCGATCGTCGGCGGCCTGCTGCCCGCCGGCAGGATGTTCGAACTGGCGCGCCGACACGGCGTCCAGGTCATCATCAGCAACCTGATGGAATCGGCTGTCGGGCGTCGGGCAATCGCCCACCTGGCCGCGGCGTGGCCCGAATTGCCGGGGCCGCACGGTCTTGCAACGGGTCAGTGGCTGGCCGACGACCTGGCGCCCGCAGCCGATCGGATCCACCGGGGCAAGCTGGTGCTCGACGGCACGCCCGGCATCGGATTCCAGCCCGGCATCGCGGGTCCGGCATGACAGCATGGCTGGCCGGGACCGCGCAGCGATATCCCGATGCGCTTGCTCTGGTTCAAGGCTCGAACCGTCTGACCTACGCCGAACTCGCCGGGCTCGCATCCCGGCGTGCGGCAATGCTTGCCGGCCTGGGCCTTGGCACCGGCGATCGAGCCATGCTCGAAGCGCCGGTAACGCTCGAATCGGCCCTCTGGCTGCACGCGCTGCTGTGGCTCGGTGTGACAGTCGTTCCGGTCGGGCCGGCGCTGCCCGAAGATGAGATCACGACGCTGTTGATCCGGCTCAGGCCTCGCCTGCTGGTTGCCTCGAACCCGGCTTCGCATTCGATACCGTTCGGACGGCACAGTGCTCAAGCGGACTTGATCGTCGTCGACGCCGCACAAGCGATCGACCCCGACATAGCGCCGATCGCGCCGGCGGCCGACGATCCGGGCCAAGTCGCGACCATTGTCCTGACCTCCGGAAGCAGCGCCACGCCGAAGGCCGTGCCGCTGACGGTCGCAAACCATGCAGCCAGCGCGGCGGCGATCACCGAGCGTATCGGCACCGGGCCCGACGACCGCTGGTTGCTCTGCCTGCCACTGCAACACATCGGCGGGCTCGCCATACTGTTACGCAGCGTGATGCGCGGCGCAGGCGTCGCACTGATGCGCCGTTTCGATGCGGCCGGGTTCATCCAGCAAATCGACGAACATCGGATCACGCTGACTTCGCTGGTGCCGAGCATGCTGGATGCCGTCCTCGGCGTCGGCGACCACCGGCCACCGGCCGGCCTGCGCGGGGTATTCATCGGCGGGGCGCCGGCGGCCCCGTCGCTGCTGGACCGCGCCCGGGACGCCGGCTGGCCGGTGCTGCCGACCTGGGGCATGACCGAAGCCGGCTCGCAACTGGCCACGCCGAACCCGGCAACGGCCGCCGACATGGATTTCCACGCCGAGCCTTCGGTGGCCCTGCCGCCCCTGCCCGGCGTCGACGTCAGGGTCGCACCATCCGGTGCACTGCAGGTGCGCGGACCCATGCTGTTTTCCGGCTACCTGGAGGGCGCGCCCGCCGGACCGGACGCCCAAAGCTGGTTCACAACCGCCGATCGAGGCATCGTCGACCGCTACGGCGCCGTCCGGATCGTCGGGCGCATGGACAGCGTGATCATCTCGGGCGGCGTCAACGTCGGCCTCGACGCCGTTTGCCGGCGCCTGCTCGGCTGCCCGCTGATCAGTGACGCCGCGGTGATCGGCATCGACGATCCGCGCTGGGGCCAGCGGATCGCCGCGGCCGTGGTCGCACGAGCACCCGGCAGCGGGTTGGAAGAGGCCCTGGAGGCCTGGTCACGCCGGCATCTTCCGCCGGCCGAGCGCCCGGCCCGCTGGCGGGTGGTCGAGCGCATCCCCAGGAGCGCTGCCGGCAAGCCGCTTGCGCCGGCGATCAGGGTACTGCTCGAATAGCGCAAGCGGTAGTTGTCACTAGATACCACGAAACGAAACCGGCAAACCGGTAAAACCTGTGTAATCTGTAGGCCCGGTTTTTCGTTGCGCGACCGGGTCGGCCCGGGCGCATCGGGAACGATCCTGCGCCGTCGAATGCAGGGTATGGAACAAACAGGGAATCAAAAAGGACCAAGATGTCAAAGCAGGTACATGCAATGTTCTCGCGCATCGCGACACGCTACGATCGCGCCAACCGCTGGATGTCGTTCGGCACCGACCAGGGCGTCCGCCGGCGCGCCGTGGCGATGTCCGGCATCCGGCCTGGCGATGCGCTGCTCGATTGCGCCGCGGGCACCGGCGACCTCACGCTGCTTTTCCACGACGCGATGAACGGCCGGGGACACGTTGTCGGAACCGACTTCAACGCCGACATGCTTTCGCTCGCCGAAGTCAAGTCCCGAGAGCGGGACGCCGACGTCGAGTGGCGCGTCGCCGACAGCCAGGAGCTGGAGTTCGCGGACGAAAGCTTCGACGTGGTCTCGATCGCCTACGGCATTCGCAACGTCGACGACCCCCACCGGGCGCTTCGCAGCATGTACCGCGTGCTCAAGCCCGGCGGCAGGCTGGTGGTCCTCGAGTTCGGTCAGCCGCCCATGCTGCTCAAGCCGTTCTACTTCGTCTACAACCGGCTGATCATCCCGCTGATCGGCGGCCTGGCGGGCGGAGACCGGGACGCCTACCGCTACCTGCAGCGCACCTCCGACAGCTTCCCGTATGGACGGGAATTCGTCGAAATGATGCGCGCCAACGGCGAGTTCGACGAGATCCGGGTCAAGCCGGTCGCGCTGGGCGTCAACTACATCTACGTCGGCACCAAGAAAGGACCGGCTGATCCCGCGGTCTCCTGAGGATTGAAGCGATCATGCATGCCAAACTGATCGACGCGCTCCGCCGCCCGGACGTCTACCCCCACGCGGTCGACGAAGTCGACCTCATTGAAACGCACATTTCATGGGTGCTCCTGGCCGGCGACTTTGTCTACAAGATCAAGAAGCCGCTTGATCTCGGGTTCCTGGATTTCTCAACGCTGGACAAGCGGCGGTTTTACTGCGAGGAGGAGATCCGCCTCAACCGCCGCACGGCGCCGGCGATCTACCTGGATGCGGTGGCGATCTGCGGCAGCCCTGAATCGCCCTCGTTCCAGCGTGACGGCGACCCCATCGAGTACGCGGTCCGAATGCGTCGCTTCGATGTCGCCGCCGGCTTCGATCACCTGCTTGCCGACGGCCGACTGGAACCCGACCACGTGCTCGACCTCGGCCGGCGGCTCGCGCGGCTGCATCGCATCGCGGGTACCGCGTCATCGGATCGCGACTTCGGCAATTTCGCATCGGTGGCCGATCCGATGCGCGACAACTTTCGCGTGCTGGACGATCTGCTGGGCGACGGACCTAGCGCCAGGCCGCTGAACGCCTTGCGCAAGTGGACCGAACGCCGGCTGGAGCAACTGAGGTCGCTCATCGAGAAGCGGCGGCGGGACGGTCGTATCCGCGAATGCCACGGTGATGCACATCTCGGCAACGTGGCGCTGATCGACGGACGCGCGACCCTGTTCGACTGCATCGAGTTCAACGAAGACTTGCGCTGGATCGACGTGGTCTCCGACCTGGCCTTTACCGTGATGGATCTGCGCGATCGCGGCGCATCCGGATTTGCCTGGCTGCTGCTGGACGAATACCTGGCGCGCAGCGGCGATTACCAGGGCATCGAGCTGCTGCCGCTCTATGCGGTATACCGTGCCCTGGTCCGGGCCAAGGTCAACGCGTTTCGGCTGGAAGACGAGGACACCGACAGGACCGGGGTTCTCGAGGACATTGACGGATACCTGTCGCTGGCCGAACGAATCTCCGGCGAGCAGCGCGCTGCCGTTGTCATCACGATGGGGGTCTCGGGCAGCGGAAAATCCTGGCTGGCGCGGCGCCTGGTCGAACGCGCCGGCCTGATACGCATGCGGACCGACATCGAGCGCAAGCGGCTGCATGGTCTCGACCCCGAAGACAGCAGTGATTCCGGCGTTGGCGCGGACCTGTATTCGCAAGACGCCACCGAGCGCACCTATCGTCACATGGTCGAGCTGGCCGAGCCCCTGCTCCGGGCGGGCATTCCGGCGCTGATCGACGCAGCCTGCCTCGAGCAATGGCAACGACGACTTTTTAGCGACTTGGCAAGGGAACACGACGTCCCGTTCGGCATCGTGCATTGCCACGCCGATCAGACCGTCCTCGAGCGACGCATCGAACAGCGCGACCAGGCCGGCGACGATCCATCCGAGGCCGGCCTGGAAGTCCTTGCGCATCAGCAAAGAAACATGGAGCCGCTGGACGACGCCGAGCACGCCGATGCGCTGTCCCTCGACACCGGCGCGGCCGATTCCACCGGCCGCGCGACACGATGGATCGAGGCCCGGCTAAACGCCACTGATTCGTCGTAATCTCCGGGCTCGCCGGTGGGGCAAGTCCAAACAAGCTTTTGAATTTCCGTTACTTCGCGCCTTTGCGTCCTTGCGAGAGCTGTTTTGCGAGATGCGGCCGGGCAGGCAGCACGCGCAGGGAGCAGAAGCCGTGCCGCGATTGATCTGGCTCAAGCCCGACCCCGGATACGTTCAGTTAGACTCACACCTGAAAATCGTCCCATGGAGTTTGCGCCGATGTGTCTTGCCGTACCCGCCCGGGTTGAAGAACTGCACGAGTTCGATCAGGCGACCGTGGAGGTCGGCGGCGTGCGCAGCAAGTGTTCGCTGGCGTTTCTCGACGGGGTCGCGGTCGGCGACTACGTCATCGTTCACGTCGGACACGCTATTACGCGCCTGGACGTCGAGGAAGCCGAAAAGTCACTGGCGCTGTTCCGCGAACTGGCCGAAAAACTGGGAGAGTCGCCCGATGCGATATATCCAGGGGTTTCGTGACGGACGCGCGGCGCATGCGCTGAGTCGGCTGATCGCCGAGGAAGTTCAGGCCGACCGCGACTACCACTTGATGGAATTCTGCGGTGGCCACACGCACGCGGTGTTCCGCCACGGCATTCCCGACCTGCTGCCCGACAACGTGAAGCTGGTGCACGGACCGGGCTGCCCGGTCTGCGTGCTGCCGGTCTCGAGACTGGACATGGCGATCGCGCTGGCCGGCGACGAGAACGTGATCCTGGCCAGCTACGGCGACATGCTGCGCGTACCGGCTTCGCGCCGTAACAGCCTGCTCAACGCGCGGGCCCAGGGCAAGGATGTCCGCGTGGTTCAGTCAGCGGTCGAAGCGCTGGAACTGGCGCGCGCC
>CAYYZR010000173.1:0-246 GCA_964476005.1 uncultured Halomonas sp.
GTCGAGCATCCGTTCCGCTATATCAAGCGGATGTTCGGCTATGACAAGGTTCGCTACCGAGGTCAAGCGAAGAACCGGAATCGATTACAGATGCTGGTCGGCTTTACCAACCTGTTGTTGGCGGAAAAGTTCATGCCGACATAGGGTAAGTACGTCCGGAATCTGCCCGAAAGGCAGCTTCCGGATAGAAATTGATCAAATCGAAGTGAAGCCGGGGCAGTTTTCGCATTATGGATGTCGATTACT
>CAYYZR010000173.1:256-5166 GCA_964476005.1 uncultured Halomonas sp.
TACTCGATTTGAAAGCGAAATCAGAGGTTGTTCAGACCTTCCCTAGCAAAACAAGAAAGGAATTTTATTGGATAAAACTGAGTCACATCCCGTAAGGAATACCGTCATTGGCACGGTTGTAGGCGGAATCCTGCTCTCTTTCTGGGCGCCTTTCAGAGACATCTTGATTGCCGGCGCCTCCTGGCTGTGGGCGACATTAAAATCTGTTGGTGTATGGCTCGCCAGCGCCCAGAGCATTTACGGCTGGGTTCTGATAATTCTGGTTTTTTTGTCCCTGCCAACTTGTTTCAAATTGCTCTCAATACCGTTCAGAAATAAAGAGCCGGACTTTGAAGATCTATACAGATCGGATCATTTGTTTGGGGCAGACTGGCATTGGTCCTATAGAAATGGAGATATAAATAATCTCTGGTGTTTGTGTCCAACTTGCAAAAGCGAACTCGTTTACTCGGAGATTCAACCAGATCCTTACAGTTTCAATCATAACCGGAAAGAACCACGCGTAGATTTTATTTGCGAGCGGTGCGACCTAACGCGCTGCACTCTTAATGGCAGTCGATCTTACGCATTGGAACGAATTAAGAGAGAAATCCGCAGAAAAATAAGAAGCGGCGAATGGCGTCCTGAATCATTGGTGAATGACAATTGCCATGCCTCTAGGTAGTCCGAGCAGAATTACCAGAGAGTAGCAAGAATTACTCATCATTACGTGCGTCAAAAGCTTCCTGATAAAGCGACTCGATGTGCTGGACCTCCTCGGAATTCAGGGCACTGAATTCCTTTTCCAGCGCACGTTTCGAGAAGACACCTTCGTTTTGCTGCAGAAAGCGGAACAGTAGGTCAACAGTCCGTTCGGGCATATCGATGTAGGCCTCAACCTGACTGCGGAAGGCGTCATAGCGCCGGAGGAAGTCAGCCTCTTGGGGAAGGTCTTCATCGATAGTTTTACGAACGCATTCATACAGAAACTCGGCGTGCGGGGTCGCGTCGAAGAACCGGTAGAAGTCACCGGTATCGTTCAGCACGTGCACGTTGTAGCGCTCCGTGGATTCCCACTGGATGAGCGGAAGCAAGCGCTTAGAGTAACTCTCCAGCACGTCCCGATAGTCATCGATCCGCTCGAGGATTGCGGCGGAGACTGGAAACACCACGCCGGGCGGATTGAATCCCCGCTCGGCGAGAACGTGGTGAATGAGGTAGCGATGAATGCGCCCGTTGCCGTCGTCAAATGGATGGATGTAAACAAAACCGAACGCCAGGGCAGCAGCGGCAATTACCGGGTCAAGGTGCTGTGCGGGCCCCTGGCCAAACGCGCTCATGCCCTTAATCAGATCGTAAAGGTCATCGGGTCGCGCGCTAATGTGGTCCGGGAGCGGCATCTGCGTGACCCGGTCGTGTTCGCCGACGAAACCGCCCTCCCCTCGGATGCCCATGCTCACGAAGCGCGCGTCGCCGATGACGATCCGCTGAAGCCGCTGCAGCTCTTCAATGTCGATGGGGCGCTGGCCGGCTTCACCAATGGCCCGGCCCCAGCGCTGTATCCGGTCCTGAGGCGGGGCTTCACCCTCAATGGCGTAGCTGGAGCGGGAATCCTTCAAAAGCAGGAATGCAGCCGTCCGGGCCAGGATGTCTCTCGGGACGTCCGCCACCACACCACGAGCCTGCTCAGCAAGATTCAGCGCCGTGAATTCCTCAAGGGCTTCAGTCCGGAACACCAGCGGGCAGAAATCGGGGGTCCCGGGCATGTTGTTTTTCACCCGATACCGGGGTTCGTTCCGTTCCTCGCCAGCGAACTGGTGCGCAGGGTCAATGGCCGGCACGTAGCGGCCATCCGACGCGTCCGGCAGGTCCAGCGTTTCTCCAGTGAGCCACTCATAGAGAAACCAGACACGGCGGGCATAGACGCCTGTGGGCGTGTCCCGTACCCACTGCTCCACGGGCTCGACGCCTGTCGCCAGGAACAAGCGTTTCAATACCGCAAGATCGAGCCCCTCGTATTTCAGGGCAAAGGTCAGGTGACCTTGCAGGCTTGCTTTGGGGGTGTGACGGGGCGTCAAGAGACGCCAGCCGTCCCGATCGAGAATACGATGGCGCTCGCCCGTGGCAAAGAGCTTGCGTGGCAGAGGGACATCGAGGCTGTAGGCGTCGATCAGAGCGGCGTAGCCTGCCGGCGTGGCGGGCTCAGGGAGCCGCTGCTCCTGAAAAACCGTCACAGGCCCTAAAAATTGAATTTCTGAAGCTTTTGCCATGAAAAACGACCCTTCCCCCTGAAATAAAGCCACCAATATTATCTATTTCTGAAAAACAATCATACCACCTGAAAAACGCCCCTCAAAGCACATCTTTATGAATTGTGTTATTTCGTGCGGGTATTTGGGCAAAGCTGTGTGTCAAGACCAACGAACGTCATGAGGAAGACCCCGGGAATCCCATGGAGACACCAACATGGCACAAAAGGGGTTCATCGCGTAATACCGGGGAACGTAGCCCGGATTTTGAGGAAGAAATACTCCTGATTCCTGTAGCCGTAGGCTCTGCGCTTGATGACCGTGATGGTGCTGTTGATTCCCTCGACAGCTGGTGTTGAGCGGGTGCCGACAACGCGTCAGGAGGCCGTGTAGATAAGGCCGAACGCGCCTGGCGAAGGTGCGCAGGGCCTCATCGATGCCGGAGTCTCTACTTCTGAACTGTCGCCTTGACGGGGAAGCTTACGCTGTTACGAATCAGCCGATCAGATCCAGGCTGATCTGAACGAATTTACGGCCTTCTACAACCGCAAGCGCACGCATCAAGGCTATCTTCTGAAGGTTCGAACACCGGCTCAGGCACTCAGTGATGCGCTGGGCCGAAAAAGTTGCCGCCGATCGTTCCGAAGGAGCCTGCAACCGAGGTTGCGGAGGCGGCACAATCAGGGCTGCTGGAGACCCCCAGTGTCGGGCAATAGCTCAACTTGTACAACTTGCGCGCTTGCGGCATCGATCCCGATCCAGCAAGGAGTTCACCCACACCCTACAAAGCGCGCACAGTGAAGAAAATCTGAAATCCGCCCGGCCTCCGGTCGGCCATTCTCCTCGCAGTGCCCATCCTCACTTGCTTACAATAGGAATTCTAACAACTCCCGGCTAGGGTCGAGCATTTAATCGATTACTCAAGAAACAGCCGATGGCGACTAACCCAATCAAAAATGTTAATACATAGATACCGAATCGATTCAAACTCTGAACGGGCTGGGGCTTCTGCAAATCGCCGGTAATGACCGTGAAGTTATCGAGACCCACGTCCCAAGCGCGGAGGAGACCGCCAAGTCCAATCTGATAAGCACAGAAACAGATTCGAATGTCATCAACCTGCTCCATCACGAGGTTCCAGTTTGCATCCGACTCGGGATAGACAAACCAGCCGTCGGGAGGTGAAGTTTCCTCAATTGGGATATCAAACTCTAATCGCTTCCAACCACCATTTAAATCAACCCGTTCATTTGAAATAGTCCAAACGAAAGGAATTGTATCCACACCGGGATTATTCGGGTCTGGTACTAATTCAGCAGCGGCAAAAAGGAGGCTCATTCGAAAAGATGAAGCCTGCGGGAAAAATGGAACCTCATTATGAATGGCCTCAAATGCTATGCGTGAAACTCCAAGCTGACGATAATTTTTGTCACCTACATAATCATTACTCAGCCAACTCGAAAAATCTGGTGAGCTACTCGTGCCAACAAACAGGACTGGATTAGACTGTTCAATTGCGCGGAAAAAAAAATCATCGACGCCCCTTTGTCCGAGTTGCGCTAAGCCATTTCCAGCGTTTTTCCAACCCCTCAGTTCATTTGGTACAGCAGGTGTAGTATCCCAATCCTCAATAAAAAACACTGAAATGCCAAAGGCATTATTGCTCAGGAAGATTGAACTTAACAGAAAATTAACGGATAGCAAGTAAAGTAGTAATCTAAGTCTGTTGGCGACCATGGCGATGGAGGTTTTTGAAACGGGGACTCAAAGTACCATAAACATTTTGTTGCTACTAGCGGTATGTTTACTCGCAGAACATGTGCATGCAAATAATAAAGAGAATCTAGCAGCGCTCTCATCAAGCGCCAAAGTTGATCCAAATTTAATTGAACAATTTAGCGGCAACGATCTACAAGACGGTTATATCGTTTATTATGATAGCAATGAAGTCGATAGCGCTACTATCGCTGAAGGTATTATCAATGATCTCGATTCAAGTACACTTGCTCTGCAACATTTCTATACTTTAATTCCAGCAATATCAATCAAATTAACGTCTTCTGACGCCGTAACGTTAATTGACGATGGCAGAGTCAAATATCTATTGAACGATCCTGTTGGCAGAATAACGTTAAACCACACTACGCAAGTTATCGGATCTGATGTATTAAATGTTCCCCCATTTAATCTTTCAGGCTTTTCGAAGACCGTGGCTGTAATTGATACAGGCGTTGATTTACAGCACCCAGATCTGCAAAGCTCAATTCATCCTGTGCAGAGATGCATTTGTAGCTTCCAAGGCTGTTGTCCCGATGGGTCAAACAACGCTCAGGATGATAATGGTCACGGCACGCAAATAAGTGGAGTAATTGCAGCGCCAAGTGGGGTAGCGCCCTATGCGGACATTTTACCAATTAAAGCACTCAACAGTATTGGAGATGGTTTATCTTCAGATGTCCTACAGGCTTTGGAAACGATTGCTTTAAACCCTTTCTGGGGTGTAGACGCGGTTAATCTCAGCATTGCGTTCCCGGGGGGAGGGCCTTACTTTTCCAGTGAATGTTCTGCTATACCACCGTGGGCCCTTTTCGTACCAATAATTGCTAATTTGAATAATCAAGGGATATTAGTTATTGCTGCTTCGGCAAACGACTCAGACCCTACTACTGAAGGGGCGCCTGC
>CAYYZR010000174.1:0-5121 GCA_964476005.1 uncultured Halomonas sp.
TTCGCACCGTCCCCGCACGCTGGTTCGAACTGCTGGTGCCGCGCGAATCGGTCGCGCGGTCGCTGGAAGTGCTGGCGCGAACCGGCGTGGTGGAACTCGACGCGGCCGTGGAGCAGGAAGAACTCATCGCCGTGCCCTCGCTTGAGAAGCCGCTGGCGCGGTTTGCCGAGCTCGAGCGAAAATTCCACAAGTTCTGGCCGGCGCCGAAGCTGCCGGAAGCCGCGCGCGACCAGCTTCTGGAACGGCAGCTGGAGCTTGCGATGGCGCGAATCGAAGCCTGGTGCGACCGGGCCGCGCCGCATATCGAGCGCATCGAGCAGGTCAGCCGCGAGCGCGGCGAACTCGAGCTGCTCGAGGCGATGTGCCGAGCCGGCATCGGCAAGCGCAGGCTGGACTTCGGCGACCTGCACGCCCGTACCCCGGAGATGACTGCGCGGGCGTTCATGCTGCCACCGGAAAGCGATACGCCGCAGCTGGCCGACCCGATTCTTTACCGCCGGCTGGATTCCAGCGAGGCGACCTGGCTGCTGGTCTTCGGCCGCGACGCGCAAGTCCAGAAGCTGGCCCAGGCGCTGGAAGGCCATCACGCGCGCAGCGTGCCGGTCCCGGCGATGCTCAGCGGCAGTCCGGAGCAGGCGATGGCGCGACTCCAGCGCCGCCTGGCGGCTGCCGCGCGCCTGTTGGCCATGCACAACCGGGCGCTGGAAGGCCTGCGGCAGAAATATCGACTGGCCGAGGCGCTGGGCAGCCTGCACCGGGTCAGCTGGCTGGTTACCCACCTGGACGGGATCGCGGCCAGCGAATACATGGCCCGGTTGCACGGCTGGACCAGCGATCCGGACGGCGAAACGATCCGCCGCGCGCTGGACCGGGGCGGCATTCCCTGCGCGCTGGGCTTCCCGCCGCAGCCGGCCGAGCGCGAGGCGCCTTCATTGACCGTCAACCCGCCGTGGGCGCGGCCGTTCGAGATCTTCGCCCGGCTGGTCGGCACGCCGGGACAGAACGAGGCCGACCCCAGCATGATGCTGGCGGTGATCGCGCCGTTGCTGTTCGGTTACATGTTCGGCGACGTCGGCCAGGGTGCGGTGCTGCTGGTGGCAGGTCTGTGGCTGCGCAAGCGATTCCCGGCCACCGCGTTGCTGATCTGGGGCGGGGCCTGGGCGATGGTTTTCGGCGTACTGTTCGGCAGCGTGTTCGGACGCGAGGATCTGATTCCCGCGCTGTGGCTCCACCCGGTGGTCGAGCCGCTGCCGGTGCTGACCGTGCCGGTGCTGGCCGGCGCGATCCTGATCGTACTGAGTATCGTCTTGAGTGGCCTGGAGCACCAGTGGGCCGGGCGGTTCTCGGCCTGGCTGTTCGGCGAGGCCGGCATGGGTGTCGCCCTGGTGCTGGGCCTGATGAGCCTGCAGAACCCCGACCTGATGCTGGCCGCGGCCGGCGCGCTTGTGCTGCAGTTCTTCGGCCTGGCCTGGGAGTTTCGTCGCAGCAAGGCCATGGCGTTTGCGCGCGCCGCCGCCGACCTGATCGAGGGCCTGATGCGGCTGGTGGTCAATACACTGTCGTTCGTGCGCGTCGGCGCGTTCGCACTGGCCCACGCCGGTCTTTCGCTGGCCGTGGTCAGCCTGGCCGACGGCAGCGGCAATCTCGTGGTCAGCCTGATTGTGATGGTGATCGGCAATGCGCTGATCATTGCAATCGAAGGGCTGGTCGCTTCCATCCAGACCACGCGCCTGGTGCTGTTCGAATTCTTCAACCGCTTTCTCAAGGCCGAGGGTCGCGAATTTCAGCCGCTCGCCCCACCCGTGTAATTGCTGCTTACTGTCACCGTAGGAGAACGATCGATGTCTGACCAAAACACCGCTAGAAAACCCTTCCGGATCGGTCCGGCCCTGATATTCGCCGGATCCGTGGTCGTGGCGCTGATGGCCAGCGGTCTGCTGTGGCTGCCCCAGGCGTTCGGCGTGGAGCCGACTGCCGGCGGACAACTGCCGGCCGAAGTCTTCAAGTGGGGCTTCGCGGCTGCCGCCGCTGCCACCGGTATCTCGGCGCTGGCCGGGGGATACGCCGTGGCCACCGTGGGCAGCGCCGCGGTCGGCGCGCTGACCGAGCGGCCCGAACTGCTCGGCCGCGTCCTGATCCTGGTCGGCCTGGCCGAAGGTATCGCGATCTATGGACTGATCGTGTCGATCCTGATCCTGAATCGCCTGGCGTAGCGCAATGGCGGTTCCGGTATTCATCGGCGACGAGTGGACCGCGGCCGGCTGGCGGCTTGCCGGGGCGCGCGTGATCGTGCCTGAACTGCAGGCCGAAGCGGTGCGCGCGGCAGTCGACGCGGCCTGCGAAGGTTCGCCGCCGCTGGTGCTGGTTGCCGCGCGGTTTGCGCGGTTGCTGGATGCCGACCGCTTGATGCAGGCCCGACGAAAACTCGATCCGCCGGTACTGGTGATCGGCGACGCGGCCGGCTCGGTCCGGCCCGACGACGTCGCCGGCGCGATCCGGGAACGAATGGGAGTGGCTCGATGAAAAGCAAGACCGAAACCGCCGAAACGAACGCCCGCGGCCCGAAGGACGTAAGCGCGCACAACCGGGAATCCCTGGACGCGCTGCTGGCGCATGTCGACGAGCAGTGTCGCGCGCGCTGCGAGGAAATCTCCGGACGGGCCGATGCCGAGGCCGAAAAGGTGCGCCAGACGGCACGCGAGCGGGCGACCGACCTGCTCGACGAGGTTCGTACGCGCGAGCGCCGCAACGTCGACGAGCAGGTGCGCGTCGAGCGGGCCCGCCAGCGCTCCAGGATTCGCCAGCGCGAATTGGCCGAACGACGGGCGATGGCCGAGCAGGGCCTTGGGTTCGTGCGCGAGCAATTGGTGGTCCTGTGGAACAGCGGCGATCGGGCGCGCGCCGGCTGGCTGGCGCGCACGCTGACCGACGCCCGCGCGGTGCTGGCTGGCGACCGCTGGCGGCTTCGCCACCCCGAAGACTGGTCGCCCGACGGGGCTTCGAGCGTGGTCGAGCGGGTCGCGCCCGGCGTCGTGATCGACTGGCAGCCGGATACGGCGCTGAGCGAGGGCTTCGTGGTGGGCGCCGGCAAGGCCTGGGTGGACGCCACCCCGGCCGGGCTGACCGCCAGAGGCGAACGGATCGCCGGCGTGCTGCTGGCCCAATTGCCGGGATTGGATTCCCAGGCTCTGAACTCGCCGGCACAGGACAAGGAGACGACGTCATGAGCGGCGCATCGGCAAGAATCGTTCAGGTCGGCGGCCCGGTGTTGCGCGCCGAGACCGACGGCATATTCCGCAGCAACGAGGCGGTGGAAGTCGGGCATCAGCGCCTGATCGGCGAGGTGCTGCGGCTTGACGGCAACCAGATCGTGGTCCAGGTGTTCGAAGAAACCGCGGGGCTGAAACCTGGCGACCCGGTGGCCGGCACCGGCAGGCCGCTTTCGGTACGGCTGGGGCCGGGCCTGCTGGGCGGCATCTTCGACGGCCTGCTGCGGCCGCTGACGGGGTCCGAGGACGCCTTCATCGAGCCGGGGTTTACGGTTTCGTCCACCGGCCGCATTCCGTTCACGCCGGTGGTCGCGAAGGACGATGAACTCAGCCAGGGCCAGGCGTTCGGCAAGGTGGTGCGCGAAGGGCGACCCGACCTGTTGTGCATGCTGCCGCCGGGGGTTTCCGGCAAGGTCGAATCGATCGTCTCGGCCGGCGACGTCGAAGAGACCGACACGGTGTGCGAACTGGCCGGCGAAAACGGACAGACGCATCGACTTTCATGCAGCCAGATCTGGCCGGTCCGCGATCCGCGCCCGGCGCGTCGTCGGCTGCCGGCCAGCGGTCCGCTGATCACCGGCCAGCGCATCATGGATACGCTGTTTCCGGTCGCCCGCGGCGGGCGCGCCGCGCTGCCCGGCGGCTTCGGCACCGGCAAGACCATTCTTCAGCAGTCGGTGGCCAAATGGTGCGACGCCGACATCATCATCTACGTCGGCTGCGGCGAGCGCGGCAATGAAATGGCCGAAGTGCTGCGCGAATTCCCCGAGCTGGAAGACCCGCGCACCGGGCGGCCGTTGAGCGAACGGTCGGTGATCATTGCCAACACCTCCAACATGCCGGTGGCCGCGCGCGAGGCGAGCATCTACACCGGCGTGACGGTGGCCGAGTATTTCCGCGACATGGGCTTCGACGTGGCGATGCTGGCCGACTCGACCAGCCGCTGGGCCGAGGCCCTTAGGGAAATCTCGGGCCGGCTGGGCGAGCTGCCGGCCGAGGCCGGATACCCCGCTTACCTGGGCAGCCGCAAGGCCGAGTTCTACGAGCGCGCCGGGCGCACCGAGGCGCTTTCCGGCGCGGTGGGATCGGTGACGCTCATCGGCGCGGTGAGCCCGCCGGGCGGTGACTTCTCCGAGCCGGTCACGCTCTACACCCAGCGCAACGTGCGCTGTTTCTGGCCGCTGGACCGCGAGCGCGCCCGGGCCCGGTTCTACCCGGCCATCCATCCGCTGCAGGCCTATTCCGAGGACGCCGACGAACTGGGCCAGTGGTGGCGCGAGCAGGGTTACCCGGAATGGGACGGACACCGCCGCCGGCTGCTCGAACTGCTGGGCGAGCAGGTGCAGCTCGAGCGCATGGCGCGCATCGTCGGCAAGGATACGCTCCCGGCGCCGCAGCAGCTGGCGCTGCTCAACGCCGAACTGGCCAACGAGGCGTTCCTGCGCCAGTCGGCGATGTCCGATGTCGACGCCTTTTGTACGCCCGAGCGGCAGATCGCAATGATGCGCACGCTGATGCGCTTCATCGATCGTTCGCATTCGGCCCTGGAAGGCGGGATGAGCGTCGCCGAGATCGCCGGGCTGCCGCTGCTCAGGCGCGTTCGCCGGATGGGCGAGGAGATCGGCAACGACGAGGTCGAGCGGTTCGAGAAACTGCAGGCCGATATCGACGCGGCGCTGGCATCGTCGGGCGCGGTCGAGTCCGGGACCGGATCCGAAAACAAAGCCGAAAGCGAAGCCGAAGCCGAAGTCCGGCAGGAGACAGCATCATGAGCATTCTCGCGCAAGACCGGACCCTCGCCGAAATCCGGCTGGAGGACGCCGCACTCAGCCTCGACGGGCCGCTGCTGGTG
>CAYYZR010000175.1:0-5104 GCA_964476005.1 uncultured Halomonas sp.
GGACGCCATGTTCGCCGGGATCCAGGTCAAGGTCGGCGTACAGGCAGGCCTCGGCGGATATGCCGGGCTCCATGCGGGTCTCGAATCCCTCGGCTCTGGCCTGTGCCATCGCCTTGCGGCCGACCTGGGCGAACACCCCGGGATGGCCGTAGAGCACCAGGCACACGCGCCGGCCGGCCCGTACCTCATCGAGAATCAGGTTCTGCATTGCGGAGTAGCTTTCGCGGCGATCGCGGTCATTGCCGTAAAGTTCGCCGAGGTCACGGCAGCTGGCATTAAGGTTGTGCGCCCATTCGATAGCGAATGCATCGGCGAGCGAGAACACGACGTCGGCGTGGCAGATTTCTGAAACCGTTCGTGGCCCGGCATGCCTGGCCGGTTGCAGGCCGCAGCCGACCACGCTCAAACCCGGTTTCGGTTTGTCAGGCAAGGCCTTATTCGCCTCGATCTGCGTGCACCACCCGGTCCCGGCCCGAGTGCTTGGCCCGGTAAAGCGCATCGTCGGCACGTTCACGCACTTCGGTCAGCGTGCTGTCGTTGCGCCGGCGCAAGGCGATCCCGAAACTCATGGTGACCGCTACGGCCTCGTCGCCGAAACGTGCATCCTTCAAAGATTCGCGCAGCCGATTCAGGTCGCCCTCGATATCCGACGGGCGATATCCTGGCACGGCGAGGGCGAACTCCTCTCCGCCTATGCGGCCGATGATGCCCTGTCTGCCGAAGCATTCGCGAAACCGGGCGCCAACCCGGCGCAGGACGTCGTCGCCGGCCAGATGGCCGTGAATGTCGTTGACCTGCTTGAAGTGGTCGATGTCGGCCAGCACCAGCGTGAACGGCACCTTTTTTTCGAGACTCAGTTCGAAGGCCCGCTCAGCCAGTTCGAAGAAACGCGTATGGTTGCTCAGCGCGGTCAGGCCGTCGCGGTGCGATAGGGTCTGAAAACGTCTGCGCTCGCGCGTTGCGCGGGCCAGCAGCATTAACAGTACAAGGAACAGGAACCCGGTCAGCACATATATCGCCGTTCTCAGGCGCCGTTCCTGCTGCTGGTTCTGAACCTCCAGTTCCCGTACCCGCGACTGCTCCCTGAACAGCTCCAGCTGTTGCTGGGTATGCTTGAGATCGAACTCGACTTCCAGGAAGGCGATACGGCGCGCACGTTCCATGTCCAGGTGCTTCTCGCGCGCTTCAACCCGGGCTTCATAGTGCTCCATCGCGCGCGGATACTGGCCGCGATCCCGGGCGATTTCGCCGAGTATGCGATGTGCTTCGGCGAGATAGTCCCAGGTCTGGCCACGGGCGAGTTCGCCCAATACCGGCGTGAGCAGTTCGATCGCCCTGCCGGGCCGATCCCTGGCCATTTCCAGCCTGGCAAAGTAAAGACTGGTTTCGGAAACGCCGCTCTCGAAACCGGTCTTCCTCAGCCTCTCCAGGCCGGATTGCAGCAAAGAAGCCGCCAGGTCGTATTCGCCGTCGCGGCGCAAAAGGTCGCCCAGGCCGCTTTCCGAAATGCCGGCGCTCAGTTCGTCGCCCGCCTCCAGGCAGTGGGAAATCGCGGATTCGTAAAACGGGCGAGCGGTTTCGCCGCGGCCGTCCAGCTTGTTGACGAATGCGAGTTGTTGTTCGGCATAGCAAAGGTCGCGAGGCGCCCCGACCTTGCGAGCCTCCGCGAGGGCGAGGTGACCGAACTCCCGGGCGCGGCCGAGTTCGCCGACCTGGGCGTACGAATACGATGCCAGACCGTAAAGCCCGGCATTCATGAGCTCGGTTTGCGGATCATCATCCAGCAACTTCAGCCCTTCGCGAAGGTATCCGAATGCTTGTTCGAAGCGGCGGCTCAGGATGGCAATGTTGGCGCCGAGGCGGTAGACGCGAATTCTCTGCTGCGGCGAAATGTCACGGTCCAACAGCGCATCGATCTTTTCCAGAGCGCCTGCAAGATCTCCCGAAAGCGTCAGGTTGCGCGCTTCCAGATAGGCATACTCGGCATACTGAGTCGGGCTTGCGATGTCCAGATGGGGGCGTAGCTGGTCCAGGATAAGCTGCGATTCGCGCCAGGGCGCTGTGGTATTGAGCTCGCTTGCCAGGTCGAGCTTGTCCTGGAAGGCATCGGGACCGATGCCTGGATTTTGTGCAAGCGCGAGCGCGATGGTCAGCCATGCTCCGGTGATTGCAATGATCCCCCTGATCATTTCATTCGGAGCTATTTGTAATCGTGGGCCTGGACATGCCCATTGGATTTCAGTTCATCAAGCCCGCTCAGGCGTTTCAGGGCTTCGAGATCCTTGGCAAGCATTGCCTTGATCTCCTCGTCTGAAAGCTTGTAAAGATTCATGATCTTCTCGGGCGCTTCTTCATACTGATCCTGGAGTTTGGCATCCTGGGCCAGGTCGATCAGCAGTTGTTTGAGTCCAGCCATTCCCCTCTCCTTTTGGTGTGAGCAGCAATCTGACCGGGCCACCGGAGGGCCCGGACCGGTATGTTGATCGATGGCCCCCTCGCTGCCGCCACCATCCTGGTGGGCCACGCGCGTGGCCCACTAAAGAGTATAAGAGCAGTGTCCGGCAAAAGCCAGAAACCGCGCCGGATCAGCGCATCGACTGCGAAAACGACTTGATGATCGCCTTGAGCGCATCGACCATCTCGACGTCGCGAAGCTGGTCCAGGTGGTCGAAAGCATCGCCGGCGCCGGGCAGCGTGAATTCCTTGTCGAACACTTCGACGCCGATGTTGCCGAGAATCGATCGCACCGTTTCAACCGAACGCTTGCCGCCACGCTTGCCGGGAGAGGCGCCCAGCAATAACGCTTTCTTGTTTTCGTAGGGCGACAGATCGCCGCCGCCGCTCTCCTTGCGCGAGCACCAGTCGATCACGTTCTTCATCAGCGGCGTGATCGAGCTGTTGTATTCAGGGCAGGCCAGCAAAAAGGCATCGGCCTCCAGCATCATCTTGCGAAGCGCCGTGGCATTCTCGGGCTGCCCCTGTTCGGCCTCGAGGTCTTGATCCATGAACGGCAACGGGTAATCGGCCAGCTCGATGTGCTGCACGTCGAGGTCGGCTTGGCGTGCCAGTTCCACTGCGACGGCCAGCAGCTTGCGATTGAAGGACTCCTTGCGGGTGCTGCCGGCAAAGGCGAGAATGCGTGGCTTGCTCATACGCTGGTTCTCCTCGAATCACTTGAAGTGTCGTGACAGGATAACGCCGCACCGGTGTCCGGCGTGCACAGGCATCCTGTCGCCATCGATTCCGTCAAAGCCTTATCGCAGTTTCGAGCTGTAGCTGGGCGCGCGCAGGACGGCGTTGACCAGCAGCATGTTCAGGCCGTCGAGGTAGGCGCGCACGGCCGGATCCTCGGTGAACCCAATCACCATGCCGCGGCCGTGGTCCTGGCTGACCACGAACGGCTTGAACGCGAGCTGCATCCGGTTCTCTTGCCACAGGTGACCGCTGGCCAGAAGTTCCTCGGCGGCAGCGAAGCGGACCACGTTGCGGCCCTGGTCGCGCGTCATCGGCTGGAAGATCCGGTCGCCGCGCACCAGCACGTTGATCGTTTCGGCCACGCCGGCCGCCAGCCAGTGATCTCCGTCGACCACGGCGCGCACCAGCACCCCGGCCACCGAATCCGGGTTTTCCCGCTCGGGTTGGGACATCTGCTCGAACTGCTCGGCCGACTCGATCAGCGTGCCGGGGACGCGGGCGTCTCCTTCGGCATCCTCGTCGGATGCTTCAGCATCCTCGTCGCGGACCTGGTGCTCGGCGCGAAACGCCAGAAGATTCACGTCCGGGTGCGCGGCCCATTCGGTGGCGCCGGCCAGTGTGACCAGCACCCCGCCGTCGGAAACCCAGTCGGCCAGGTTGGCGCGCCCGCCCTCGCCCAGAGCATCCTGATAACCGCCGCCGTAACGGCTGGACTGGTCCGGCAGGATGACGACGTCAAAGCGATTCAGGTCGGCATTTTTGAGCGTCTGGGTGCGGATCGGCACCACCGGGTAGCCGAACTGGCGTTCGAGCACGAATCGCACGGCGCCGGGCGAATAGACGTCGGTGGGCGCGTCCCAGGCGATCGCAACGCGCGGCGCGATCAGCCGCGGTGTCTTGTTGCTGCCGAAATCCGGGCCGGCGGTGATCCAGCTGTCGTCGACGCCGATGATGTCGGCGCCGGTCTCGCGTGCCAGTTCACCCAGCCTGGTTGCAACGTCGTTGCCGTTGCGCGCGGCCGGAAAGATCAGCGTGCCCGACGGATAGCTGCGCTCGTCGTGCACGAAGGCTTCTTCGCTGGATTGCAGATACAGGCCTTGTCGCAGCGCCGCGGCCATCAGCTTCGCGGTTGCACGCGAGCCGCCGGGCACCAGCCAGGCGACGTCTGCATCGGCGTTGCTGAATTCGCCCGGCGGAATTTCGCCAGGCGCAACTGCCTGCATGCCGTCGGTCGCCACCGCCCGGCGGCACTCGACGGTATCGATATTGAACATCAGCGGCAGCGACCAGGCAGTCACGTCGTAGATCTCGTCGGAAAGATCCTTGGCCCGGCGCCGTTCCTGCTCGGCGATGAACGCTTCGTCCATCTCGATCCGGCGATCCAGCAGCACCCGCAGCTTGCGGTATTCGGGCTGGTCGGCCGGAATCACGTAGCTGCCGGCGGCGAGTTCGCGGCCGCAGGCGTCGACGGCCTCGGTGGTCCGGAACGTGTCGATACCATGGCTGGCCAGCAGCCCGGCCAGGCGGTCGGCGCCACCCTGGTCGGTCTGGGCCGGGATGGCCCAGGCGCGCGGGCCTTCGCTTCGCGCCATTTCGATGTTGGCGGCGCGGTAGTCGCGGAAGTCGCGCCACAGCTTTGCATGATGCTCGGCCACCGTCTCGGCCGTGGCCAGCGAAGCCACGACGTACTCGCGCACGGTCTCGGCATAGGTCATCTCGGTGCCGTCGCGCAGGCGCATCACGAGCCCGCGGGCCGAACCCTGTTCGTAGGTCATGGCGATACCGCCGTAGTAGGACGGCCAGCTGGCGCCGTAGCCGGGATAGAACGCGTCGAAGACTTCCCGGGTGAAGTATGGAAAGCCGAAGCGGTCGAACCAGCGCGCGTTGTTTCTGCCGAACAGCGCCAGAT
>CAYYZR010000176.1:0-5096 GCA_964476005.1 uncultured Halomonas sp.
AACCCGCTTTTCCACAGGAAACCCGAACATGTCCGCACCCGATATCCGCGCCGCACAGCGCCCCTGGTGCACTGTCTGGTATTAATTGATGATATGAGAGCCCCACGAAGCGGCCATCTGCGGCGTTGCGCTCTCTTGAAAGGGAATCACACTTCCACTCGCCTTTACTTCTTGCTGCTCGCATCCATCGACGCGAACGGCGGTCTGATTCGCCACGCTTCGATACCGCCGTTCGAGGGGCAGGGGCGGGTGAAGTCGTAGGCGGGCGGGTCGGTCGCATAATTGACGATTAACTCATCGTGCAGGTCGCCGACAATGTCTACGGCTTCGATACTGCGGGCCTGGCAGCCCCGGCGCCACGCCGGCGCGGGTTCGACGCGTTGTTCAAAGCCGGTCGCCGATTGCCGGAACAACTGCCGAAACATATGCCATGCCCCGTCTTTGGTGGCGGCGATAATATCTTCGCCGGAGTCGGCGCCGGGCAGATTGGCGCCGGCAAGCGCGGTAAACGGCGTGCGGGTAGCGGTCTCGCTGAGGATTTGTTGCTGCCAGTTGCCGTCGTCATCCCGATTCAACTGCACCAGGCGCCGGAACCATTGCTTGTCGTGCGCGTAACGGTAGCTCAATAGCGGTGCTTGCCTGCCGTTTTCGAGCCGGCGGGTACCGACGGCGTCATGAAAAAGGCGGTCGAACACCGGCCAGCCTTTGATAGGGGCAAAAGACCATTCGCTCATTGTCTGCGTCAGGAGCACGCTACGGTCGTTAATGATGCGGCTGGCGACGATCAGCCACTGTTCACCGATCCAGCGTCCTGTGGCGAGGCCGGCGCCGGTCTTGCTGCCGATGGCTTCATTCAACGCGATAGTTTTCCAATGGTCGTCCTCGTATCGAAACGCGCGCAGCCCGCGGATGTCCGTCCGTCCGGAGGGAATGTCCGGCAGTACCCATAGCCACGGCGGGCCGCCGGCATCCGGTGTAAGCGCCAGGGCCCCGACCGACACGGGCGGCGCGCTTCGAATCCCGGTCGGCAATCCCCGGTCAATGTCTGTCCAGCGGCAGCCGGAATCGCCATGTGCTGATTCCAGAACGGCAAGACCGCGCAAGTGAGCGCCCAGGACAATTTCCAGCGCGCCGTCTCCGGTCAGATCGCCGGCGAGGGTCGGACCGTAATCGTATGGGCGGGGCGGAAACTCGCAAGATATCTGCCGCCAGGCGTGGCCTTGCTTCAGGCTGTACAGCACCGGGCCCTTGCCGGACTTCCGGGCCGGGGCGCTGAGCAGCGCCGGCGGGTCGTCGCCGCTCAGGCCGTGCGGCAATACGGAAAGCGTGCCGACCCAGAGACCGTTCCGGGGCAGGCCCTCGTCGATCGGCTCGAGAACAAGTTCTGGAAGAGATATTGCGACGTCGGGTTCGGTCGCCTGTCGTGTTTCCCGTACGCAGCCACCAAGCACGAGCCCGGCGAGCAGAAGCAAGCAGGCTCGTTCCAGGTAGCCGGTTGCGTCAGGACGGGCCGTCGAACGAGTCTTTGAAGATAATGTCATCTTCTATCGTGTCGCAATCGAATTCCAGCGACCAGGTCTGGAGCACCCCGAAATTTCCCGTGCCGGCGTCGGTGATCTTGAGTTTCCAGGTGCCGTCAATGGTGCCGGCGACAAGATTCGCCATGCTGCCATCCGTTGGAGCGAAGAACGGATTTGGAGCAAGCTCGCCGGTGAAACAGGACTGAACGGCGCCTTTGTCGCCGAAACTGACTTGCGCCGGATTACCTTCGCAGCCGCCCGTGACGGTGGGCATTCGGGAATTGCCAAGACGATTGAGCAACGTGGCCGTCGGGGTGCCAGTCGGAGGTTCAAGCGTAATCACCAGATCACCGACCCAGGTATGGTCGATATCGATTGTCGCCGTTACCGCGTCGGCCGCGTCTTCGACGCATACCTGATTGCTGGCGACGAGAAGCGAGGACGATACAGTTGTCGTGCCGTCGTTGGTGGCATCGGGTACGAACTGTTCGCAGCCGCTGCCTGCGGCGTCACAGCTTACGGTCGCTTGTGCCTGGGCCGGATCGGTCGTGCCAAGTAATCCTGCCGCAACGCCGGCGCTCACGCAAAGCCCGATTAACTGCTTGTTGATCATCGTCATGGTGTCGGGCTCCTAAAACTTTACAGACGGGCGAAACGGCAGGCACTCCGACTCCATCGCCATATTCTGCGAGCAGTTAAAAGCGCCGTCCAGTTGCCATAGCGGAATGAGCATCGTGGCCGGGCGTTGGTCGGAAAAGTTGCGAGACGGATCCCCGGCGAATTCCTTGATGCGAATGCCGACCCAGCTTTGCGACAAGTCAGGCGCGCTGCCGGGTGTCTGGCCGAAGATGGTCGAGTTCAGATTCAACTGGACAAATCCAAACGGGAACGGCGAAAGCTCGGCGGGATCGGCGATCGAGGAAACAAAGGGGAAAATGAGCGGTTCCGGCGGCGGGATATTCGGAAAAAAGATGTCGTCGCCGAAGAAAAAGAAATTTTCCTGCTCGTCTGCCCAAGCGGCCTCGTTCTGGCTCAAGGGGAACCATGACGGGGTGCCACCGCAAACAAATGGCGGGGTTACCTGCTTGGGATCACGCCATGCAACCAGTTCGGTTTCAAAGAGCCCTCCCGTGAGTGTGCGAGCCTGCCAGATGCCGCCCAGCGGTTCGCGATTGTCGGCGGCAGTGAAGCCGACGAAGCTGCCGTAGAACGTGTATTCGCCGGGGGTGCTGGTGCGTGTATCCACCGCGTCGGCCTGCAACGAGACCAGCTCGCCCCCGACGCCACCGTCGGATTCGATTGTCGCGAAGCGGCCGAACAACACATTGTCGTTTGCCGCCACGCCGTTACCGCCGTTGACGAAATAACCGGCCGACTCGGGTGTGATCGCAGTGCCGTTGGACCACGATCCGCTGATTCCGGCGGACGGGCATTCGTTGACCACGTCGACCGTCGCGTAGCCGCGCAAAAGGCCGTCGCCAAAAGACAATCCGCCGCACATCATGTCGTCCAGGCCGAGATTGCCCCGATGCGCACCAATCAGTCCGCTGCGAAGTGCGGGATCGGACATGATTTCACCGCCGATGACCGGATCACAACCCGGCGCCGCTTGCTCTGGCTGTGCCAGGTTTCCGGCGGGGCCGACGCCGGTGCCGGTTTCCGCGACCCGCCCGGTTCGGAACAGCTGACGCAGGTCGATTTCGACCTCGTCGTGGCCGTTGAGGTGGACGTTGAACGCCAGCGTGGATACGCCCATGTTTGTCCAGAGCGTTACCCTGGCGACTTTGGAGCTTTCGCTGGTATTGCCGACGGTAAAGCGGGTGTTAGTGATTGCGCCGGCACCGGGGTCATCGTCGGCATCGACGATGAAATGCGGCAGCAGCAACGTTGCGCCGGGGGCGTTGTCCAGCCGGTCGACCGAGGCGAACGTGTTTCCGGGAAGGGCAAAAGCGAGCAAGACCGCCGCGAGAACAGATCGCGGCAACATCGGAAAATTGACTGAGCGCATGACCGTTCCCCTGTTAATTCGCGAAATTCGGATTGTCGTAAGCCGATTGCAGCGGCACGGCGTTGCTGGAGTAATGTCCGGCGGGTAATCCGCTGGGGAAACCCAGGGACATAATCAAAGCCTGCTGGTAGTTCTGATCCGCCTGAAAATTAGGCTCGCCGCTGTGCTCGGCGTTGAAAAGAAGACCTGAGGGTTTGATCTGGAAACCGGTATCGGCGAAATCGGAATTTCTGCCGAGCGAAACGCGCTGTGCCACAATCGGGAAGGGCGAATCGGCCGGCAGCCCGAGCATTTCTCCATTGCCGCGCGGTGACACCACGGTGCGGTCGGCCCCCGGTTCGAACGACAAAAGGTCTGCGGTACCACACTGAAATGGATTTCTCGGGACACGCGGGCCGCGCCAGACGATCAGGTCTGTCGGGCCGTCTATCGGCGCCCGCCATCGGCTGGGCAACGCTTCGCGGTTGTCGGAAGCATCAAAGAAGTTCAAAGAACCATAGAAGGTGGGATTGCCGGGCGTGGTCGTGGCCGAATCTGAAAGGGCGCGCAGCGATACCGCGGGAAGAAATTGCAGTTCGCCCGACCCTGACAGATCGGCCAGCATGAACTCGCCGCGCAGCACGTTGTCGTTGCTGGCAATGCCCACACCGCCTGAGATGAAATAACCTGGATCACCAGGGAAATCCTGGGGACAAAAGGAAACAACATCGATCGTGACATAGCCCCTCGCGATGTTGTCGCCGTAAGGCTGACCGAAGCAGAGTCCAAATGGCGGGCTCGCATTACCCGTCAGCGCGCCTGTGAGATAGTTGAGCGTTAATGCATTCAGGTTCGGTGGCGGCAGCACTGAGTTGCAGGCTGGGGGAGCGGGACCTGCGTTGGAGAAATCGCCGACGGGCGAATCAAAGCCATTTGGTGCCGTTTGCGGTAGTACGCCGCCAACCAGAATGTCTCGCATGTTGAGCGATTGCTCGTCGTAGCCGGTGAGATAGATGCTGAAGGAAAGGACAGGGACACCCAGGTCGCTCCAGATCGTCATGTGCGTAAGTGCAGGTTCCGGCGATGTTGCCCGGAGGCTGATCAGCGTGGTCCGGCCATCGGGCGCATCCAGATCCACCTCGAAATAAGGTACCAGGAGCGTCGCGCCGGGCGCGTTGCTCGGGATGCCGGGGGCCGGGTCTTGATCTGCCAAGCCGGCGGTCGAAGCGAGGACCCAAAAGCAAATCCCGGCCAAAAGCCAGCGGGACTCGGGAAGACGAACGTGAACCATGGCGGAACCCCGCTGGACTTGTTGTTATAAAGAATGACTTGTTGAAACAATGAGTTTCTGATTTCGAGCGAGTCTAGCAGTATTCGCACAGGGCGGCAATCTGTGCGCCCCATCGCATTAAGTCGGGAGCATCGTGGCCCGGTTTGCCCCGCGTATCCGGCCGTGGCGACAATGATTTGCCCGGCCCGTGCTCTTTCTCACCGGCCGGATGGCGATCCGGCTGATAAAATATCGGGTTTGCCGTCAGTCGAACCTATAAGGAAACCCGAACATGTCCGCACCCGATATCCGCGCCGCG
>CAYYZR010000177.1:0-5048 GCA_964476005.1 uncultured Halomonas sp.
TTTCCACGCCGACCGCGCGCGGCGGCCAGATCCTGGCGTTCCTGCCCTACTTCATTCTGATCACGGTGTTCATGGGCTCCATGCACATGGCCATTGACACCACCGCCGGGGAGCGCGAGCGGAAGTCGCTCGAGCCACTGCTGATCAACCCGATGCCGCGCTGGCAGATCATGGCCGGCAAGCTGGGCGCGACGACTTTCTTCGCGCTGGCCACGCTGGGCCTGGGCCTCATCGCATTCGTATACGCCATGGGTTTCCTGCCCACCGCGTCGATGGGCATCAAACTGAATCTGGATTTCGCGGTCGCGGCCAAGGCGTTCCTGGTCGTCGCGCCGGCCGCGCTGCTGGCCGCGGCGATGCTGACCATCCTGGCCTCGTTCGCCAAGAGCTTCCGGGAGGCCCAGAGCTACATGGGGCTGGTGATCATACTGCCCATGGCGCCCAGCCTCTGGTTGTTGATCAACCCGGCCAAGGCCGAGTTCTGGATGACGCTGGTACCCTTGCTGAACCAGAATATCCTGATCGTCGAGCTTGTCCGCGGGGAATCCATCCCGCCGAGCTGGTTCGGCGCCACGATCGCCAGCACGCTGGCCCTGGCCCTGATCCTCGCCGCCATCGCCGGCAGCCTGTACAACCGGCCGAAGCTGATCTTCACATCGGATTAGCGAGTTTGGACGGTAACGGCGGTTCAAGGCTGAACGAGATCTTGACGATCGGCAACCGGTTCAGCCGCCGACCCTATCTTCGAACGCCTTGCGGCTGTCGGGATCGAACAGCACGAAGCGCACTTTCAATTCTTCCGGAGCGCTGGCTTTGACCGTTTCAAGCGCGATGCGGGCCGCCGACTCCAGCGGAAATCCGAATGCGCCAGCCGAAATGGCCGGAAAGCCAACCGATTCGACGTGGTTCTCACGGCAACAAGCCAGCGCGTTGCGATAGGCATCGGCAAGCAGCCGGTCCGACGGCTCGTCGATTCCGTATCGGGGTCCCAGCACGTGGATCACGTAGCGGTTCGGCAGTTCGAAGGCTTCCGTGATCACGGCTTGCCCCGGCTGGATCGGTGCCAGCGGCCGACACGCCCGTTCAAGTCCGGGGCCCGCCGCGCGGTGGATCGCGCCGGCCACGCCGCCGCCCGGCTTCAACTGGGCATTCGCGGCGTTGACCACCGCCTCGAGATCCTTCTGGTCGGCAATGTCGCCTTCCACGACTTCGATCGGCATGCTGTACCTCCTGATGCAAGCCCGCCCCCACCATAACAATGTCGGTGGGACAATCCGGAACTCTCTCAGGTCTAGTCGTCGCGCAGGCGCCGGGTCTTCGGCGTGATTTCCGCCGGCCCCGGTCTGGTCTTTTCGCTCGCCAGAACGATCCGGTCGCGACCTGCGTGCTTGGCGCGATACATCGCCGCATCGGCGCGCGTCAGCCATTCGGGCCAATCCTCGTCGCTGTGCAAAACTGCAACGCCGGCCGAGAAACGCAGCACTTCGCCGAAGTAGTTCAGGCGACCGCTGATCCGCCGGTGCAGCGACTCGGTTGTTTCCAGAGCTACCTCGTTGCCCTGATCCGGCAGCAGCAGCACGAACTCCTCGCCACCAAATCTGTAAAAGCCGTCACCGGCCCGAATATGTTCGCGCACCAGGTCGGCGAACTCGCGTAGCGCACGGTCACCCACCTCGTGCCCGAATTTGTCGTTGATGCGCTTGAAATGATCAAGATCGAGAAGGACCAGCGTGTAATGCTTGCCGCTGCGGCGCCAGTTCGAAACTGCCGCATTCAGATCGCGGCGCATCATCCGTCGGTTACCGGCAAACGTCAGCGGATCCTGTAATGCCAACATTTCCAATTGTTGCTGGTAGCGCGCCAGGCGTTCGGCAAAAATGTAACCGAACGTGGTCACCAGCAAAGCCGTCACGATGTAGGTCACCCCTTCGAGAATGGACTGGAACAGGCTGGTCTCGATGATCAGCACGGTCATCAAAACGAGGTTGCTGGCCAGCGCAAAGCGCCTGTCTGTCAGCAGGTAGTTCATCCAGAGCACCACGTAGCCCCAGAGGATGCCGGTTCTACCGAACATGGCCGTCGACGCGATACACGCAACAACGGTCACGACCACGAAGAACCGGCCTGCCCTTCGAGTCCGGCCGCTGCGGACCGTATAGGCCAGCACCAGCAGCATGCTGCAGACGATCATCAGGTTGACCGTGCCGCCGAAGTAATAGCCGAACATGTAGCGATAGATAACGAACCCGCCCACGACCAGAGCCGCGAGGGACCCGAACAGCACGATCATCGCGAACTGGTAGTCTTCTCGAAACTTGCGGCGAAATTGCCGCACAGTCTCAGGCTTCAACCAACCTTGCATGAGCCCTCCCCGCCGATTCGCCACAGCTGCCGCCATGCACTGATTGTGCGTCGACTATCCAAACCAGTGTACCCCGCAAAATGCGACGCAATGCGGGGAAGGCGCAACTGATGAAGCCGCCGCCAGCACAACCCGCACCGGGACCTGAGGGCGCCGCCCGCTTCAGATCTTCAGCGGGTGATCCTTGTCCAGAACATCGTTATCGCTGAATCCGATCGGATGCACTGCGGTGGTTTCGTCAAACCAGATGTATTCGTCGAACTGTTTTGGCAGCACCGATTCGAAGTAATGGCTGATACGTTCGGTTTCCGGTCGATAGATGACGCCGATGGCGCGCTCCAGGCGCGGCGTGGCCAACTCATGCATCAAACCGTCGGAACCGTCATGGCGCAGTGGCAGAATGAAATTTGGAACGTTGGTCTGATGGCAGACCTGTTCGTAGCTGTCGCTGTGGGAGGGGCGGACCGTCATGACCTGCATCGGTTCGTCCCAGTTCGAGGCTGCCGCCACCGTGCCGTGATCAGTTCCGAAACCGATCAGATAGGCCTCGTCGCCCCAGGCCTCGCGTGCAAGCTGGCCGATGTTGGTCTCTCCGCGCATACCCATTTCGGTGGCCGATGCGTCGCCTACATGGCTGTTGTGCGCCCAGACGACGGCGCGTGCATCCTCGCCACGGTGCGCCAGCACCGACCGAAGCGTCCTGAACATGTGTCGGTCACGCAAGTTCCAGGATTCGCGCGAGCCGTAATACATCACCCGGTAATAGCGCTCGGCACTCTGCACAACGCGCGCATTCTGCTCGGTATCGAACAGCGCCTCGCCGTCGGACGTCCGGTATTCCATGCGGCGCGACAGCAGATCACGCAACGTGGCGACAACCTCATCCTCGCAGTCCTCGCGCTCGCCGGAGACGGTCGCGCGACCGTAGGTGGCCGGCTCCTTCTCCCAAGGCGAAAAGCAGGCGTAGCGCTGGCGCGCCCGATCGGCGGCCGCCGGATCGACGCGTTCCAGGTACTCCAGGACCGTATGAATCGAGTTGTACAGGCTGTAAAGATCGAGCCCGTGGAGGCTTGTTTTCCGACCCGGATCATCCTGGACCCGATTATGCTCGGCCAGCCAGTCGACGAACGCCAGCATCTCCTGATTGCGCCACATCCATTCGGGAAATCGCGAAAATGGCGGGTTGTCCAGACGCTGGCCGTCCCAGCCGCGCACCCAGCGATCGAGCATGCTGGTATCGGGCCAGTCGGCTTCGATACCAACGACGTTGAATCCGGCTTTTTCGATAAGCGCACGGGTGATGCGCGCACGCATCCGGTAGAACTCCGAAGTGCCGTGACTGGCCTCGCCGATCAGCACCACGCGCGCATCACCGACGCGCTCGACGATGGACCCGACGTCGGCCGACTCGATATCGTCGAACGGCTCGCAGGCCTCGGCCACGCGCTCCGACAGGTGCTGGCGCTTGATCGAGAATTTCGGCCCGCGCGGCGGCTCGGGCTGATCCGGCTCGCCAGCCTGCCAGCCTTCGCTCCCGACCAGCGGGACGAACTGCACCCGCCCGAGCGAATCCTGCTCGAACTCGTGTTCGTCGACCTTCCGGACCCGAAGCAGTTCCTGGCTGCGCGTGCGATCGCCGACGGGAATGACCATGCATCCGCCTACGGCAAGCTGCTCGAGCAGCGTCGGGGGCACGTCCGGACCGCCGGCCGAAACCAGAATGGCGTCGAACGGCGCCTTCGAGGGCCAGCCCTGCGTGCCGTCGCCCTGTCGAACCTCGACGTTGTCGTAGCCAAGGGCTTCCATTCGCTCACGCGCCAGTTCGGCCAACTCATCGTGATACTCGATCGCATAGACCTCGGCCCCGATGCGACCGAGCACCGCGGCGGCGTAGCCTGAGCCGGCGCCCACCTCGAGGATGCGGTCGGATTCATCAAGTTCCAGCGCCTCGGCCATCAGGGCCACGATGTAAGGTTGCGAGATGGTCTGGCTCTGCTCGATCGGCAGCGGGCCATCGCGATAACTCATGTCGCGATAGTTTTCCGGCACGAAGCGCTCGCGCGGTACCGCGCGCATGGCGTCGAGGACCCGCTCATCGCGGATACCGCGTTCGGCCAGTTGGCGTTGCACCATTTCCTCTCGTTGCTGAGCGAAGTTCGTCATGATCAAGCCTCCTTTCCTGAATCGGCGCCCGGCGCAGGGCCCAGGTATCCGCTCGGCGCCAGACAAGTGGCCAGCATTACATCGTTGATGTCGCGATGGTCGGTCCAGGCAGGAAAGTCACGATTTTCGGCCTGGAGCCAGGTCCTCTCGATTTCGTCTGCCAGCGGCGGCCAATCGGAAACTCCGGCCAGCGACTCGTCGAGCCGGTCCGGACCACTCGCCGAGCGCGCGCTGGCACCCAGCCGATCGGCCGCCCGAAGACCGATGGCAAGACCCAATTCGCGGAACGCCAACCGATGCGCCGGCGACGCTTCGAGTTGGCGCTGTCCGATCACCGCCCCCAGCCCTGCCCCGGCGGCGTCGATCAGTTCTGCAATGTCCTTGCGCGAAAAGTCTGCGGCATCGGGCAGCACGCGAAACAACTGCCAGGCGTCGACAAGCAGACCGCCGATGCCCAGCGAATCGCCAGTCGCCTGGTCACGACCGGCAAACATTTTCCGGTACACCTCGGCTCGTCGAGCCA
>CAYYZR010000178.1:0-5042 GCA_964476005.1 uncultured Halomonas sp.
GCGACGGAAATTCCGACTGCAGCACCCGCTGCACGCGACCGGTCACCACCGCGGCCGCCAGCGCGCGCGAGGCGTCGCCGATCACGACCACCGGCGGATCGGCATCCAGGTTGCCGTCGGGCTCGGCCCGCAGCCACACCGCCGCATCGGCCTGGCCCCGCCGAACCAGTGCTTCCAGGTCGGCGACACTGGATGCGCCGTCAGGCCGGTCGGGCACCGCCACGATGCCGTCGAGGCCGGTAATCGCACCGGCAATTCGCCCGGTCAGCGGCGTGCCGACTTGATCGAGAATCGCCACGCGCATTTCCAGGTCACTTTCACCGGCGCCGGAAAAGACCTCGGCGAAAACCAGGAACATCAGCGGCGGCAGCACGAACGCGAGCATCAGCGCGCCGCGGTCGCGCAGCAGGCCCAGCCACATCACCCGTGCGACGGTGGCAATCATGAAACGCGCTCGGGTTGCCGGCCGTAGAGACGCGTCCACAATGAATCCAGCCCCGGCCGACGCACGCGGAACTCCGTGACCGGCGCATCGGCCGGCAGCGCCGACTTCAGGTTCCAGGCAGGCTGCTCGTCGAGCAGGCCGCTCCAGTGAAGTGCGTCGCGGTCGCCGCTGGCAAGACCGAGCGCCCCGAGCCGTTGCGCCAGTTCGCGCGTCGGCGGATCGGCCAACAAGACGCGACAGTCCCGGCGCGCGCCAAAGAACTCACGGATCAGGCCCGACGGCGTACCGGTGGCCGCAATCCGGCCTTCCGACAGGAATGCGACGCCGTCGGCGAGCGTCTCCAGCTGGGCCAGGTCGTGGCTGGTCATCAGCACGGCCAGACCATTGCCGGCCAAACGCGTCAGCAGTTTTTCGATTTCCTCGCGGGCCGGCGGATCGATGCCCACGGTAGGCTCGTCGAGAATCAGCAGCCGCGGTGAATGGCTCATCGCGCAGCCGATGTTGACGCGGCGCTGCCAGCCGCCCGAGAGCCTGCCGGCGGGACGCTTGGCCACGGCACCCAGGTCACACACATCGACGGTTTCGGCCACCGCCGAATCGACTGCCTTGCGCGCCACGCCCGCCAGGCGCGCAAACGTCGCCAGGTTCTCGGTGACCGTCAAGTGCGAATACAGCGCGATCTGCTGCGGCACCAACCCCGTCGCCGCGCGCGCCGCGGCATTTTCGAGCGGATTGGCACCGGCCACCCGTACCTGGCCCGAGTCGGGCTGCAAACGGCCGCAGATACAACGGATCAGCGTTGATTTACCGGCGCCGTTGGGCCCGAGCAGCGCCAGAATGCGGCCCGGTGCGAGATCGAGATTGACTTCACGCAGCACCGGTTTGTCGCGGTAGGCAAACGCGATCGATTCGATCTCGAGGATCGGCTCCGTAGCGGCCTGGCTCATCGAGAAGGACTACAACAGGCGTTGAAACAGGGAAAGCACGAAGGCGCGCATCAGGCTCTGATCGAGACCGAGCCGTGCGATCTGCTCGTCGGCCTGGGACAGTTCGCGCTGCAACCGCTCGCGCAGAGCGCTTTCGCCGACCTGGTGCACCGACCCGGCCTTGTCCACGTCGGCACCGCAGTCCTTGCCCGAGTTCTTGCTGTGCTTGCGGCAATCGAGAAGATCATCCGCGTTCTGGAATGCCTGTCCGACGTGGCCAGCGTAAAGATTCAGCGCCTTCAGCCGTTCTTGCGACAAATCCACGATGGTGCCGCCGCCGACTACCGCGAGTTCGAAAAGCACGCCGGTCTTCTGCTGGTTGATACGCGCCAGCCCGTCGCTGTCGACCCCGGCCTTGCGTTCGACGAGGTCGCGTGACTGCCCCGAAACCAGGCCCGCCGTGCCGACCGCCTGACTGACCCGGGCGATCAACTGGCAGCGAATGGGCTCGGGCAGGGCCGTACTCGAGGCAATCACGCCGAACGCCTGGTTGAGCAGGGCAATCGCCGCCAGGGTGGTGGTGGCCTCGCCGAACTGGATATGTGCCGCCGGCTGACCACGACGCATCCGGGCGTTGTCCATGCACGGCAGGTCATCGAGCATCAGCGACGCGCAATGAACGAGTTCCAGCGCGCAGCCGAAGTCGATCAAAGGGCGCGGGTCGCGGCCGAAATCCAGTGCGGTGAGCAATACCAGCAGCGGGCGGACCCGTTTGCCTGGGGTGAGCAGGCTGTAACGCATTGCCTCGACCAGCGTCGGGCAGGCATCTTCGTCGGCGCGTATCAGTTCCTCGAGCCTGGCGTTCACCCGATCGCGCCAGATACGGATCGTTCGCGCAGCGGGCGCGGCGGCACTACTTCGCTGGTTCTCGGCGACCAATGCGACGTCGACTATCGCGGCCATCAAATAGCTCCCTGCTGGTGGACCTTTTCCCGGCAATCCATATGTTGCAGCCGGATGAAAACAATCGCTCTTGGCGGCGGATCAAAAATTGCACTATACGCCCGATGATTGTGAATCGCGCGTGAACTCCAATAGCTCACAATACCGGCATGAACCTCGATGCACCAGACCTCCTGCTGGTCGGTGGCGGGCTTTCCAGCTGCATGGTCGCCTTGCGTGTGGCCGAAAGCCACCCCAAGGCACGGATCGCCATTGTCGAAGCCGGCCAGGCACTGGGCGGAAACCACACCTGGTCGTTCCATGGCGGCGACCTGTCGCCGGCCCAGCATGCGTTCCTCGAACCGCTGGTGCGCCATGCCTGGGCCAGGCAGCAGGTGCGCTTTCCGCGACTGCAGCGCGAACTTCAGGCCGGTTATTTCAGCATCACCTCGGATGCGCTTCGAGACTACATGGTCGATCGTCCGGGCATCGAAATTCATGTCGACAGCCCGATCACCGCACTCGGTCCGGCTTCGGCCGAGACCGCGGCCGGCACGCTGCCTGCCGCCGCCGTGCTCGACGGGCGCGGACCGGCAAGCACCGACGGCATGGTGCTGGGCTTCCAGAAGTTTCTCGGTCGCGAATTGCGCACCCGTGCGCCGCACGGCGTCGAATGTCCCGTAATCATGGACGCGACGGTCTCGCAGGCCGACGGCTATCGCTTCATCTACCTGCTGCCGTTCGACGCGACGACGATTCTCGTCGAGGACACCCGCTACAGCGACGGCGCCGATCTGTCGGACGATGAACTTTCCTCGGCGATTGACCAGTATGCGGCCAACCATGGGTGGGCGATCGAGGAGACGATCAGGACCGAGCGCGGCGTGCTGCCCATCCTGATGGCCGGCGACTTCGATCGCTTCTGGCCGGCGGCCGACCCGGTCGCGCGCGCCGGGTTGCGCGCCGGGCTGTTTCATCCGACCACCGGTTATTCGCTGCCCCAGGCGATGGGGCTGGCCGACGCCATCGCAGCGAACTGGCCGATGGACGGACCTGCGCTGGCGGCTTTCACGCGAGGCTTTGCCGAAGACTTCTGGGCGCGCACGCGATTCTTCCGACTGCTCAATCGCATGCTGTTCCGGGCCGGCCGCGCGGATCAGCGATACCGGGTGTTGCAACGCTTTTATGGCCTGTCGGAAAACATCATCACGAATTTTTACGCGGCTAAACTCACACTTGCACAGAAGGCACGCATCCTGGTCGGCAAACCGCCGGTCCCGATCACCGAAGCGATTCCGCTGGTGCGCGAGGACACGTTCATGCGAAGGGAGCAGTAGACACACAATGACAAACAGCAAACGCGCCGCCGTCATCGGCTCGGGATTCGGCGGGCTGAGCCTCGCGATCCGGCTCCAGGCCGCCGGCTTCGAGACCACCATTTTCGAAAAGCGCGACAAGCCCGGCGGCCGCGCCTACGTCTACGAGGACCAGGGTTTCGTCTTCGACGGCGGCCCGACCGTGATCACCGATCCGTCCGCGCTCGAAGCACTGTTCACCATCGCCGGCAAGAACATGGCGGACTACGTCGAACTGATGCCGGTCGACCCGATGTACCGACTGTGCTGGGAAGACGGCGACGTGTTCGATTACACCAACGACGCGGACCGGCTCGAAGAACAGATCCGAAAGCGCAACCCGGCCGACGTCGACGGGTATCGAAGATTCCTCGACTATTCGCGTGCGGTTTTCGAGAAAGGCTATCTCGAACTCGGCCACGTGCCGTTCCTCAACTTCGGCTCGATGATCAAGGTCGCCCCGGCGCTGATGAAGCTCAAGGCCTACCGCAGCGTCTATGCCCAGGTGTCGAAATTCATCTCCGACGAACACCTGCGCCAGGCGTTCTCGTTTCACCCGTTGCTGGTCGGCGGCAACCCGTTCAAGACCTCCTCGATCTACGCGCTGATCCATGCGCTGGAGCGCGAATGGGGCGTGTGGTTCGCGCGCGGCGGCACCGGCGCGCTGGTGCGCGGCCTGGTGAAGCTGTTCGAGGACCTGGGCGGCACCATCCGGCTGAACAGCGAAGTCGCGGAGATCCGGACCGCCAGCGGGCGCATCACCGGGCTTGCCACGCAGGACGGCTACTCGGCCGATTTCGACACCGTCGCCAGCAATGCCGACGTGCTGCATACCTATGGCAAGCTGCTGGGCCACACCGATCGCGGACGCAAGCAGAAGAAGGTGCTCGAGAACCGCAACTGGAGCATGTCGCTGTTCGTCATCTACTTCGGCCTCAAGCGCATCCATCCCGACCTCAAGCACCACATGGTGCTGTTCGGACCGCGCTACCAGGAATTGATCAACGACATCTTCAATTCCCCCGACCTGGCCGAGGATTTCTCGCTTTATCTCCACGCGCCCACGCTGACCGACCCGTCGCTGGCCCCGGAAGGCTGCAGCGCCTACTACGTGCTGTCGCCGGTACCGCACCTGGGCACGGCCGACATCGACTGGGACGAAGTGGGCCCGAAATACACCGATCGCATTCTCGACTACCTGGAAAAACATCATATTCCCGGGTTGAAGGAAGACCTGGTCACCTGTCGCACGCTGCATCCGTTCGGTTTCCGCGACGAGTTGAACTCGCACCTGGGCTCGGCGTTCTCGGTGGAACCGGTGCTGACCCAGTCAGCCTGGTTCCGGCCGCACAACCGCGACCCGAAGATTCCCAA
>CAYYZR010000179.1:0-5035 GCA_964476005.1 uncultured Halomonas sp.
CAGTGGCAGCCCAACCGGCTGGGCTACATGGGCTGGCCGGAACTGGCTCGCGAGGTTCATGCCATCGAGATGCAGATCGAAGCGGAGACCGGCCAGCGACCGATCGTCGCCGGTATGGCCAAGTGGGGTATCCCGGCGGCCCTGGCGTTTCACGACGTCGACGGCAGGCGCGACAACATCACGGCACGCAACCTGGTCGGCATGAGTGGTTCGCAGTGGGAGCGCTGGTTCGATCCCGAGACCGATCCGACCCGGCCGGTGCTGCTGGTCAGCCACGAGTCCAAGCTGATCGACGAAGACTGGCTGGCGATCGCGCTGATCGGCCTGGGGCCCCTGAAGACGGCCACGGTCGATCGTGACGGCATGCCGATCCAGACGCTGCACTACCGGATAGGCGATGGATTCCGCCCCGATATGCTCCGCTATCCCGGGCACATCCCGCCGTGATCCGTCGGGTCGCGTTTCGACCATTCGGCACTGGTCTGTCCGATTGACCAATGAAGCTTGGCTTTAGCGCTGAAAGGTGGCAGAATAACGGGGTTTTAACACCTTGATGGAGCCTCATGGCAAAAGACGAACATATCGAGATGGAAGGTCGCGTACTCGAGACGCTTCCGAACACGATGTTCCGTGTTGAACTCGACAACGGCCACACGATTACAGCGCATATCTCCGGCCGCATGCGCAAGCACTACATCCGGATTCTCACCGGAGACCGGGTCAAGGTTGAAATGACCCCTTACGACCTGTCCAAGGGCCGTATCACCTACCGCATGAAGTAACCGGTCCGTTGACCGGGGTGCCGGCCCGGCCGGCAACGCCCTGGATATCTCCCGCCCAAGCCCGTTCGGCTCAGCTCGGCAGCGCTTCGACTTCGGTCGCGTTGAATGTCAGCGAAAGCCCCTTGCCGGCGTCGTTGACGTCGATGTGGATGGTGCCGCCCTGCTCGCCCAGGTTGCCGAACAGCAGCTCGTCGGCCAGCGGCCGCTTGATGTGTTCCTGGATCACGCGCTTCATCGGCCGCGCGCCCATGGCGGGATCGAAGCCGTGGCGCGCCAGCCATTCGCGGGCGCTGCCGGAGACCTCGATGTGCACGTTTCGGTCGGCCAGCTGGTTCTCCAGTTCCATGACGAATTTGTCGACCACCTGCAGGATCACGTCGAACGGCAGCGACTCGAACTGTATGACCGCATCGAGACGGTTGCGGAACTCGGGCGTGAACTGGCGACGGATCGCCTCCATGCCGTCGGGCCTGGCGTCGGAATCGGTAAAGCCGATCGCTCGCTTGTTCATGTCGGCCGCCCCGGCGTTCGTGGTCATCACCAGGATGACGTTGCGGAAATCGGCCATGCGACCGTTGGCGTCGGTCAGCTTGCCGTGATCCATCACCTGCAGCAGCAGGTTGTAGATATCCGGGTGGGCTTTTTCGATCTCGTCGAGCAGCAACACCGCGTGCGGATTCTGGGTCACCGCCTCGGTCAGCAGGCCGCCCCGGTCGAAACCGACGTATCCCGGCGGCGCGCCGACCAGTCTCGAGACGGTGTGCGCTTCCATGTATTCGGACATGTCGAACCGGATCAGCTCGATGCCCAGGGTCATCGCCAGCTGGCGGGTAACCTCGGTCTTGCCCACCCCGGTCGGACCCGCGAACAGGTACGACCCGATCGGGCGATCGGCGTCGACCAGCCCGGAGCGGGCCATCTTGATCGCCGACGACAGCGTTTCGATCGCCTTGTCCTGGCCGAATACGGTCAGCTTCAGATCGCGCTCGAGGGTCTTGAGCGCATCGCGGTCCGAGCGCGAGACCTGGCGCGGGGGGATTCGTGCCATGCGCGCGACAACGTCTTCGATCTCGTGCGTGCCGATGATCTCCACCCGGCCTTCCGGCCCCAGCAGTCGCTGGCGGGCGCCGGCCTCGTCGATCACGTCGATGGCCTTGTCCGGCAGGTGCCGGTCATTGATGTGGCGCGCCGAAAGCGTTGCGGCCGATTCCAGGGCCTCCGGCGCGTATTTGACGCCGTGGTGCTCCTCGAAACGGTATTTCAGACCGTTGAGAATCTCGATGGTCTCGGCGATCGTTGGCTCGATGATGTCGATCTTCTGGAACCTGCGCGCAAGTGCACGATCCTTCTCGAACACGCCGCGATACTCCTCGAAGGTGGTCGAGCCAATGCAGCGGAGCTCGCCGTTGGCCAGCACGGGCTTGATCAGATTGGACGCGTCCATGACACCGCCCGAAGCCGCACCGGCGCCGATGATGGTGTGGATTTCGTCTATGAACAGGATCGCGCCGTCCTTTTCACGAAGTTCGGCGAGTACGGCCTTGAGGCGCTTCTCGAAATCGCCGCGGTACTTGGTGCCGGCCAGCAGTGCGCCCAGGTCCAGCGCCCAGACTTCCGCATCGGCGAGCACTTCCGGCACCCGCTCTTCGACGATGCGCAGCGCCAGACCCTCGGCCAGCGCCGTCTTGCCCACGCCGGATTCGCCGACGTACAGCGGGTTGTTCTTGCGTCGTCGGCAAAGAATCTGCACCGTGCGCTCGAGTTCCGCCTCGCGACCGATGAGTGGGTCTATGCGGTCGGCGCGCGCGCGCTCGTTGAGGTTGGTCGCAAAACTGGCCAGCGGCGATTTCTGTTCCTGAGCTTCGCCATCGGCCTGGGCCGCGCCAGTCGGGGCGTCGGGCGCGGACTGTTCCTCGTTCTTGGTGATGCCGTGGGAAATGAAGTTGATCACGTCGAGCCGATTCACATCCTGCTTGCCCAGCAGGTACACGGCGTGTGAATCCTTCTCGCTGAAAATCGCGGCGAGCACATTGGCGCCAAGAACTTCGCTGCGTTCGGCCGACTGAACATGGTAGAGCGCGCGCTGCAGCACGCGCTGGAATCCGACGGTCGGTTGGGTATCGCGCTGGTCGCCGGCCGAGAGCACCGGAATGGTCTCGTTGAGTACCTGCTCCAGGTCAGCGCCGAGCAGCTTGAGGTCAGCGCTGCAGGCCAGCAGCACGGAGCGCGCGGACGGATTGTCTATGAGCGCCAGCAACAGGTGCTCGACGGTCAGGAACTCATGCCGGCGGCTGCGCGCGGAATGATACGCCTGCGATATCGATAGCTCGAGGTCTTTGCTGAACATTGCGGCGTTCTCCTGGCCGGGCGGCCGTCGATGGATTCGCGTTTATGCTGAGACCGCATCTTGCGCGGTCGGTTTCACCGGATTTCGAGCCGGTTGCAGGCCCGTCAGGATTCCTCCAGGGTGCACTGCAACGGGTGCTCGTTTTCACGCGCGTAATCGTTGACCATGATGACCTTGGTTTCGGCAATCTCGAAGGTGTAAACACCGGCCACGCCGCGACCCCGGGTGTGCACGTTGAGCATTACCTGGGTGGCCTTTTCGTGGGCCAGGCCGAAGAACTTCTTGAGCACGTCGACGACGAACTCCATGGGCGTGTAGTCGTCGTTGAGCAGCACGACCTTGTACAACGGCGGCTTCTTGGTTTTCGGGCGTGATTCCTCGAGGGCCAGGCCGTCTCTCGGGTTGTCGGATTCGCGCGATGGGTCAGTCATGATCTCGGTCGAAGTCTGGGTTTCTACACCCATGATATTAACCGAATCCGGCTGCGATGAAAGTGAATCGTGCGCGGCAGGAGACCTCCAGCTACGCTGCGCGGGACGCGCGATTGATCCTGGGATCATCGAAGCGTACGGCGGTGGCCGCCGTACGCCGGGAAGCCATACAGGCGATCAGGCCGATTCGCGGAACTGCTCTTCCTCGGTCGAGCCGCTGAGCGCGCTGAGCGACGACTGGCCGCTGGCGACAGCCTGGGCCAGTTGGTCGAAATAGCCGGTACCGACTTCGCGCTGGTGGCGGGTGGCGGTGTAACCGTCCTTTTCGGCTGCGAACTCGGCTTCCTGCAGTTCGACGTAGGCTTCCATCTGGCGGGCCTTGTAGCCGCGCGCCAGTTCGAACATCGAGTAGTTCAGCGAGTGGAATCCGGCCAGCGTGATGAACTGGAACTTGTACCCCATGGCGCCCAGTTCGCGCTGGAATCGCGCGATGTCGGCCTCGGAGAGGTTCTTCTTCCAGTTGAACGAAGGCGAACAGTTGTAGGCCAGCATCTTGTCCGGGTACTCGGCACGAATGGCCTCCGAGAACTGCCTGGCCTGCTCCAGGTCCGGCTTGGAGGTTTCGCACCACACCAGGTCGGCGTACGGCGCGTACGCCAAACCGCGAGAAATGGCCTGCTCCAGGCCCTGGCGGACCTTGTAGAAGCCTTCGACCGTGCGCTCGCCGGTGGCGAATTCGCGATCGCGCGCATCGACGTCCGAGGTCAGCAGGCTGGCCCCCATGGCGTCGGTACGGGCAACAATGATCGTCGGCACGTCGGCAATGTCGGCGGCCAGTCGCGCGGCCACCAGCTTGGCGACTGCCTCGGACGTCGGCACCAGTACCTTGCCGCCCATGTGGCCGCATTTCTTGGCCGACGCCAGCTGATCCTCGAAGTGCACCCCGGCGGCGCCGGCCGCGATCATGTCCTTCATCAGTTCATGGGCGTTGAGCACGCCACCGAAGCCGGCTTCGGCATCGGCCACGATGGGGGCGAACCAGTCGATTTCGCCCGACTGCTCGGAATGCTGGATCTGGTCGGCGCGCAACAGCGTGTTGTTGATGCGGCGCACCACTTCGGGCACCGAACTGACCGGATACAGCGACTGATCCGGATACATCTGGCCGGCGTTGTTGGCGTCGGCCGCGACCTGCCAGCCCGAAAGATAGATGGCCTTGAGCCCGGCCCTGACCTGTTGCATCGCCTGGTTGCCGGTCAGCGCTCCCAGGGCGTTGACGAACGGGTCTTCGTGCATCAGCCGCCAGAGCTTCTCCGAGCCCATCCTGGCCAGCGTATGTTCGATCGTGATCGAGCCCCTGAGGCGGAAGACCTCGGCCGCGTCGTAAGGCCGTTCCACGCCCTTCCAGCGAGGGTTTTCGGTCCATTCGCGCTCGAGCTTGATGATGTTGCTGGTGTTTGCGCTTTCGTTCATGC
>CAYYZR010000180.1:0-1502 GCA_964476005.1 uncultured Halomonas sp.
TGCCGGTCAAGACCCACTCCTATCATCATGTTCGGCACCCGGCGCTGCGCGAGGGAATCAGACGCTGGCTGGACATGGAGGGTCGCGCGCTGGACGCTTACCGCCTGGAACTGAAATCAATCGAGCCCTACCGCGAGGATGCGAAATCGTGAGGCAACATGCCGTAAACGTTTTGGGTGCGGCGGCCGACGCACCGTTTCCCGATCTCCGGGATTGCGACCATCCGGATGGACTGGTCGCGGTCGGCGGCGACCTGAGCCGAACCCGGTTGCTCAATGCTTACCGGCAGGGCATTTTCCCGTGGTACGAACCCGGCGGGCCTATCCTCTGGTGGTCGCCCGATCCGCGGGCGATCCTGATCCCGGGACATGTTCATGTATCGCGACGGCTTGCCCGAACGCTTCGCCAGCGGCGATTCGAGGTCAGCATCGACCGCGACTTCGTCGGTGTGATCGACGGTTGCGCCGAGCCGCGCGAGGATTCGGCCGGCACCTGGATTACCGCGGAGATGCGCAGCGCGTATATCAACCTGCACGCTCACGGCGACGCACACAGTCTGGAGGTCTGGCGCGACGGAATGCTTGCCGGCGGACTCTACGGGGTTGCTATCGGCGGGATCTTCTTCGCCGAATCGAAGTTTCACCACCAACGCGATGCATCAAAAGTCGCGCTGGTCGAACTGATGATGCGACTGGAAAGGCTCGGTTACTTGCTGTGCGATTGCCAGTTATGGAATCCGCACCTGGAGCACTTCGGCGTGCGCATGGTGGCAAGAGCCGACTTTGTCAGGCTCGTCCACCATGGCATCGGTCTATCCCCTGCCCCGTTACAAGACTTTGATTAAACGCTTCATCGCCGGCGTTTTGAACCAGAGCGAACCTCAACATTGCTGATCAAATTCCCAGTGCACACGCTGGCACTCTGTCTCTGGAGTTCAGCGAGCGCCGTGCGATCGGTAACAAGTCCGCATTAAAAAAGGCGCTGCCCCGAAAGGCAGCGCCGTCCCCATACGCCAGGGCAATAGACCGGAGCAGATCAAGGGCGGGGAAGATGCCCTTTCAAGCCGAGCTCCGGGATTGCCAATGGCCTACCGTGAAACCGGCAGTATCGCCATACGCCTTGAATCATCAATGATTGATCACCGGAACTTCGATCGCTGCAAGCTCGGTCAGCAACCCGTTGCCGCCGATGCCGTAAAGCAGGACCGAAGCAGAATTGCCGTTCAGCGCGATCTCGGCGACACCCCATGAAAGTGCGACCGGGCCAGTCTCGCAATACCCCGCGGACTCATAGGCGCCATGCGCTCCAGTGCCGTCTCCCTCGCTGGAGATTCCCGTGCCGTCGCCTTCGCTGGCAACACCGGTGCCGTCGCCTTCGCTTGAAACGCCGGTCCCGTCACCTTCGCTCTTGGTAAACCCGTCACCGTTACGTCCACCGAAAATACCGGCCCCCGAGAAGCACACCCGTGCAACGCCGGTACCGTCGCCTTCGCTGGCAACGCC
>CAYYZR010000180.1:1602-5028 GCA_964476005.1 uncultured Halomonas sp.
GTACCGTCGCCTTCGCTGGCAACGCCCGTTCCATCACCTTCGCTGGCAACGCCCGTACCATCACCTTCGCTGGCAACGCCGGTGCCGTCGCCTTCACTCTTCACACCGGTTCCGTCCCCCTCGCTGGACACACCAGTGCCATCACCTTCCGACTGGATGGCTGACGGCAACTCGACGGCGTTGAGAGCAACGATGGCGTAGCCATTTTCGGACAAACCAGTTCCAGTCAGAAGAGAACTGCCGTCGGAAAGGGACATGGTGATTCGCCCTTCGGCTTGATTCACAATGCCGCCGAATTCGGTTGCAGAAACCGGCGCGACTAGCGCGATAGCCATCAGCGCCGAACACAGGATCGAGCCGACGCCTATGCCTGTCCCGTCCTTCTCGATAGCCTTGCGCGATGCGCGAATTCCGGTTCCGTCTTTCTCGGTAACGGCATGGATTCCCGTTCCATCTTTTTCAATCAGTCTCAGAATCGAAAACTTCATTTGTCTATCCTCCTAAGAATTTACGAAAAAACCTAATTTGTACCCGAGCTTGATTTCACCTTCGCTGAAAAGGCGTTGATTAAGATTTGAAACCGAACGTGATTCTCAAGCATCGAAACCACGCCAGGCGACCCGCGAAATATGATCTTCATAGTTCAAGCACATACCCTTTTCCAGGTGAGTACAAGTGCTGCCCATTTATCTGAGAAACTGGAACCAACCGACCCCGAACACGCAGGTATCCGGCGACGTTTCTTCCACTTCATAAGAGTCAATCAAGGCCTCGATTTCCAGCATTTGTCTTTCGATGACTTCCCGAGATTTCAATTTCAACTCCGGAAGTGACGCCTTGGGAATTCTCCTGGACCATCTGTTCTGTTGCAGCAACCGCTCAGCTCTTTCTGCGGCCTGCATGTTGTGCAGTACGGTTTCGGTCAGTCTTCCGATCGCCAGCGAACCGGCATCGATCATGGTCTGTTCGGACGCCTTAACCGGCTGGTAATAAGGGCTTACAAGGCGGACAAACTCATCCTGTTCGATCTCGACGTTGCCCGATTCCAGAAGCCGCTCCAGCACGGTCTGGTAGGTCACGTTGCGCCCGATCGTGGAACTCACCAGGCTCTGGAAGGAGCGGGACTTGCCCATGATCGGCAGTCGTCGCGGCTCGCCGGATTCATCTTGAAAGTCGGGGTTGGAAGCCCACCGATACAGCACCCCGGCCTCGGCACATAGATCGCCGACGGTGCATTCCTCCGGGTTCGCACGCTGGGCCTCGATCGTCGAAATCGTTCTGGTATCGAGCCCCGAAAGCATTGCCAGCTTGGATTTCGTGACCCTTCCGTTCTGATCGTTGCTCTCGATCCAGCGACGCGCTTCCTCGATATAGATCCGCTTGATCTGCTGGACCAGGAAACCGCATGAAATCCGGCCGACAATCAGCCTTATGAACGGGCGAATGACCCGCTCTATGGCAGAGGCGAGCCGCGCGCCCTGATCGTGTTGAACGTTCGATGCAGAATTCGTCAGTGACATTGTGTGATTACTCCTTACACCTGCTCCAATTCTTCAATCAATTCGGGCCGACTGAAATGAAAGCCCTGAACCCATTCGACGCCTACCTGGCGGATTGCATGCGCCTGGGAAGGTGTTTCCACACCCTCAGCGACAAGCACCACGTCCGTCTGCTCGGCCATGGCCTGCAAGCCCTTCAAAAGACGCGCGTAGCCGGGCTGAACATCGGCGAAACGAACCAGGCTGCGATCCAGCTTGACGAAATCGATCATGCGCGTCCCGATCAGATCCAGATTCGAAAAACCGGGACCGAAATCATCGAGCGCGAAGCGAACCCCTGCCTCGCGCAATTCCTCGATGGACGAGCGCGAAGCCATCAGATTGACGGGTCCACCGAACTCCACCAACTCGAGAATCAGTCGTGACGGATCGATGTTTCGCTGCGCCAGGCCGGCACGAATGAAATTCACGAATCTTTCGCGATGCAGAGAATTGGGGTGGATATTGACGCTGAACCAACTCTCTTCCGGTATCCGTTCGACAGCATCGAGGCAGTTCTCGAAAATATCCTGATCGAACAGCAGGCCTCGCCGTCTGTAGCCCTGTTCGACAAAATCAAGCGGCGCGAGGTGGTTCAGGTCACCGGCTGCACGAACAAGAAACTCAACCCATTCATTGATCCCGGGCGTTGCGAATCTACACACTTGCTGAACCGCCATTCGACACGGCAACGAGCGCGAGTCGAGACTCAATATGTGGTGTTCGGGTGTCGGCGCGATCATCGCGATTCCTTTCTCTCTGGATTTAGACATTAATGCAGTTAGCCATCATTGTCAATTGTCATTTTTGGCTAAACTTCGAACTACGCGTCAACCTTAAGTCATTTTAGCCATTTTTGTCAATATGCATTTTTGGCTATTTTTTATTGCAGGCCTGAATTGACGACGAATCGCTATCATGCTGCAAGCGCAAACAGATCAACTCATGCCCATGGTTCAGTTCAGGTCACTGTTTTCAAATACAAAAATGTCGACCATTTACCAGCAATTGGTCAATGAGGAGGACGCTCGTGTCTGCACCGACATCTCGGACAGCGCGTGCCGGGTGGTGCCGGGAAACTTCATCCTCCAGGTCGCGACGCAGTTCCTGACCAAACTCGGCGACGCGATCGCAAACCCGAAAACTGTGCTTGCATGGCTGATGTCCGCACTCGCCGCGCCGGCGGCGTTCACCGCTTTCCTGGTCCCGGTGCGCGAATCGGGCTCGCTGATTCCGCAGCTGCTGATCGCCGCCTGGGTCCGCCAGCAGGCGATCCGGAAATGGACGTTCGTAATAGGCTGCGTGCTGCAGGGGCTGGCGGTGGCAGGCATGGGCGTTGTGGCAGTAACTCTGGAGGGAAGTGCCGCCGGCGCCGTCCTATTGGCCGCACTGGTGGTTTTCAGCCTGTCGCGTGGGCTCTGCTCGGTGGCATCCAAGGACGTGCTGGGCAAGACCGTGCCGAGGACACGCCGAGGCCGTGTGAGTGGCTGGTCGGAGTTCCTGGCCGGCATCATCACGATAGGCGTCGGCGCGTCGCTGATGATCGGGATTGGCGAGGACGCCAGCATGGGCCGTTGGCTGATCCTGCTGGCGTGCGCCGCGGCGCTGTGGATGCTTGCCGCCGCCTCCTACTCGTTGATCAGGGAGTTTCCGGGCGCAACCGAGGGCGGCGGCAACGCGATCACTGAAGCCTTCAAGCGGCTCTCACTGCTCAAGACCGATCGCCAATTCAGGCGGTTCGTGATCGCCAGATCGCTGTTGCTGTGCTCGGCGTTGAGCGCGCCGTTCTTCATCCTGCTCGCCCACGACAACACCGAAGGCGCATTGCTGGCACTGGGCCTGTTCGTGATCGCCGACGGCATCGCCGGCCTTGTATCCGCCCCGTTCT
>CAYYZR010000181.1:0-4955 GCA_964476005.1 uncultured Halomonas sp.
GGCGAGAAAAACAGGGTTTGAACGGTGTCGCCGAGCCCGGTCTGGTTGCCGGCGCCCGGAAACACATCGCTCTGGTGAACCAACGGGAGGATGGTCCGCGAAATCAGGTTCCAGTCCTTGTTGAGCGAAAACGGGATCACGGGCTGGGCGTTGAGCAACCATTGCTCGCCATCGTCGGCCGGTCCGATATTGCTGTTGTAGTTGAGCTGGAATGGCACGCTGATCAGGGCCGATACCGGGTTCGCGAGCTGCTGGGCCAGTTCCGCTTCGGATTCGTCCGCCGTGGCTGCCGACTGCCAGCCAAGCGCCGCGACAATCACCATCCCTGCCCTGGAGCTTGCCAGGAAGGCAAGCCTGCTCTCTGGAGTCCGCATCGCAAATCCTTGGTTTCCGAATAATAGGGCTAGTATTTCCAGAACAGAAAAATATGTCCAGTGCATTGCTTTAATCAAATCAATGCTTTTTGAACATTAATGCCGGGTGCAGAGCTTGCCCGCCGCTCATTGCGCAAACAGGTCGGCCAGTCGCTGCAGTTCGGCGTCGCTCCAACCCGCCGGCTCGGTCAGGGCGACCCAGGCGTCGATATAGTCAGCTGGGTGGTACTGGTGGCCGAAGCCGCTCGGTGCCGTGCCGACCATCATGTCGGCCGCCAGCTGAAGCATGGTCACGACCGGAAACCACCGAAGGTCGGGCGACACGTCGGGGCCGCGCGGCGCGCGCATCCAGTCCGGCTCACGCCAGGCCGCTGCAGTACTGAAGAAGGTGATCGGGTCGCTGGCGTATTGCAGGAAGGCGATGCGAAAGTTTCCCCACGCCGCCTCGCCGCGGTCCAATCCTTGATCCTGGTTCATGAAGCGGACCACCGCGCCGCCGCGAAACTCGGGCAGCCAGCCCGGCGAAGCCGGGTCGCGTTCCGTCGTCGCCCGCTGCCAGGTCTCGTTGCTGAATGGGGGACCGCTCCACAGCGCTCCGTCGAACGGATCGTCGATGATGTCGAAGAAATCGAACGAAAGATCGGAATTCAGCGACCCCAGACTCAACCCGGCCAGGAACAGTCGAGGCCGCGTTTCCCGAGGCAGGGTTCGCCAGTATCCATAGATCTCGGAGAACAGCGCACGCGCCATCTCGGCGCCGTACGAAGCCTGGGTAAGCAGGGACAATGGGCTGTTCAGATAGGAATACTGGGCCGCGACGGTGGCTATATCCCCGCGCTGCAGGTATTCGATCGTGTCCTGCGCTGCAGGATCCACCCACCCGGTTCCGGTAGGCGTGACCAGCAGCACAAGAGAGCGCTCGAAGGCGCCCACGCGCTTGAGCTCTGCGAGTGCAAGCCGCGCTCTTTCCACAGGGCTCTCGGCGGAATTCAGTCCGACATAGACGCGAATCGGCGGCAGCGTGGGAGCACCCGGAAATCTCTCGAGGTCTTCAAGCGTCGGACCGTTGGCAACGAATCGGCGCCCCTGTCGCCCGAGATCCTCCCAGTTGACCAGCGATGCCGGGCTGCCGACCTGCTCAGGCCGGACGGGTTGCGGCAGATCGGGCTCGATCAGTCCATCGAGCTGCTGAAAGGAACGATCGGCAACCCGCAGCATCGAGGACACGAGCAGGCCGTCGATGACTGTCCAGAACAGAAGAATCGCCGCCGTGATGCCGAGCAGGTGGGAAATTCGAGGCGGAACGAAACGATGCAATCGCTGTGACAACCGGTGAAAGACCCAGTGAAAAACGCGCGCCAGACCGAGCAACACGATGAATACACCGATCGCGACGAAGCCGATCAGGACCGGCTGCGAGCCCGGAGATGCCTCCATGCCCATGAGCGCGCGCAGCGAATTCTGCCAATGCGAGGCTTGCCACAGAAAGCTCACCACAACCAAGGGCGTGATTGAGGCCGCGATCACCCCCGAGGTCAGCCTGACGCGCCCCCGGCCGACCGGCAACTGGAGGTAGTTCCAAATAAAAGCAACAGCCACGCCCAGACCATAGCCGGCCGCAAACGTCAGTCCCGACAGGATGCCCTGGATCATTGCCGGGCGCGGAACCAGCGACGGCGTCAGCGAAAACGCGAAGAACAACGCGCCCAGAAACAGGCCGACGCTGCTCAACCCGGCCATGGTCTAGAAGGCCATCCCAAGGCCGAGGAAGGGTCCACTCGCGCTCATGTCCCAGACATTGCCTTTGTCTTCGTAGTCCCAGTAGGCGTACCGGTAACCGACCTTGACCCCAATCCGTTCGCCGGCCGCCCAGTTTGCGCCGGCGACGAACTGGTAAGTCAGGCTCGAACCGCCCCCGCCCAGGTCGGCGTAGCCCACCAGCGACCAGCGATCAGAGATCGGCTGCGTCACTCGACCGACAGCGACCACGTCGATCCAGTTTTCGGAGCCGTCGAAGCTGCGCCGCCCGCCCGGAAAAACGATGGGAGGATCCGTCACGATCTGCACATCCAGATCCAGGCCGACCCGCGTGTAGCGCAAACCCGTCCCCAGGTCGATGCTGGTCCCGTTGTCGAACACCCGATAAAGCACGGATGGCTGCAGCACCGTCAGGGAACTCGAAACGTCGAGCGCGCCTTTAACCGTGACCAGGCCGCCGGGTCCGGTGACGGACTTCGAGGCCTGGTCGTTGACCCTCAGGTGGGCCCCGTCGAACATCAGGGTCCAGGGCCCGTTCTGCGCGACGAAAAGCCCCATCACGCCGATATCGAGATTGCCCCAGATGTCGTTGAACGATTCGTCCACCTCGGCCTCGATCCCGCGCGCGCCGGCGGTGCCGTCCAGCGCCGAGAAGAATATGTAGGGTGTGAACTCGAAGTCCCAGCCAGTATCTTCCGCCGCTGCCGCGTATGGGAGCGCTCCACCAAACAGCCCCAGCACCAGCAGGGCCCGCGGGCAAAATCCCGTGGGGCGCGTGATGCTTCTGCGTATTCTCATGGTCGTGTCCTCATGGCACTCGGCATCGGAAGCGGCAGATCGCCGATCACCCAGTGAGTTGATCGATTATCTGGTTATCATCATCCACGCTATGATAACTATAGTGCATTCGTATGCGCAAGTGAAGGAACGATCATCCAGCGGGGGGGCGCCATGCTGCGCCGTATGAGCTCAGACTCCCGGCTCGAGCCCGATTCTAAGGTCCCCGAAAAGCTGCTCGGCCAGCAGGCGGTTTCTTTCCGCCAGGTCACGCTCGATGTTTCTCACGCGCGCCATGAAGGCCTCTGCCGCGGGCGACGGGCTGCGTGACGCGAGATAGAAGAAACCGTAGTCCAGGCGAAGCCATGAGGCACGAAACGGGATCGCCGCAACTTCGCCGCCCAACAGAAGATGCTCGAGCTGGACCGGTGTGGCGAAGCTGATGGTATCCGTCTCGGCCACGATGGCACGCATCGCCGTCAGATCTTCTACCTGAATCTGCGGAATCGCGTAAGTGCCGGACTTGTCGAGCCGCAAGTTGCGCGGAAATCGCTCCGCATCGCTGGCCCGGACCGGGGAACAGACGAGGGGGTAGGCGTCCAGATCGGATACAGAGATCGAATTCCTGGACAGAATGGGATGTCCCGGCCGGCAAAAGAACACCAGTTCATGGCACCCGACCGGATCCACAAGCAGCTCCGGCGAATTCTTGAGGTGAGCGACTTCGCCGAAGCCGAGATCGACCTCTCGCGACAGCACTGCGTTTTCCAGCTCGCCCCAGTAGCGAAGCCGTACACTGACCCTCAGCTTCGGATGGGCCTTCAGCAGATCGGCCAGCGCCGGATCTCCGGAAAGCTCGGCCGCAAACAGGCCCATGCCCACCGACAGGCGCCCGGTGTCCAGGCCCTGCAACAACTGCATTTCCCGTTCCAGTTCCTCCGCCTCGGCCAGGATCGTCCCGGCTCTCGCGAGCAACGCCTCGCCAAACGCGGTTGGAGCGATTTCGGTGGAGTGGCGGTCGAACAGCACGACGCCCAACGATTCCTCGAGACTCTGAATGCTTCGCGAAAGCGCCGGCTGAGAGATATGCTCCGCCTCGGCCGCGCGTCTGAAACTGCCGAAACGACAAAGCGCGACCGCATGGGCCAGTTGACGAAGTTTGAAATGCATACGCAAATGGTATCAACCTTATGCAATCTATGCAATCGGCTTCGTGATGGGTTTGGAAAAGACTCCGCGCAGGGGACTTTTCCTTTTGTCCGTCACGGAACAACACGCCGCGTTAGACACCTCGGCGTCGGTGCTGCCGGCGATTTGCCTGGCCCTGGGCACGTTGCCGTTGTTGTTCGCCGCGATCGAGCTGGCCGGAGGCCGAATCCGGGTATGTGGTCTCGTTTTGCTGATGTTGTTTCTTGTACTGATTTTCGTCGAGGAGCGCGATTCCGTGACAGCCGCGTTCGGCGAAGCCGTCGCGGTCATTGTCACCTTCACCGTGCTCGCTTTCCTGACCGGCTGGGCCACTGGCGGCCGCCTCCACCTGACCGGGCCGGTCGTGCCGTGGTCGCGATCGAGTTCGCTACGCGCAACGTGAGCATCGCCGCGCTGATCTCGGTCGCCTGCCGGCCGAACAGCACTAAGCCAGGCGACGCCTCCGGGGCCCTCGATACCGCGCGACCCGGCGGGCTGCGAAAAGGTGCTGCGCTGCCGCAGCGCGTCTGAAACTGCCGACTCGCCAAACCGCCGGGGCATATGCGCCAATTGCGTAAGCCTTACATGCATGACTAAAGCGTATCGAATCAATGATATCAATGCAATAGACTTTTACGCTCCAGGCGCGAATACTTGAAAACGTGCAACCAAGCGGGAGTGCCGCTCATCAACACAATCATCAGGCCTGCTGTGCTCGCCACGATTCCGGTGGTGACGCGCATTGTCTTGCGGTCCCAACCATGGCGGCGAGCCTGGCGCGGCCACTCCAGCCTTGGGCGTCCAGAAGAAGCTCTTCGCTCGCCCGGGCCTGCTTGCGCCAGGCGTTCGCGAATGAAC
>CAYYZR010000182.1:0-4946 GCA_964476005.1 uncultured Halomonas sp.
CCGTTTCTCAAGCGCAGGATTCCCGACGACGTCTGGCAGAACGTGCCCTGCCTGATCGTGCACCCGGGACCGCCCGGCGACCGAGGTCCGAATGCGCTCGACTGGGCCGTGCTGGACGCGCCGGATACCTGGGGCGTGAGTATCATCCTGGCCACCGGTGAACTCGACGGCGGACCGGTACTGGCTTCCCGCGAATTCGCGATGCGCGCCGCGCGCAAAAGCAGCCTGTACCGGCTGGAAGTCACCGAGGCCGCGGTGCAGGCGTTGTTCGAGGCGCTCGAACGCCTCGACAAGGATCCGGGCTCTGCGGGTAATCACGACCGGGGCGCACCCGTCAAGCACCGCTGGCGCGATGCAGTGCCGGGCGAGCTGCGCCGCATCGACTGGACCCGCGACAGTACCGAGACGGTGCTGCGCAAGATCAACAGCGCCGACGGACAGCCGGGGGTTGTCGACGTGATCGACGGCGTGACGGACAATCGCGAACTCAGGCTGTTCGACGCCGGGCCGGAGCACGAGCTTTCCGGTCCGGCCGGCGAGTTGCTGGCGCGCTCGGGCGGTGCGGTCTGCAGGGCAACCGCTGACGGCGCGGTCTGGATCGGTCACATCAGGGACCCGGCAGGCATGGACTTCAAGCGCCCGGCCGTCGACGTCCTGGACGATGCGGCCGAAGCACTGGAAGAGATTCCGCCCGACTGGACCGACAGCGAAACCCGGCGAGGCCCGATCCGATACGCCGAGCACGGCGACGTCGGGATGCTGGCGTTCGACTTCTACAACGGCGCCATGAGCACCGGCGACTGCGAGGCCCTGCTCGCGGCCTGGCGTCACGCGGCCGCGCGCCCCACGCGAGTGATCGTGCTGACCGGCGGTCGCGATTTCTGGTCAAACGGCATGGATCTCAACAGCATCGAAGCGGCCGAAAGCCCGGCCGACGAGTCCTGGCGCAACATCAACGCCATGGACGATCTGGCCGAGGCCGTCATCAACACCACCAGTCATCTCACGGTCAGCGCCATGGCCGGCAACGCCGCGGCCGGCGGCGTTTTCCTCGCGCTTGCCGCCGACCGCGTCTGGGCCCGCGACGGCATCGTGCTGAATCCGCACTACAAGAACATGGGCAACCTGTACGGCTCGGAGTACTGGACCTATCTGCTGCCCGGGCGGGTCGGCGAAAACGGCGTCGAGCAGGTCATGGGCCACCGGCTTCCGATGCTCGCCGATCGTGCGCAGCAACTCGGCCTGGTCGACGCGGTCGGCCCGAATCACCCGGCCGAATTCGAACAGTTCGTGGCCCGGCGGGCACGCGCGCTGGCCTCGGACGACTGGCGCAAAGAGATCGAAGCCAAGTCGCAGGCACGTGCCGCCGACGAGGCGCGCCGGGCGCTGGCGACCTACAGGGAAGCGGAACTGGATCGAATGCACCTGAATTTCTTCGGTTTCGATCCGTCGTATCACGTTGCCCGATATCGCCTGGTAAACCGGACTCCGCACGCCTGGACGCCGCTGCACCTGGCCAGGCATCGCAGCATGACCCGCGCCAACTCACCAGCAGAAACGGATCCGTGAGCGTTCGGGCGCGCCGCATCACGATCGCAGGCCGCGTGCAGGGCGTCGGCTTTCGTCCGTTCGTCTATCGCCTCGCGCACGCGTTCGAACTTGCAGGCTGGGTCTACAACGCCTCGGGGGTCGTCGAAGTCGAGGTGCAGGGCCCACAAGACCGACTGGATGGCTTCGCGCGCGGCCTGATCGACCGGGCGCCGCCGCTGGCGCGCCCGGAAATCGTCGCTGACGCCGAGACCGAAACCGAGCCAATGGACGCGTTCGAGATTCGCGCCAGCCGGGCCGGCGCCGAACCGGAAATTCACGTGCCCCCGGACCAGTTCCTGTGCGACGACTGCCTGGCCGAGATGAGCGACCCGGCCGAACGGCGCCACCGCTATCCGTTCATCAACTGCACCCAGTGCGGCCCCCGGTACACGATCATTCGCGCGATGCCCTACGACCGCCCGAATACCACGCTGGAGGGTTTTCCACTGTGTCCGGACTGCCGGTCCGAGTACACCGATCCGCTCGATCGTCGCTTCCATGCCCAGCCGCTGGCCTGTCCGGTGTGCGGTCCGTCGCTTCGCTTTCGCTCGGGACAACGAACGCTGGACGACAACGAGGCCGCGATTGCGGCGGCCGTCGACGCCATTGACGCCGGACAGGTGGTCGCGGTACGCGGCGTCGGTGGATACCACCTGGTCTGCGACGCCGGCAATGAGCCGGCGGTGGCGTCGCTTCGCCGGCGCAAGCGGCGACCGCACAAGCCGCTTGCAGTGATGGTCCCCATGACCGGTCAAGACGGACTGGATGCCGCTCGCGATATCGCCGAGCTTGAACCGGCGGTCGCCGAGCGTCTGGCCGATCCCGAGCGCCCGATCGTGCTGGCCCGGCTGCGCGAGGGTCACCGCGATAAGAGTCACCGCAACAATGGCGTCCTGGCGCCGGGCGTCGCGCCGGGCCTCGCCGAGGTCGGCCTGATGCTGCCCTACAGCCCGCTGCACCATCTCCTGCTCGGCGGTCTGGGCCGACCGGTGGTCGCCACATCGGGCAACCTCAGCGGCGAGCCTGTACTGACCGATCCGGACGAGGCCGAAGCGCGTTTGGAAGGCATCGCCGACGCGTTCCTGCACCACAACCGCCCGATCCAGCGGCCGGCCGACGATCCGGTCTGGCGCTTCAACAGCGGTCGCATGCGACCCATCCGGCTGGGCCGCGGCAACGCGCCGCTGGAACTGGAGCTGCCGATATCGCTCGAAGCGCCCACCCTCGCGGTCGGCGCCTTCCTGAAGAACACGGTTGCGCTGGGCTGGAAGAATCGCGTCGTGATCTCTCCCCACATCGGCGAACTCGACAGCCCGCGTGCGGTGGAAGTGTTCGGCCAGGTGGTCGAAGACCTGCAGGCGCTTTACGACATAAAGGCAGAACGACTGGCGTGCGACGCCCATCCGGATTTCCCCAACAGCCGCTGGGCGCGCGACTTGTCCGAAAGCAAGGGCCTGCCGCTGACCCGGGTGTTCCACCACGAAGCGCACGCCTCGGCCCTGGCCGGAGAATTCAGACTGGTGGAAAACGATATCCTGGTGTTCGCCTGGGACGGGGTCGGCTACGGGCGTGATGCCACGTTGTGGGGCGGCGAGGTTCTCTACGGCCGCCCCGGACGCTGGCAGCGGGTGGCATCGCTGAGGCCGTTCCGACTGCCCGGCGGCGACAGGGTCATCCGGCAACCCTGGCGGACCGCGCTGTCCTTGTCTTGGCACGGGGGGTTCGACTGGACCGCTGCACCCAATGTCGACCCGCTGCTGCAACATGCCTGGTCGTCCGGCCTGGCCAGTCCGTGGACCAGCGCGGCGGGTCGACTGTTCGACGGGGCCGCCGCGCTCGCCGGCGTCGCCGCCGAGGCCAGCTTCGAGGGCCAGGGACCGGGTTGGCTGGAAGCGCTCGCGGGTCGTGGTCGTCCGCTGGATGCGCCGCCCCTCGAGCTGCGCGAAGACGAGGGCGGCGTGCTAAGAGCCGACTGGGCGCCGCTGATGGCCTGGATGGCGAATGCGTCCATTCCACGGGCCGACCGCGCCGCCGGCTTTCATCGCGCCATGGGCGAACTGGTCGGCACCCTGGTCGACTCGCTGAAGCCGAACCACGCCTGCCGGCATGTGGGCTTGACCGGCGGCGTGTTCCAGAATGCCCTGCTTTCACGGATCGCGATCGAACAGGTCGAGCGCCGCGGGATGACGGCCTGCCTGCCGAGCAAGGTCCCGGTCAACGACGCCGGCATCAGCTACGGCCAGATCATCGAGTCGGGCGCGTCCGGAAACATTGCTGGAAATGACATTCGACAATAACGATAATCACCTGAATAAAAAGGCTCTTCTTCAATGAAACACAAGCCCCAGAAACTCGACAAGCACGTCCGCCTCGCCCACGGCAACGGCGGGCGCTACATGCGCGAACTCATCGACGCCTTGTTTGCGACGCGGCTGGGCGACAAGGGCCTTGACACCAGCGTGGACGCCGCACCGGTCGACGTGCCGCAGGGCGTGCGGCTGATGATGACGACCGACGGTTTCACCGTGGATCCGCTGGAATTCCCGGGCGGCAACATCGGCTCGCTGGCGATCCACGGCACGGTCAACGACCTGGCCGTGGCCGGTGCGATACCGCTGTATCTGACGCTCAACGCTTTCATCGAGGAAGGCACGGAAGTCAAGCTGCTGGAACGAATTGTCGATGCGCTCGCCGCCGCGGCCCAGGAGGCCGGCGTCAAGATCGTGGCCGGCGATACCAAGGTATTGGCGCGCGGTGAATGCGGCGGCGTGTACCTGGCCACCACCGGTCTGGGGGCGATACCCAACGATCTCGCGCTCGGCCAGCAGCGGGTGCAGCCCGGCGACCGCATCGTCGTCTCGGGCAGCGTCGGCGACCACGGCACTTCGGTGTTGCTGGCCAGGGAGGAATACGGCCTGCGCGGCGACCTGAAATCGGATTCCGCCAGCGTGCTGCCGATCACCGAAATGCTGCTCAAGCGGCCCGGCCTGCGCTTCATGCGCGACCCGACGCGCGGCGGCCTGGCCACCGTCGCGCTTGACCTGGCGCGCGAGACCGGTTTGGGCATCGCACTGGATGAAGAGGCGATTCCGCTCAGCGAACCGGTCTCGGCGGTCTGCGAACTACTGGGCTACGACCCGCTCTACCTCGCCTGCGAGGGCCGGGTGGTGGCCGTGATCGCCGCCGCGGAGGCCGACGATGCGGTCGCCGAGCTCCGACTTTCCGGCATCGCGCCGGATGCCGCGGTGATCGGCACCGTGGCCGATCGTCCGGGTCCTGTCATGTTGACCACCGGACTCGGCGGCCAACGCCTGATCGACGAGTTGGAGGACGATCCCCTGCCCCGGATCTGCTGA
>CAYYZR010000183.1:0-4934 GCA_964476005.1 uncultured Halomonas sp.
AGCTCGCGCTCGAGCTTTTCGGCCTCGTGCGCGCGTGGCTTGCTCAGCGGCGCGAGCAGCCGGTAGACGACGGGCGTCAGGAACAGCGTGAAGCCGGCGGCCAGGCCCAGCCCGCCGAATACCACCCAGCCGATTGCGGCGCGCGCCTCGGCGCCGGCGCCGGAACCGAGAATCAACGGCAGTCCGCCGAGCACCGTCGACATCATCGTCATCACGATCGGCCGAGCCCGGACTTCGGCTGCCTCGATCACGGCCTCCATCACGTCCTTTCCGGCCTCGCGCATTTGGTCGGCGAATTCCACCAGCAGGATCGAGTTCTTGGCCATCAGGCCGATCAGCATCACCAGCCCGATCTGCGAATAGATGTTCAGCGACGTGCCGGTCAGGAACAGCGCCAGGATTGCCGCCGCGATGCCGAACGGCACGACCAGCGTGACGACCAGCGCCGACGTCGCGCTTTCGAATTGCGCGGCCAGCACCAGGAACACGACAAGCAGCGCGATTGCATAGGTAATCGCGACTTCGTTCGAGGTCTCGTCCAGCTCGGCCGCCTCGCCCAGCAGCAGGAGATTGATTCCCTCCGGCAGCGTTTCGTCGGCCAACGCACGAACCGCATCGATCGCCTCGGCCAGTGCGGTGCCCGGCGCCAGGTTGGCGTCGATCTCGATCGCCCGGCGCTGCTCTCTGCGGTCGAGCTGGGCGGCGATGCTGGTCTCGGAAATCGACACCAGGCTGGACAGCGGCACCAGGCTGCCGGCGTTGGACTTGACGTAGAGGTTGGCCAGGTCGGTCGGATCGTCGACGCTGCCGGTGATCGAATCGAGCCGAACCGGAATGGATTCGTCGCCGACGCTCAGCTCGGTGATTTCGTCGCCGTCGACCATCGCGCGCAACGTGATCGACAGTTCGTCCAGCGATACGCCCAGGTCGTTGGCGCGCTGACGGTCGATTCGGACCGAGAGCTCCGGCTGGGTGGGCTGATACGAAATCCGGGTACCCGACAGGAACGGAATCTCGGTTTCCATTCGCTCCGAAAGCGTGCGCGCGGCCTGGTAGATATCGCCGTAGTCGGGGCCCGTCAGCGCAATTTCCAGGCCGTCGCCGGCATCGCCCAGGTCCAGGCTGTTCGGATTCGAAATGCTCACCCGAACGCCCGGCAGCCGCTCGAGTTCGGGCAGAACCGATTCGGCGATCTCGCGCTGGCTTCGATCGCGCTCGTCCCATGGCACCAGCGGCACCGTGATGCGCACCCGGTTGACGTCGTAGCGCCCGACCAGCGTGTATCGGTATTGTCCGTCGCCGGAATCGATGACCGGCTGGATGATGGTTTCCATCCGGTCGGCCTGGCGCTGGCTGTAACTCAGGCCCACCCCGTCGGGGCCGGAGCCGTTGACGATCAGCACGCCGCGATCCTCGGCCGGAATCAGTTCCCGGTCCAGCGCCTGGTAAAGACCGCCGGCGGCCGAGGCCAGCAGCACAGCGCCCGCCAGTGTCACCCACGGGCGCAGCAGCATGACCTTCAGCGTTGCCCTGTAACCGTCGTTGAGCCGGCGTCCGAAGCGCACCAGCAGATTGTGCAGCGGCCCCGGGCGGTCCTCGGCCGGGAGCCTCGATGCCAGCGTCGGCACCAGCGAAAGCGCGACGAATGACGAAATGGCCACCGCGCAGGCCAGTACGATGCCGAATTCGCGGAACATCCGGCCCGCGGTGCTGGGCAGAAACGAGATCGGCACGAACACCGCGATCAACGTTATCGTCGTTGCCAGCACGGCAAAGAACACCTGTCGGGTGCCGAGCACCGCCGCGGCGCGTGGGCCGAGGCCCTGGCTGCGCCGGCGCTGGATGTTCTCCAGCACCACGATGGCGTCGTCGACCACCAGCCCGGTGGCCAGCACGATCGCCAGCAAGGTCAGGATGTTGATCGAAAAGCCCAGCAGCCAGATCGAGGCCACGGTGCCGATCAATGCAACCGGAATCGTGACCGACGGGACGAGCGTCGCGCGAATCGAGCCGGTGAACACGAACAGCGTGGCCACCACGATGCCGACGGCCAGCGACAGCGTGATCAGGACCTCGCGCACCGCGGCGCGGATGAACACGGCGTTGTCGGTGGTGACGACGAATTCCAGCTCGTCGAAACGGCGGTCGAGCTCGGCCAGCCGCCGCTGTACCGCGTCGGAAATCCGGATCGTATTGGCCGAGGCCTGGCGCACCACGCCGAAGCCGATCACCGGCTGACCGTCGAGGCGTACCAGCGAGCTCGCGTCCTCGGGCCCGAAGTAGACGTTGGCCACGTCGCGAATCCGGGTGGTACCGGAAACGACCAGCTCGCGAATCTGCTCTTCGGTCAGCGCCGAGGCATCGGCGCGGATCAGCAATTCCTGGGTGTCGGATTTGAAGCTGCCGACCGGGATGTCGAACGGCGCCTGCTCAAGCACCTGGGCCACGTCGGCGGCCGACAGACCGAAGCGCGCCAGCCGCGCCGGCTCGACCACCACGTGCAGCACGCGCTGTCGATCGCCGAACAAGGGCACGTCGGCCACCCCGTCGATCGCGGTGAATTCGGGGATGATGTCGGTCTCGACGATCCGGGTCAGTTCCTCTTCGCGAAGTCGATTGCTGAGCACGGCGACATCGACCACCGTCTCGGCGTCGCTTTCCGACTTCTGTACGTTGACTTCCTCGACCTCGTCGGGCAATTGCCGCTGCGCCCGGGCGACCGCCTCGCGGACGTCGGACGCGGCCACGTCCAGGTCGGCGTCGGGGCTGAACTCGACCCGGATGCGCGAATTGTTTTCTTCGCTGGACGAGCGAATCGACTGAACCCCCGACACCCTGGCCACGGCGCCCTCGAGAATCCGCGTGACTTCGGCGTCCATGGTTTCCGGCGAGGCGCCGGGCAATCGCGCGTTGACCCCCACCACCGGTCGATCGACATCGGGCAGCTCGCGTACCTCCACGCCGCGGATCGCGGCGATCCCGGCCAGCGCGATCAGCAGGTTCAGCACCATCACCAGCACCGGGCGCCGGATACCCAGGGCCGGCAGGCCGCCGGCGTGCTCGTTGCCGAGCCGTTTCTGGATCGAACTCACGAGCCGGGATCCCGGACGGCACGCAGCGCGTCGCGATTCTCGACCCGGTCGGGATCGACGACCTCGACCGGGCGACCCTCCGACATCTTCTGTACGCCCTCGAGCACGACCCGGTCGCCGGGCGCCAGGTCACCGTCGAGCAGGACGCTGCCGGCGGTGCGCTGTACCAGCGACACCGGCTGCCGACGCGCCCGGTCGTCGTGGTCGATTACCCATACGTAGGCGCCGTTGCCGCCCCATTGCAGCGCCAGTTCGGGCACGCGGACGAATTCGCGCCCGGTCAACTCGAGTATCACCTCGAACCCCATGCCGGGCCGCCAGCGGTCCTGCGAGTTGTCGATGCGCGCTCGCGCCGTGAAGGTGCGGGTCGCCGGGTCCACCTGGCTGTCGATATCGGCGACGGTGGCGGTGGTGGCGGGCGTGCCGACGTTCCACGGCGAGAGCCGGATTTCATCGCCGACCTCGACCTGGCCGAGAAACGCCTCGGGCATTTCGAATCTAACCAGCAGCGTTGAACGGTCGTCCAGCGTCGCGACGGGGGTCGCGGTGGTGATTCGGTCGCCCGGGTCGATTTCGGTCAGGCCGATGATGCCGCCGAACGGCGCCTCGAGCGTGCGGTCGTCCAGCGCCACCTTCGCGCGGTCGCGCGCGATACGCGCCTGCTCCAGCGCGATTCTCGCGGCGTCCCGCTGGGTTTCGGTAAACGCCGCGCTTTCGCCGGCGCGCTCGAAGCGCGACCATGCGCGCTGGGCATCGGCCAGGTTGGCTTCGGCAAGCTCCAGCGCCAGGCGCTCGTCGCGGGCGTCCAGCTCCAGCAGGACCTGGCCGGACCGGACGCGTTCGCCGGCCTCGAAGCGCACGGCGACCACTTCCCCGGACGAGGGCGCGAACAGGGTGACCGAGCGCCGGGCCTCGGCACTGCCCACGGCTTCAACGCGCGTGCGCTCAACGTCGGCCACCGCTTCGGTCAGCGTGATCGTGGTCGCTGCTTCGGTTCGGCTGGCATCGGGTGCTGCAGGCGAGTCGTCGCCGGTGTGCAAGCCGAACCACGCGACCGGTGCGGCAATCGCCAGCAGGAGCAAAATCGAAAGAATCCGCCTCATTCAGCAAAAAGTCCGGTTAAAAACACTACAGCCTAAGCGCAAATGGGGCGAGATACAGTGATCGCTTCGCATCAGGCGCCTGCGCTCATCCGGGCACGACGGTCGAGACGGTTTCGAAGAAGCGCCTGCCCGCGCCGGTCCAGCGGGTAGCGCCAGGCCAGCACGATCATGGGCGCCAGCAGCAGGCAGGGCCAGCCGACGAAAGCGAATTTCAGACCGGCGACGGCCGTGCCTTCCACCACCGCCTTCCCGGTAAAGCCGAACAGACCGGCGAACGCCAGCGCGATTGCACCGCCCACGCCCTGGTTGATCTTGGTCACCAGTGCCTGGAAGGAAAAGAAAATCGCCGCCCGATCCTTGCGGTTTTTCCATAAATCGTAGTCGACGATGTCGGCCAGAAGCGAAGGCAGCGCGATCGAGGACAGGCCGATGAAAAGCCCCAGGCAGGTCGTGGCGCCGATCATCGGCATCAGGCCGCCCGGCGGGATCCACAGCACCGAAAGCAGGGTGAGGATCATGCCGATCGCACCCGCGGCCCAGACGCGGTGCTTGTCGACGCGCCGCATGACCCACAGCCAGAGCGGCATGCCGGCGGCCATCGCCAGGGTCATGGGCAGCGCGATGTGCGGGATCCTGTCGGCCAGCCCGAGATACTGGCTGGCGTAGATCACGAACAGCGTCGATACCGCGCCGGTCGACAGGCCGAACAGGATCTGGGTGACCAGGAAGTAGACCAGCG
>CAYYZR010000184.1:0-4928 GCA_964476005.1 uncultured Halomonas sp.
GTTTCGACAAGTTCATCATCAGCGCGACCACGCCTTTTCGACGCGACGATCTCGACCGGCTGCGCAGCGATCCGTCGGGCGTACTTGATCTTCGAGTGCCGGGCTGGCGCGAGGTGTTCGAGGCCCGCGGATGGCGGATGCTCGACGAAATAGAGCGTGTCTACGTCAACGACCATGCCCGAGAGCGCCTAGGCTGGCATCCCGCGTACGATTTTCAGCGGGCGATCCACGATCTGGGTCAGGGATGCGACCATAGAAGCAAGCTGGCACGGGCCATCGGCGCCAAGGGGTACCATGAGACGAAGTATGCCGACGGGATCTTCCCGGTCGAACCCTGATCCCGATTCAATGGGAATCAGCAGGCGTAGCGGCCTTGTTCGGTGGGGATGATGATCTGACGCGAGACGCGCGTCATCCCCGATCGCAGACCCGTCCCGGCCCGGGATCGCCCCCGAAGTGTCTTTCGGCCAGATTTTCGAGGCGCATGTAGCCGGAAACCAGGTCCTCCTGGATGCGCACCAGATCGCTGATCACGTTGCGCTCTCCCGGCAGATGCCACGCGGAGATCTCGTTGCTTGGCAGTGCGAGCGTGAACACCGCCTGAAGATAGCCCTTGATGGTTTCCCGATGATCGCGTTGGCGGCTGCTGATTTCCGACATGACCGCGATGATGTCGTAGTCCAGCCAGCCGGCCGCGCCGGTAGTCTTGACCACATCCCAGGCATCGTTACGCAACAATCCCACGCGCATGCCTTCCGGTAGCTGGTCGCCTTCGGAGACCGCCTGGTGATATTCCGCGGTCGCCTGGATATCCCGGCAGTTCGCGCGCGCCTCGTCAATAAAACCCGCCAGCGCACGCTGTGCCAATTGTTGCTGTTCGCGTTCCTCGCGCCAGCTGTCCATCCCTAGTGCCAGCAGCACGCTGAGTGCGATCAGCACGGCTTCAACGGTCAGGAGTCTCCATGGAAGGTCGGATGATTTGAGCTTGGTCAACAGCATTCAATTTCTCCAGCAAATCGGCCTTGAGCGACACAGCGCCCGAAATCGCATGCCGCAGTCGCGGCGGCCGATGTGATTTGCAGGTCGCGTTCGAAACAGGCGTGCAGGCAGCCGCCCCAATTCATACCGAGATATTTCGATGTAGATTGGAAAATCGGTTCGAAGCCGTGGGCAGGGCCGGATCCGCGCTCGTCGCAACGACATAAAGGCGTCGGCCGGCCAACGCGCGACCGAGAGACTTACGTATGGTCACCAGATCCGAAAGTCGATCGACGAATCGCTTCATTGTCGCGCTCGTCGTGTACCAGTACACCGGGGTGGCAAGTACGACCCATTGGTGCGAGACGAGTACATCGGCCAGTTCTGCGAAGGCCTCGTCGTGATTGGCGCAGGTGTAACCGTACTCCGAAAACGCGTGACTTCCCAGGTCGATCAAGCGGCGGTTCGATTTCGGAAATGCGGCATCCACGAGCATCCGCGTATTGCCGCGGCTTCGGCTGCTGCCGAGGATGACCAGTATCGGTGACCCCGGATTACCCGGCATCATCGCCGATCTCCACGCGCCACGGAGGATGGCGCCGGTTGTCCCCGGCGTGATAAAGCTTGATCCTGTTGCCCGAAGGATCGTGCAGGACGGCCTCGCGCCACAGGTAGCGCATGTCCGTGGGCGGCTGGTCGAATTCGATGCCGCGTTCGACGAGCTCTTCGACCCAGTCGTCCAGTCGTTCACTTTCGAAGTACACGACTGCGCCGTTTTCGAAGCTGCCCTCCGTGAGCGAAAGCGAAAAGGTGGCCCCGCCTTCCGGGCACTCGAATCTTGCGTAATGCGGCGTGTCGACGATCTGGGGAAATCCCAGCCGACGGTAGAATGCCGTGTCGGCATCCATGTCGCTGACAGGAAGCGTGATCTGGTTGAGATTCATTCCAAGTTTTCCTGAGCGCCGTCAGGCGCCTGGCATCCGAATTTCAGTCCGGCCAAGCCGGACAGAAACCCCGCGGCCGACCGCCACTTGCAACCGGCGATCGCCGTCCAGCAGATCCTACTGTATCTGAACCAGTTTCCGACTTGCGCCGCCTTGGCCGGGCTGGTGCCACTCATTGTCTCCATCGCGCGAGAATTCGAGAGAACACGGCCTCAAACAGGCCTGATCATTCGACGCCTGTCCGGCCCCGGCGGGGCGGGTGCGCTTTATCAACGGGTTTCTGCGGATATCTGATCTGGACGTTTTCCCCAGGTTAATGAGCGATGGAGTTGTCGCCTATTTCAAGCTGCCTGGCAACAGATCCGGTCGTTTCGACCAACTGCTCAAGCGAGGAAGCGCCGATGCTTCTGATAAGAATCGCGTCGAGTGCAGCCAGTTCTCTGCGCGCGTCAGCCATCAACGTCTCGCCGCGGGCCGTGAACACGATGCGCTTGCCGCGGCTCGCGCCAGGGATCTGCTCAAGGTAGTCCAGTCGGCAAAACCGGGCCACGTTCTTGGCAACCCACTGGCGCGAGACGCCCATCATCCGCGCGATTTCCGAAGCGTGGTTATCGCCGCACTCCAGCGCGCCGAGAAAGTCCAGTGCCGCCGGTGTCGCCGCTTCATATCCCATTTCGATCAAATGTGACGCGACGCGTTGAAGAATGGCCTCGTGCAGTCGGCGTGAGGCGAATGCGAGTCTCAACGATCGGCTCTCGACCATGGGCGTGTTGTTTTTTGTCAATCTAGTTGACATAAAGCCTCGTTCAGGATAACCTTGTGTCAACTAAGTTTACATGAGGAGTGCCGTGAAACGTCTTCGTCTCGTTCTGATGCTCAACGGCGCAAGCTGCGTCCTGTTTGGGCTCCTGTTTCTCTTGGCCTCTTCCTCGGTTTCAGCGTTCCTTGCCGATCGCGCGGCCGCTCCCGCAGCGATCATCCTGGTACTCGGTGCGGGCTTGCTGATCAACGGCCTGGCGCTTTTCTTTGTCGCCAGATCTAACAGACCCAACCGGCACGCGGTCTGGTTCTTTTCGGTCGGAGACCTGCTCTGGGTTCTGGCAACGCTCGTGCTGATCGCCACCGGCGTCTGGATTGACCGGGCGCCCGCCATTCTGGCAGCGCTTGCCGTGGCGGTTTTCGTCGGCACGGTCGGTTGGCTTCAGTGGCGCGCGATCCGTGCACAGCCGACTTGATCGGGCTAAATCGAAATGCGGAAAAACAGTCTTCCCGAGCTCAACGACCTGGTTGGTAGCCGTCCCTGGCAACGGGCGTCCGAAGTCAGTCCGGCTGGACGATACGCCACGCCGCGTCGATAAACACCTGACGTTGCCTCGATGGTGAATTCCGAACCTGATCGCGCAGCCAGCGTCTGGCGTAATCGTGTGCCGGCGCCACGATCAGCGACGGCCAGCACTCCCTGGGCAACCGACGGATCTGGCCGGATTCAATCAACGGATCAAAGTAGCGCTCGACCAGTTTTCCGTAACGCCGATTGATTTCAATGATCGGTTCGGCCGACGAGGCGCCGCTGCTGTTGAGGTTGGCGTAGATGAACATCGCCCAGCGCGGATTGAGCTCAACCCAGTCGATCAGACTGCCGACGACCGCCTCGACGCACTGGAAGGGATCACCGCCGGCGTGCTCCAGGGCACGTCCCAGCGCCTTCAGGTGCGCCTCCAGGCCATCGGCAAGTAGCGCAAGCATGATGCCTTCCTTGCTGCCGAAGTGGTGATACACACTGCCAACGCTGGCACCAGACCGCGCGCAGATGGCGGCGATCGATGCCGATTCCACATCGGTCTCGGCGAAGCATTCCAGCGCCGCCTCCAGAACGGCCCGGCGTCTCATGCGGGTGGATAAGCGCTCTTGTTTCACGCCATTAAATGAAATATCATTCTAGAACCATATTCTATTACAGGTGAACCATGCTCATCTCGATCACGCGCGCGATGATGCGTCTGCTGCCCGAGCGCGCTGCCTTCCGAATTGCAGTCGCTCTGGCGAGCTTACCACCGCGACTGCCGCTGAAGCCCGAGGACCGGCGCGTGCTCGAGGCCGCGACGCGATTCGAGTTCGGGACCGGTCTTCGGCGGGTCGCCTGGCGTTGGGGTACAGGCCCTACGGTCGTGCTGGCTCACGGCTGGGGGGGGCGGGCCGGCCAGATGGTCAAACTGGCCGACGCCATTGCCAAGGCCGGCTTCGGGGTGGTGGTGTTTGATGGCCAGGGGCACGGCGAGTCCGACGGCCGACGAATCGGGTTTCGCCGGATGATTGACGATCTCAATGGACTGGATGACGCCCTGGCGGGCGAGGCCGTAGCCTGGGTGTGTCATTCGGCAGCCGGACTCTGTCTTGCTGCGGCACGTATTCGCTACGGACTGAACCCCGCCCGGCTGGTGTTCCTGGCCACACCGCGCGGCCCATATATCCCGATCAATGAGTTGATCCATCACCTCAATCCCCGCGACGGCGTGCTGAAGCGATGCCGTGAGTACTACGCCGGCGAGTTCGGCATGCGTTGGGAGGAACTCGACCTTTGTGCCGCATTTGCAAACCACGGCGACGCCGAGTTGCTGCTGATCCAGGACCGCCATGATCCCCGGGTCGAGGACGGGGACGCCGAGAAGATCGCGGCCACCTGGGGCAAGGCCCGAATCCTCCATACCGAGGGCCTGGGCCATCTCAAACTACTCTGGTCCGACGACGTGGCGAAGGAGATCAACGCAATGCTGCAGCCTGCCGGAAGCCCGAACGGTTCCGAATCGTAGTTCTCTTGAACCCGGCCAAAAGCGCCGTTTCGAAGGAGGTCGTTAGTAATCACTGCTTGTCCGGGCGCGCTGATCGCACCCCATCTATTAACATGGCATCAACCATAGCTCCGGTCTTCGATACAGGCCCTTTGCGGCGCATGTCCGCAAAGGGCTTCGCTTTTCGGTCCCGGCCGTTCCGGCCGGGCATCAACCC
>CAYYZR010000185.1:0-4919 GCA_964476005.1 uncultured Halomonas sp.
CTCAACCTCAGTCACCTTTGATTATGCCGGGTCCCTTCCCGGCCGTCTTCTCGTAAACCCCCTTGCCAATCTTCTTGTATTGCGTGAATCCGGCTTTTTCGATATTGGATTCGCGCAGCTGGTGGGCCTTTCCGGAAACCACGTTCGGCGGCGAGATCAGGCGCCGGATCGGCGAGCCGCATTCCGGGCAGGCCGCCAGCGCATCCTCGCTGAGGCGCTGGAGCACGGTGAAACGGCCGCGACAGTGCTCGCAGCCCGGCCCGTCGGCGTGAATGTATTCGTAAAACGGCATGGCAAGCGCAAGTGGCGAAGGTTGGCGATAATGTGGGCATGATGACGCGTTTCAACAAGGAATGATAGCCAATGGCTGAAGCGGAACGGAAGGTCGCGCTGGTGACCGGCGCGGCCGGCGCGCTGGGCGGCGCGCTGGTCGAGCAATTGATGCAGGCCGGCTGGGACTGCATTGCCGTGGATCGCAACCGCCGCGGCCTCGAACAGCTGCACGACCGTCTCGGGGCCGAAGGCGACGCGCCGCTGGTGGTACCGCTGGACCTGGCCGGCGCCGGCCCGCAGCATTACGATGAACTGGCCGCATCGCTGGAACACCGGTTCGACCGCCTCGACGTGCTGGTTCATGCGGCAGCCGATTTCAAGGCGCTCACGCCGCTGGAGCATCACCCGGCCGACGACTGGATGAAGACCCTGCAGGCCGGCTTGACCGGGCCGTTTCTGCTGTCCCAGGCGCTGCTGCCGCTGATGCGCGCCACCGAAGGTAGCCGGATGGTCTGGATCGCCGACGATCCCAAGGCCCGAAGCAAGGCCTACTGGGGGGGCTACGGTGTGGCCCAGTCGGGCAGGTCGGCGCTGGCCTCGATTCTGGCCGCCGAATGCCGGCGAGACGGCCCTGAAGTGATCGAAATCGACCCCGGCGCGTTCTACAGCCCGCTTCGAAGCAAGGCCTGGCCGGCCGAGAACCCGGAAGATCTGCCCTCGGCGGAAACTGCGGCCCAAAAGGTGATGCTCGCGCTGGCCGATCGTATGAATCGGTAATCGCCGCGCGCGGCTAATGGAGTCGGCACCAATCGCGGCCGGCGCCCGCGCCCACAGAAACCCGGAACCTGGCAGGCCGACTTTGCAAACTGCTGATCCCAGGCGGGGGGAGAATCAGTCCCGAAAATTCTTGAACTGCAGCGGCTGGCCAAGTTCCGCCTCGCGCATCAGCGCCATGGCCTGTTGCAGGTCGTCGCGCTTCTTGCCGGTCACGCGCACCTGCTCGCCCTGGATCGCCGCCTGCACCTTGAGCTTGGAACCCTTGATCAGCTTCACGATCTTCTTTGCCAGATCGGTTTCGATGCCTTCCTGGATGGTCACGTTCTGGGTCGCGGTCTTCGCCATCACCTCCGGCTCGTCGGTCTCGACGCAGTCCAGGTCCACGCCGCGCTTGGAAAGCTTGCCGTAGAGAATGTCCAGCATCTGGGAGAGCTGGAACTCGGATTCGGTCTTCAGCGCGATCCGGTTGCCGTCCAGCTCGAACGACGACGCGGTGCCCTTGAAATCGAAGCGCGTGGAGACCTCCCGGTTGGCCTGGTCCACGGCATTGGCGATTTCGTGGTGATCGACTTCGGAAACGACATCAAAGCTCGGCATTGCAGGTGCTCATGGTTGGACTGCGCTCATCATAACCGCCCGATTCACGACTCGTCGTCGTCGATCAACTTCAACCTGACTCTGGGTCGTCGTCCCGGACTTGATCCGGGACCCGGCGTTCTTCCATCCCTCGACCGTCTTTCAGGCCGAGTCCCGCAAGCGGACCGCCCTCGGGGGTTGGTTCCAGCAGACCCGGGCACCTTGTCACGCCGGACGGTGATCCTGCGGATCGAATCGTCCAGTGTCCCGACTTGCAGGGTATGACGCGCGGCGTTATACTCGCACGATGATTCGGACTTTTGCCAGCCGCGAAACAGAGCGAATCTGGGACGGGCGGGTGTCGCGCAAGTTTCCGTCGGATATTCAAAACGTCGCCCGGCGGAAATTGCGGATGCTCAACAACGCCCAGAATCTGAATGATCTCAAGGCCCCGCCAGGCAATCGCCTGGAAGCGCTCAAAGGAAATCGCAAAGGAATGCACAGCATTCGGATCAATCAGCAATGGCGAGTCTGTTTCAAATGGAAAGACGATCACGCCTTCGAGGTCGAGATTGTCGAGTATCACTGAATGACAGAATGTGTTCCGGAGTAATGAAAATGAACGCAAACAGACTTCCTGAAATCCATCCCGGCGAGGTGCTGCTGGAAGAATTCCTGAAGCCGTTGGGGTTGAGCCAGAACGCACTGGCCCGCGCCATCAACGTGCCGCCGCGGAGAATCAACGAAATCGTGCTGGGGAAACGCCGAATCACGGCAGATACGGCCACGCGGCTGGCCCGGGCCCTCGGTACGTCCGAACGGTTCTGGCTTGGCCTCCAGGACGATCACGACCTGGAGCAGGCGCACCGGAAGCTCGGCGCCGAGCTGGAAGATATCCGCAATATTGCCGCCTAGATGGCGCTCCAAGACAAGTGTCTTTGGGCGCCCGTCGGAATTCCCGCGATCCCAGGTCTGATTGGTGCCTGTCCAGGATCGCTGCCTGACGCATCTCGGCCGTAGCTTTGGCTACTGTCACTCAATCCGGCACACGCAATCTACGGCTTCTCCGACAGAAACGGGCGCTAAGCCGGACCCGCCAGAGAGCCTCTCACTGGGCCGATGGTGGAGAGACGAAAATGGACAAGCTCGTGCTGCTCTGCCGCCACCATCACGGCCTGGTCCACGAGGGCGGCTACGGCGTGCGCACGACCGCCGGCGGCCCGCAATTCACCGATCCGACCGGCCGCAGGATTCCGGCGACAGCGAGAAAACGTTCCCGCGGAAACGTTTTCTCGCTCGTCAACGGAAATCGCTCGGCCAGCCTGGACATCGGCCCGGAGACCACGATTCCGCTGGGGGAAGGCGAGCGCATGGACGACGGAATGGCGGTGGAGGGGTTGTTGCAGATCGAATAGCCCGGCCGTCGGGCCCGGGGACCTGTCCGAACGCGATTCAGCTCGACCCGGCTCAAGTTGCCGGCGCGATGGGACAGGTCAGGGACGGCTGGTTGTTGCAGACCGGTCAGATCAAACCGGGACGGACGAAAATTCGCCACGGACGCGTCTTGCCTGTCGACACGCTCGGGCGGTGCGTGACCCCGGTGACTGTGCAATTTTTTGCGCTTGCAGGAAACGCTCCCGGCGGCAATCGCCGGGAGCGTTGTTGTAGAGATTTCCAGTTGAGCGAATTCAGCCGCGCCGGTTGATTGTCAGGACCGAAAGCGCGAGTACGCCGAGGATCAGTACGAGCAGGCCGAACGGCATCATTGCCGGCACTGGCGTGGCAGGTCCGCCGCCTGTAACTTCCGCCTGAATCTTCGCTTCGATTGCCGGCGTGAAAGATGCGAAATCCGTCACGGTCACGACAAATCCGGGTTCGGGCGGCGCGCTCGCCGGTTGCGGCCTGACCAGCGATTCGAGCTGAGTCGTGTCAATGCCCGATCCGACCCCAAGCGCATTGATAGCGTCAACGCCTGCTGCTACGGCGTTATCGGCTGCGGTGACGACAGTCGAAGAGTCCTGACCGTCAGTGCTGATATCGATGATCTGTCGGAAACCCGAAAGATATTGGAACTGGCTCGTACATTCGTCGATTGATGAAGCGATGTCAGTTAGGGAATCGAGCTGAGTGATGTTCCGAATATCATTGGCCAGTGTTTGGGCCGTCGCGGCGCCGTCGATGAGTACCGGCCCGAGTTCCAGTTGCGCCGCCGAGGAAAATTGCACCACGATGATGCTGACGCTCGAGTTTCGCGGAACAATATTCGAGTTCTCGATCGCCGACGCGTAACCCTCGAGCTGGAGATCGAAATCAGTTGCAGACACCGAACCCGAGCCATCCAGGGCGAGGCAAAGCTCGACGGAGTTTTGAGCAAATGTCAAAGAACAGAAACCCATCGAAAAGACGAGGGCGGCGATTAGTTTTAATGATTTGGTATGAGTCTGAAGCATTGTAAATTTCCCTGATTTGCCGGTTGGAAGTAGAACTGTCCCCTGAAGTCAGTGCGCAGGCCCGTCGCTCGCGGATGCCTTCTTTCGGCGCGGCAGGCTGATTTCGGGCATTGGATTGAAGCGACTGAGTTCCAAGCCGATTTTTTCCGATCTTACGTTTTGAAACTTATCAAATTGTGCTGCGAGTTGCAAGGGCCTGTCAATAGCGTGATTAAAAGCACACTCGTTCTGGGTCCGCTTCTATCGCTGGTCTCACTGCCGGTCTCGCTGCCGGTCTCGTCAGTACAGGGCGAATTGTGTTCTGATGTAAGCCATGCGCCCGCGTACCTTCCGCCTGCTGATCCTGCTTGCCGTCGTCGTGGCAATTGCGCTGTTTCATTTCACCCGCGATACCGGCCCGCCGGACTGGGAAAGGCCGCTGAAGGTGGTGATCTACCCCGAAAACGCCGACGGCAGCGAGCAGGCCCGGGTACACATCGAGGGGCTGCAAGCCGATCGCTTCCAGCCGGTGGCGGATTACATGGCCGAACAGGCCGGCCGCCACGATCTGGAAATCGAAAAGCCCTTCATCGTGGAACTGGCCGAGCCGATCACCGGCGCACCGACCGCCCCGGATTACGAGAGCCTCTGGGCCCACCTGCAATGGGGGCTTCGACTGCGATTCTGGTATTGGACTTTCGACGACCAGGGCCGGGCGCCGGACATCACCGTCATCGCCCGCTTCCGCGAAACCGATGCCGGCGACAATCTCCATTCCCTCGGTATAGCGAACATGAACCTTGCCGTGGCCAATCTCACTGCAAGCGAATCGGCGTCCGGTCTCAACAACGTCGTTCTCGCCCA
>CAYYZR010000186.1:0-4768 GCA_964476005.1 uncultured Halomonas sp.
GCGGTCGACATTCCGGTCACGCTCAAGATCCGCACCGGCTGGGCGCATGACGCGAAAAACGCGCCGACGATCGCGCGTATCGCCGAGGATGCCGGCATCAAGGCGCTGGCCATTCACGGGCGCACGCGTGACCAGAAGTACCAGGGCCAGGCCGAGTACGACACCATTGCCGCGATCAAGCAGAACCTGGCCATTCCCGTCTGGGCCAACGGCGACGTCGACTCGCCGGAAAAGGCCAGGCAGGTCCTCGACCACACCGGAGCCGATGGCCTGCTTATCGGCCGCGCCGCCCAGGGCCGGCCGTGGATCTTCGAACAGATCCGGCATTATCTGGACACTGGTAAACGGCTGCCGGAAAAGTCTCCCGCCGAGGTCGGCGCCATCCTGATCGAGCACCTCGAAGCGCTGCATGAGTTCTACGGCGAGGAGCGGGGCGTGCGCATCGCGCGCAAGCACCTGGCCTGGTACGCCAAGGCGCATCCCGGGCGGGAGACGTTCCTCCAGCAAGTCAACCGCGTCGATGACGGCCGATCGCAGATCGAGCAGACACAAGCGTATTTCGAGCGCCTCGATGACGTCCTGGGCGCGGCCGCCTGACCACGGCGCCGGCAAGTTTCTGGCAGGTCAGACCACTGCCGCTTTATCAACCCGAAAAGCCTTGGGGTTTTGTCCCATCGATTAGCCAGCCCCAAGTTTGTAGGGTGGATAAGCGCCAGCGCATCCACCGTTCAGTCTGGATAGAAGGTGGATGCGCTGGCGCTTATCCACCCTACAGAAACTGATGGCGGCACCGGAAATTTCCGAAAAGCGAAAGGCGGTCACCACGAAGGACACGAAGGACACGAAGAAGAGCCAATCACAAGCGTTTTTCATCTTCGTGCTCTTCGTGGTCAAAAGTTGTTCAAGCTCTTGTCTTCATCGATGAGCGAGTCCCGGGCGTGACGCTGGAATCCGCAAGCGACTTGCGCCGCGGCGAAAGACCTGCTTCAATCTGGGTCCGTCCTCCTACGGTATTCCGCCATGCACTCCATCCACGACCCCGACGGCACGCGTCTTCCTATCAAGCTCGATTCCACGTCCAACGGCGAATATGAGCCAATCCCTCTGGATTTCGGGGCCGAACTTGCCAACAGGATGGCCCACGAGGCGGCCGGCGAGAATGCGAAGCGTACCGGCCGCACGCGGCGCGATTTCCTGGTCTCGAGTTGCGGTGCAGCGTCGACGCTGCTTGCATTCAACGCCGCCAACGCGGCGGTGGGTCGCACCGGCGGGCTGTTCGCGCTGGCCGACGAGGCGGCCGTTGACGAGGCTGCAGCCGACGCGGTCCTGAAGGGCGACGAGTTCATCCTCGACGTGCAGGGGCATTTCGTCAACCCGACCGGCGCCTGGCTGAAGCACCTGCCCGAGGACGCAAAACCACTGTCGGGCATGCCGGCGGCCGGCTGCGCGCTGGGCGAGGGCCCGGAGGCGCGTTCGTATCTGAAATGCCTGGGCCCGGACGCCTTCGTCAAGGACGTGTTCATGGATTCCGACACCGACGTGATGGTGCTGTCGTTCGTCCCGAGCACGCGTCAGGGCGAGCCGCTGACCATCGAGGAAGCCGCCGCGGCGCGCGACATCGTCGACGGGCTGAAAGGTACGCATCGACTCCTGCTGCACGGGCGCGTGAACCCGAACCAACAGGGCGACCTGGACGACATGCAGCGCCTGCGCGATGACTTCGGTATCCAGGCCTGGAAGACCTATACCCAGTGGGGCCCCGACGGGCAGGGTTTTTACCTGACCGATGAAAACACCGGCATCCCGTTCATGGACGAGGCCCGGCGGCTCGACGTGCCGGTGATCGCCATCCACAAGGGCATTCCGTTCGGGCAGAGGAGTTATCAGCACTCGCTATGCACCGACGTCGGGCCGGCGGCGAAGCAATATCCCGACCTCAGCTTTTTGATCTACCACTCCGGCTTCGTGCCGGGCCAGTCTGAAGGCCCGTACGATCCCGAGCGCAACGAAGGCATCGATTCGCTGATCAAAACCGTGGTGGAGAACGACCTGAAAGGTGGCAATGTCTACGCCGAGCTGGGCTCGACCTGGCGCTTCCTGATGCGCGACCCGGATTCGGCCGCCCACGCGCTGGGCAAGATGCTCACCTACATCGGCGAGGACAACATCCTGTGGGGTACCGACTCGATCTGGTACGGCTCGCCCCAGGACCAGATCCAGGCCTTCCGCGCCTTCCAGATCAGCGAAGAGTTGCAGCAGGAATACGGTTACCCGGCGCTGACGCCGGCGATCAAGCGCAAGATCTTCGGCTTGAACGCCTTGAAACCCTATCGCCTGGAAGCCGACACGCTTCGGCATCATCTTGGCGATGATGCGATTCAGCTGACGCGCTCGGAGTATCGTCCGGTTGCCGATCCGCACTTTCGCACCCTGGGTCCCAAAACGCGCAGGGAATTTTTCAATCTGATGCGCTGGGCTGGAGGCCAGTCGTCCTGATTCAATCCGCACGTCCTCGGGATGTCATGCATCGGGCTGATTTGAACCCATCGCAAAATGTGCTAATCTTCAAAAAACAAGGTTCAAAACGTCGTTTATTGCTCATATATTAGGAAATAAAATGAAAAATTCGGTGCGGGGGTGGATTTGGGCCTTCTGTTTGACAGGTTGCCTGGCGTCCGGAGCGGCTATGGCCAACCTGGGCGAAATGGTGGAAAAACTTGAGTCTTCGTTGGTCAGCATCACCGCATTGAATGCAGGCGAGCCGTTTGCGACGGGCAGCGGGTTCGTCATCTCGGACAACGGGCTGATCGCAACCAACTACCACGTCATTGAGGGCTCGGATGCACTCAGCCTGAAAATCGCCACGGGTGAAACCTACGATAGAGTAATGGTTGTGGCTGCCGACAAGCGGCGGGATCTCGCACTTTTGAAGATTCCGGCAGTTGGCCTGAAAACACTGAGTTTTGCGCCGGTTGACTCGGTTTCTGTCGGTGATCCGATTTATGCGTTCGGGAATCCATTGGGGCTTGAAGGCACTCTGAGTTCGGGAATCGTGAGCGCCAAACGGATCGAGGAAGGCGTTCAGATTTTGCAGATCTCCGCGCCCATATCCTCCGGATCTTCGGGCGGACCGGTCGTCAATAGCGCTGGGGATGTCGTCGGCGTTTCAACTGCAGTAATGAGAGAAGGTCAGAATCTGAACTTCGCGATGCCGGCGAGGTACGTTCAGAGCTTGATGGAAACCAACGAGGTCGCCCTTCCGGTTGCAGAATTTGCTGCACAGAACTGGGGATCCGCCGCACAGCCCGCATCGAGTTCCTATGAAGGTATTTCGGAGTGGGTTCTCGAACAGGCAATGGAGATGGAATACGACCTCGCGCCGATTCTGCCCAGCCTCGAGCAGTTGAGCTATCCGGAGCAGGAAGTCACGTTTTTGATGGCACTTCAGATTGACGCGTTCATGGAAACCGGTTTTGTGTGGATGGATCTACTCAACATAGGCACACCAGCCGAGGACGGAACTCTTGGTCTCGAGGTGCGCCTGGAGTCAGGGCATTATGTTGCCTTCGGTGTTTGTGACAAGGATTGTTCGGACATCGACCTGGCGGTTGTCGATGAAAATGGAGACCTCATGGGCGCCGATGAGGAAGATGATTCCTTTCCTATCGTCGAATTCACTCTGGAGCGGCCGCAAACGGTACTGGCCGTTCTCAAAGAGTTTTCATGTGACGTGGCCCCTTGCTATCATTTGGTATCCGTGATGGTTAAAGATGGGTCGGGAAAACGCCAGCGGACATCCGGACCAGTAAATCCCCCGTCCTATGGTCCGTTGGACCCGGTCGGTGTCAGGCCAGAAGATGGAGGTATCGACGGGAACTGATTACAAATAGTACCGCGACGGGTATTGCATCGAAACCGAGAGCGGCGCCGACTCAAATCGGCGCCGCTCTCAATCGTTTTCCGCCGGTCTTCACTGATTCGCGCAGAAAAAATCCGTCTTCATCCGATCCGTACGCCTTCGGCCAATATGGGTTTTTTCCTGATATTGTCTTCTGTCTGGGAATTGGGTAAGAAGCGCTGGAAATGCAGCCAGTTTCCTTGTTTCAGGTATCGTCAGCATGGCCTTTTCACGTGCTGCCAGATTCATTTTCTTTTAGCGTCACGTGGTCCAAACGGCGCTTCCTGCCTGGGTCCCGGCGGATGATGGCACGCCGATCCCGCTTTCTGTTGAAGTTGTAAATTTTTCCCGCCAAGGCGATGACTTTATCGGTTCAGACGATTCAGGACGACGTGCGTCCTGATCGTCCGTGCCGCCGGATAAGGCATTGAACGCCGTTGCCTTTCGTTTTGATTGGCAAGCGATACAAATGTGCTATAAGCTCAGATGGGGAAGGGGGGCGCGCGTACTTTGGCTGCCACCACAGCGCAGGACATGAAAAGGACAAGAAAATGAAAAGTACGGCACGGTTTTGGTCTGTTACGACATGTTTTTTGGGATGCCTGTTTTCGGGAGTCGCGTTCGCCGATCTGGGCGAAATGGTTGAAAAGCTTCAGTCTTCTCTGGTCAGTATCACGGCATTGAATGGAGGCGAGCTGTTCGCGACGGGTAGCGGGTTCGTCATCAACGAAAGGGGAATCGTCGCGACCAACTACCATGTAATCGAGGGGTCTGATGCCTTGATCCTGAAGATCTCCAATGGTGAAACCTACGACAACGTCATGGTTTTGGCCGCCGATCAGCGACGGGATCTTGCGCTCCTGAAGATTC
>CAYYZR010000187.1:0-4753 GCA_964476005.1 uncultured Halomonas sp.
GGTCACCGCCAGGCATTTATTCCAAAAGCCCGTGCCATATTGGCGCGGGCTTTTTTTTATTCTTTATTGGTGCAGTTGCTGGGCCGCAACCGCACTCGCGATTTGCGGCGCATGTCCGCAAATCACTCCGCTTCGCGCTGGCGCTGAACGCGCCGACGGGTGCCAACTCTAGGCACCCTTGAGTTCGCATCGCAACCCGTGCCTCGGCTGCGCGGGAAGGCCCTTTCGGACCAGCTTGTGCGGCCGCACGGCCGCTTGATTTGATTTGCCTGTACACGCACACGCAAGCGGGTCACCGCCAGTCATTTATTCGAAAGCCCCGCGTCACATAGGCTCGGGGCTTTTTTATATAGTGGGTGGCGACCTGCAAAGAGTGGATGGAAGATTTTCCAGTGGATCCGGTCTTCTATCGCAACGGGACAATCGGGGCTGGATTAGATTCCACAGGAGCTTTCAATGAAATCCGCAATGTATCGCCTGACCCTTGTGCTGGCGCTTCTCGCAGCAGCTTCGGTCAATGCACAGGAGTATCCCGAAGCACCGTCGTTTTCGCTCGAAACCGACACAGGCGCCGCGCTTGATCTGCCGGCCAATCAGCAAGGCATAGGCGTCTACCTTTTCTGGGCCAGCTGGTGTCCTTACTGTCGTGCGCTGATGCCGCACCTCCAGAGCATCAAGGACGAATTCGGCGACCGGGTCACCGTATATGCGCTCAATTTCCGCGATCAGCAGGACCCCTCCGCTTACCTCAAGGAGCACGGGTTCGACTTCGTGCTGCTACCGGAAGCCGGTGAGGTCGCCGAATCCTGGGGGGTCAAGGGCACGCCCGGCCTTTTCATCGTCGATCGCCAGCGTCAGATCAGATTCAATCTGTACGACGTATTGGCCACCAATCCGCCGGGTTTCGAGGACCTGAATCATACCCAGCGCGCCCAGAGGCGCGCGCCGTTCTGGGCTGCGCGCATCCGGCAATCACTTGACACGCTCATGAGCGATCCGGCCACTGCCGACTAAGTACGGACCGGCGAGGCCTTGCCCCGCCTGGCGCGCGGCCCGATTTTTCAGATTCTGCGCGTGTCCGGGTGGAAGTTGAACCAGGCGAACCAGAAAGACCGCACCGCAGCGTGTTCACGACCCGCATCGTCGACCGCCGTGACGCTGCCATCGGGATTGCGGGTAACGGTCAGATCCCGTCCGGCGATGCTGGTCTCGATCCGGTCGTTCTCGTGCAGCGCTTTGTCGGTCACCGCCAGGTGCTGTCCATCGATGGTGAAGCCGTGCACTACCGTCTTCGGATGGATGGACAGATCCCGCCGGGCCGCCGGAAACATCAGACGATCGCTCTTCTCATAGGCGGCGTAGGGCCGGCTGTGACTGTAATCCCTTCCGGAATCGGGCGGCGCCAGCACGCGGGTTTCAGGGTGGGCCGATCTCCAGGTTGCCCACTCGGTAATGGTTGCGGGCACTTCCTGCAGGGTTTCGCCCATGGCCGGTCCCATGACCGCTTTCCCGGTGATCTGCTGCCATAGCGAGTTCGTCTTGCGGTCGTACATCACCAGGTCGGAGTCGTGCAGTAGTCCGGACACGCCGAACTCGACGACCTCGCCGCCGAGCTCACGCCGAAAAGCCAGCCCCGAGCCGCACAGCGGACACCAGGTCACCGCCACGGGATCGCCCCCGATCGTATCGTTGACGATTTCGTGGAAATCGAGAATCCGGATCGGCCAGGCGCGCCTGTCGCCGTTGTGATCGATGGCGAGCACAAGCTCGCCGTCGCGCATGAATCGTGCGGCTTCGTCCGCGCTCACGTATTCGGGGTCGTCGATCGACGGTATGCAGTCGCGCGCCGGGCAGCCCTGGTACATGTCCTCGAAATCGACGGCGGCCGGCGTGGATTCGTCGTAACCGAAGGTTTCGACGAGAATGTCGTGCTCGAACCGGTTCCGCGGCTGCTCCTGCTCGTTCTGAGCGATTGCGCCGGTGGCGGCAAACGCCATGCCGGTCAATATCGCCGCGAGGATTCCAATCCTGATCTGGTACATTCGAATACTCCTGTTTGCTTCCCCGCGGTTGGCCGCGTGGGATATCCGAGAAGACCCGGATAGGGCCGCGAGGCTTTCATAAGCGCCGTCGTGCCCGTTCAGGCGTATTCAGAGATCGCTCAGGCTTCCCCCTCGGCGGCGATTTTCGGCGTTCTGCTGTAGAAGGTTTCGCGATCCAGTTCGCCTTCGCCGTCGGCGACGATGCAGGTCACGACCGAGTCGCCGGTCACGTTGACCGCGGTGCGGGTCATGTCGAGAATTCGATCGACGCCGAGAATGAGCGCAATGCCTTCCCGTGGCAGGCCGACCTGATCCAGCACGCCGGCCAGCAGGATCAGGCCGACGCCCGGAACGCCGGCCGCACCGATGGAAGCCATCACCACCATGAAGATCACCATCAGGTACTGGGTCAGGCTCAGGTCCACCCCGTAGAACTGGGCGATGAACCCAACGGCAATGCCCTGCATGATGGCCGTGCCGTCCATGTTGATTGTCGCGCCCAGCGGGACGGTAAACGAACTGACCCGGTTGCTTGCGCCCAGCCTTTCCTGAACGGCCCGCAACGTTACCGGGATGGTCGCCCCGGACGAGGCGGTCGAAAAGGCAAACGCCAGTACGTCGCGAATCTGGCGATAGAAAACGAACGGGCTCAAACCGGTGAACACCTTGAGCAACGTCGGGTAGACCACCGCGGCGTGCAGGACAAGGATTCCCATGACCAGCAATACATACTTGATCACGCCGGCGAAAGTACCCCAGCCTGTGGTTGCCGCCATTGTCGTGATCAGCGCGAATACGCCATAGGGTGCGATCAGCATGACAATGCCGACCAGTTTCATTACCACGTCCATGAAATCGGAGAAGAATTCCGAGACGCGCTGGCCCGACTTGCCGGCAAACGACATGGCCAGCCCGAGCAGGATCGCGAACACGATGATCGGCAGCATGTTGCCCTCGGCCATGGCTTCGACCGGATTGCTCGGTACGAGATTGATCAGCACTTCGGTAAACGATGGCGCGGCCGAAATCTCCGGTGTCTCCATGCCCGCCGGACTCGCGCCGACCCCGGTCTGGAAGATCTGGCCGGCGGAAAGTGCCAGCAGGATCGCGATGCCGGTCGTCATCAGGTAGAGTCCGATCGCCCGGCCACCGACGCGTCCGAGGCTTTTCGGGTCGGCCAGCGACGATACGCCTGTAATAAGTGATACGAAGACGATCGGCACCACCAGCATGCTCAGCAGGCGCACGAACGCCTCACCGACGACGTTGAGAATTCCATCCAGCAGCCAGGTGCGAACCCATTCGTTGTCGGCCACGGTCGCGTTCAGGATCAGGCCGACAAGCAGGCCGAGTCCCAGTGCAATGAGGATGCGATTGCTCAGTTTCTGGTGGTCGAAGCGAATTTCGGACATATGCGGTTTCTTTGGCTGCTGGGTGGACGCCGGCCCGCCCTCGTCGGGCCGCCGGTCTGAATGAAAGCACGCCGCAGGTTAGCGCAAATCCCGGCGGAATGGAAATCCACGACGCCGGTCCCGACGCCATTTGGCCGCGGCGGCGGGGCTCGTCAGCGATCAATCCGCTACAATGGCAAACCTTCAATCAGTGCTGCAGTCCATGAGCGAAAACGCACCCAATCCACCGGCGCATTTCATTCGCAACCGCATCCGCCAGGAGCTTGAATCCGGCAAGCACGATCGCGTCGTGACCCGCTTCCCGCCTGAGCCCAATGGTTATCTCCATATCGGTCATGCGAAGTCCATTGTGCTCAATTTCGCCATGGCCGATGAATTCGGCGGCGAAACCAACCTGAGGTTCGACGACACAAACCCGATCAAGGAAGAGCAGCGCTACGTCGATGCGATTCGCGAGGACGTCGCCTGGCTGGGTTACCAGTGGGCGCGGGAATGCTATGCCTCCGATTACTTCCCCACGCTCTACAACTATGCGCTGCATCTGATCGACAATGGCCTGGCCTACGTCGACAGCCAGGACGCCGACGCGATCCGGGCCCAGCGCGGCACATTGACCGAGCCGGGCACGCCAAGCCCGCACCGCGATCGGAAGCCGGCCGAGAGCCGCGATCTGTTCGTTCGCATGCGTGCCGGCGAATTCGCCGACGGTGTCCACGTGCTGCGCGCGAAGATCGACATGGCCTCGCCCAACATCAACATGCGTGATCCGGTCCTTTACCGCATTCGTCATCAGCGGCATCCGCGCACCGGCGACGACTGGTGCATCTATCCCAGCTACGACTTCGCCCACGGCCAGTCCGACGCGATCGAAGGCATCACGCATTCGCTGTGCACGCTGGAGTTCGAGGACCACCGGCCCCTTTACGACTGGCTGGTCGATCATTTGCCGGTGCCGTCGAAGCCGCAGCAGATCGAGTTCTCGCGGCTGAATCTGGATTTCACCGTGTTGTCGAAGCGCCGCCTGATGCGACTGGTCGACGAGGGCTTCGTCGATGGCTGGGACGACCCGCGCATGCCCACGTTCGCCGGTATTCGCCGTCGCGGCTTCACGCCGCGCTCGATCCGCAATTTCTGCAACGAAATCGGGGTAACCAAGTCGGAAAGCATCATCCCGTTCGGTGCGATGGAACGCAATCTGCGCGATGACCTCAACGAGCGCGCGCCGCGCCGCATGGCAGTACTCGAGCCGATCAAGGTGGTCCTGACCAACTTTCCCAAAGGCGAGACCGAGTGGTTCGA
>CAYYZR010000188.1:0-4680 GCA_964476005.1 uncultured Halomonas sp.
GTTCAGCCCGCAAGCACGATGCCGCTACCGGGCTATCGGAACGCCACGGCCGGGCGTATCGAGAGCTGTTCAAGTTCATTCGCGAACACCTCGCCGAATAACAAAGTGGCGGGCGGATCATGGAAATGGTCGCAACCGGTTGCTTAAACGCCACTTCCCGTATAGCAAGGACGTATGGCCATGAATCCGGACACGCCCGATATGGCCGCTTGCCTCCCGGCTACCCGATAACGCCGGATTCAGCCAGCTTCCCTTTGCGTGCCGCCGCGGTAGTCGGTTCGGCCCGGCCGTAAAGCCCGGAGCGCGCACGGTGCGCCCCGGCGTCAATAACCGCAGCGCTGGCGAAACACCACTGCGCCGGCCAGCAATATCGCCAGCATCAGCAACAGCAGGCCGCGCGGATCCAGCGCCGGGATCGGCACGGCTGCCGTGAATGCGAGACTGAGTTTGGCCGCAGCCATGTTCGCGCCTTCGGCCAGAAGATTGACGTTGCCACTCTGGGTTGGATCGACCAGCGTGATCACGAATGTCCACAGAGGATCGCCCGGTTGACCGGAAGTGACCACCAGGCTGACGTTGTCGGCGTTGGGTCCCAGGGCAAGAGACTGAACGCCGGCACAGTCGAATACCTCTCCGATGATTTCGGTCTGGGTCTGGCTGGTCACGGTGAACACCGGGCCGAGATCGGCGTTGCAGCTGTCGCAGGCATCGCCGATGCCGTCGCCGTCGGCGTCGGCCTGGTCCGCGTTTGCGGTCACCGGGCAGTTGTCGGCATCGTCGGGCACGCCGTCACCGTCGGCATCGCTCATCATGAACAGCGCGTAGCCGTCGTGGTCGGAAGACCCGAGCACCGTGGTGTCGTCTTCGCGGAACACCTCGGCGGCATCGGCGTTGCCGCGGCCGAAGGCGAACTCGCGCACCCAAATCTGGGCGGCCGCAGAGGTCAGCGCGTGGTCCAGCGTCTGGGCGTTGCCGCGGAAGTTGAACGAATAGCGCTGCTCGGCCGGCAGCGTCAGCACCTCGTTGACCAGATCGGGGTTGACCAGATCCGGGCCGCTCAGCAGCGCACCGGCTGGATCGAGATTGCCGATGATCTGGCCGATCACGTCGACGTAGCCGTCGGTGAACTCGAACGCGTTGTAGTCGCCCACCAGCGTCAGCGGCACGGTCGGATTGCCGGTCTGGAAGTCCTGCACCTTCTGCGCGATCGACTGCGCCTGTTCCAGCCGTTTCTGGCGCACCCGCGGTCCGCTGCCGGAATCGTCAATCCCGCTCAGCGAACGCATGTGGTTGACCATCACCGCGAACCCGAACGGCACGCCGTTGGCGGTATACGCGCCTTCGAGCAGCAGCGGCGGGCGGTCGTGCAGCAGCGAGCCGTCGAAGGTCAGGGTCTCCGCCGCGCCCAGCTGGGTGACCGCGTCGACGCTGATGCCGGCGCGGGTCAGGAATCCGACATCAATCGTGCCGACATCGTTTCCCTCGACCAGGAAGGCGCTGTAGTCGATGGCCGGGTCGATCGCGCGGATCGCATCGGCCAGATCCTCCATCACGACCAGGCTCTCGACTTCCTGCACGCCGAGCACGTCCGGCGCCTCGAGCACCTCGATGATGTAGCGCGCGCGCTTGGTCAGCGCGATCTGGTAGTCGGCGGTACTCACAACGAAGTCGTCGCGCCCGGCCGGGTCGGCCGGATCGTCGATGTCGTTGAACAGCCGCAGCAGGTTCAGCGAACCGATCGTGAACTCGCCGGGAGCGCGCGCGCGGACCGGTACCGGAAGCGCCGCGTCGGTGGTCGACAGGCTGGTCGGCCACAGTTCGTAATCACCGAATTCGAAGCCGATCACGCCCTCGGCGCTGAAGCTCGAACCGCCGGGGATGGTGATATTGGCCAGGCCCAACGCGTCCGGATCGAGCTCGAACACTTCCGGGTTGCCGTCCCAAACCGGCAGACCCGGCTGTCCGGGGAATTCGATCCCCGGCTCGCGCAGGCAGCGTTCGGTACCGGCCCGGATATGGACCTCGGCAATCGGATCGGAGCCGAAGCCCTGGTTGCCGCTGCACACCCGGCCGCTGGCCAGGGTCACGCGCATGCCCTCGATGCGCTCGAACTCCAGCGGATCCTGGGGCGCATTCGGCGACGGAACGGCGGTGTCGAGCGCCACGGCCGCCGGCAGCGGGTTGCCGGAACTGGTCACGTTAACGGTCGGGGAATTGCTGATCTCGGTCAGGCCGAAGAACTCGACCACCTCACCGGTCACGTCGACCAGGTCGCCCACGGCCACGCCCGGCGCGCCGCCGGTAAACACGACGATGCCGTTGGAGGTGTCGGCGTCGGCATCGGCGCGCGCGTCCGGGGTCTGCATCACGAACAGGTCGGAGCCGACCGCGGTCACGATATTTTCGTTGGTGGTCGCGACCGCGCCGAGCAGCGGCGAGTCGAAGCCGTTGCCCTGGATCTCGAAGATCTCGGCGGTGACCGGCGCTGGCGGGCCGTTCGGATCGGGGCAGTTAGTGCTGTCGGTCGTGTTATCGGCGCCTGGGGTAATGCAGCGCAGCGAAAAGTCGGCGTCGTTGTTGTCGCTATCGGCGCCATCTGGAATTCGCGCCAGGCCGATGAAGTCGGTGGAGTTGTCGTCAGACGCCGACGTGCCGGTGCCCTCTACGTAGGGCGCGGCGACGCTGCCCTCATAGCTGATCGCGTCGATCACCTGCGCGCCCTGCACCAGCCCGATCGAGTCGGGCGAGCCGTTCTGGACCAGGTTGGTGTCCGGGGTCACGTCCAGATCGCAGTTAGGCGTGTTGGCCGCGTTGGCGCAGATCACGAAGTAGCCGCCGGACGGCAGGCTGAAATTGGGCAGATTGAACGAGTTGTAGACCGAGTCATTGCTGCCGTTGACCAGTTCCACCGCCAGCCCGTCCAGGCTGGCCGTGGAACCGCCGACGTTCTTGATTTCGATGAATTCGGCCGCGTCGGTGCCCGGCTGGTCGTAGTCGACCTCGTTGATCACCAGCTCGGGGGCCGGCAGTGGGACCGCTTCATTCGGCGCGTCGGGCGTATTCAGCGCCTCGCCCGGATCGGGCGAGCCGGGGTCCAGCGCCGGAATGCCGGCGCCGTCGAAATCGTTGCGGACCCAGTCGGCGGCGGTATCGGTATCGACGCCGTCGGGAATCCGTGACGCGCCGCCCGGGGTGAACGGGCTGCCGTCGAAATTCGGTGCCAGGACCGTCGTCGAGTAGGCCTGATCGGACGCGCCGCCGTCGCTGATCGACACGCTGTCGATCAAATCCGTCCACGGCGTCGCATCCAGCACGCCGTCGTCATCGGTATCCAGGTCGGTGCCGGCGGCGCCGGACCAGCCATCGACCAGCAGCAGCGTGAGCGAGCCGTTTTCGAGCTGGTTGTTCAGGAAACCGCTCGACCAATGGCCGTTGGCGTTGGTGGTGCCGACGGGAAACACGCCGTCCACGGTTCCGGACGCAGTGCTGTCGCCCTCGATTTCGACCACGGTGAATGCCGAATAGTCGGTATCGGCCGAGCCGAATACCTCGATGTACTCGTTGGTGTCGGAGCCGGTGTGGTTGGCCACCAGTTCGTTGATCACCGGTGGAAGACTGCCGCCGGCCGGCAGGTTGGGTGCCCCGGGCGTGTTCAGCGCCTCGCCCGGCTCGGGCGAGCCGGGGTCCAGCGCAGGCAGACCGGCGCCGTCGAAATCGTTGCGCGTCCAGTCTGCGACTGTATCGGTATCGGTGCCGTCGGGCAGCCTCGACGCGCCGCCGGGCTGAAATGAATTGCCATCGAAGTTCGGAGCCAGATCCACCGTCGAATAGACGAAATCAGAGGCGCCGCCGTCGCTGGTCGCGACGCCGTCGACCAGCGCTGTCCACGGCAGGGCAACGTCGAAGGTCCCGTCGTTATCGGTATCCAGATCGGTGCCGGCCGAGCCGGAAAACCCTTCGACCAGCAGCAGCGTAATCGCGCCGTTCTCGGCGTCGAACGCCCCGACCGGCGTGGCGAAATGGCCGGTCGCGTTGGTTGTACCAAGCGCCACGACCTCGTCGATTACGCCCGCCCCGGTGGTGTCGCCCTCGATTTCGATCACCGAGAACGCCGAATAATCGGTATTCGGCGAGCCGAAGATCTCGACGTAGGTCCCCGTATCGCTGCCGGTGTGATCGACGACGAACTCGTTGATGACCGGGGCAGTGCCGCCGGCATTGGCCAGCGGCAGTGCCAGGCAGCCGAATGCGATGAGGATCAACAAAACGCGGCCGGCCGCGCGGGCCATGGGAAATCGAGACGTCATGGATTTTCCTTGATTGGGGTTCTGTTTTTTTGCTGGGGCGAACCGAGAACGGACCAAAAACGATAGCGACATAATGTGACAGGCCGCTGACAATCGCAAGCCCGGTCGCCTCGAAAACCCATCTTCGTCGCCCCGGACTTGATCCGGGGCCCAGCGACTTTGACCCTACTGAGACACAACGCTTATCAGGAAACCCTTAACCCTAAACCCGCGTTTCATTCTCCCTCGACCAAATCCTTCCACCCGTCCACGCCCAGCGAGCGCAGCGTCTCGATGTTGCGCTGATAAATTGCGTCGGGATCGGGGTGATTCGCCGTGGCCGCCTCGATGCTGGCTTCGCGCAGCAGGTGCAACATGGGCCAAGGCGATCGGT
>CAYYZR010000189.1:0-4653 GCA_964476005.1 uncultured Halomonas sp.
CCGAACTCGGCGTGCTGGTCGGCCCCACGCTGAGCATCGGCATGGCCCAGCATCATCTTGCCTTTCCGGGCTCGATCGCGCTCAGGCCGAGCACGCTGATCGCGGTGATCCGAGACGTGGTCGGCTCGCTGTCGGCGCAGGGATTCCGTCGGTTCATGTTTCTCAACGGTCACGGGGGCAACATTGCCACCGCGCAAGCCGCGTTTTCGGAGATCTGGTCCGATTCGAGCATGGCCGGACGTGCTTCGGAGCTGCATCTGAACCTGTTCAACTGGTTCACCGGCCCACGGGTCAGGAAACTGTCGGCAGAACTTTTCGGCGACGCCGAGGGCTCGCACGCCACACCATCGGAAATTTCACTGACCTGGTTTGCCTACCCGGGCCGGGTCAGCAATGCAAGGCCGAATCCGGCGCGCGCCCCCGACGGAGACTTCCGCGACGCGCGCGACTTCCGCCGCAACTTTGGAGACGGCCGGATCGGCTCGGAACCGGCGCTGGCCAGCGTCGAACACGGCATGCGACTCTACCGGGCGGGCATCAAGGATGCGATGGAGGGGTTCGAAATACTTTGTCGCGCGGGAACCGACGGAACAGATATTCGGGATTGAGGCGGAACGCTCGATCCATTGCGTATACTGCTCATTGAAAATCCGAACGGGAAAGCATTTCATGACCGAATCAGACTACACGCCACCGACCGTCTGGGAATGGGAACCGGGCAACGGCGGCAAGTTCGCCAACATCAACCGCCCCACCGCCGGGCCGACCCACGAGAAGCGACTGCCGGTCGGCAAGCATCCGCACCAGCTTTACTCGCTGGCCACGCCGAACGGGGTCAAGGTCACCATCATGTTCGAGGAACTGCTTGCGCGCGGGTTTTCGGGCGCCGAGTACGACGCCTGGCTGATCGATATCAGCGAGGGCGACCAGTTCGGTTCGGGCTTTGTCGAGGTCAATCCGAATTCCAAGATTCCGGCCATGGTCGACCACAGCACCGAACCTTCAATGCGGCTGTTCGAATCTGGTTCCATCCTGCTTTATCTGGCCGAAAAATTCGACGCCTTCCTGCCCGTCGATCAGCATGCACGCACCGAGTGCCTGAACTGGCTGTTCTGGCAGATGGGCGCCGCCCCCTACCTGGGCGGGGGCTTCGGCCACTTCTACGCCTATGCGCCGGAGCCGATCAAGTACTGCATCGACCGCTTCACGATGGAGGCCAAGCGCCAGCTCGACGTGCTTGACCGGCATCTGGCCGATCATGAGTTCATGGCCGGCGGCGACTATACGATTGCCGACATGGCGATCTGGGCCTGGTACGGCCAACTCGCGCTGGGCCGGCTCTACGACGCCGCGGAGTTCCTCCAGGTGGAGACCTACGAAAACGTCCAGCGCTGGAGCAAGGCGATCGATGCGCGCCCGGCCGTGCAGCGCGGGCGCATGGTCAACCGTCCGTTCGGCGATCCGTCGATGCAGCTGCTCGAGCGCCACGACGCCGGGGATTTTGAAACACGGACGCAAGACAAGATCGATGGCGAGCATTCGTCGTAGTCCAAGGCTGCCGAACGTCGAGATTCCATGCTGATCGCGTTCAACAAGCCCTTCGCCGTGCTGTGCCAGTTCAGCGGCGAAGGCGCGACGCTGGCCGACTACATCGACGTCCCCGGCGTCTATCCGGCCGGCCGGCTTGACAAGGACTCCGAGGGTCTGCTGCTGCTGACCGACGACGGCGCGCTTCAGGCACGTATCTCGTCGCCGAAGTACAAGCTGCCCAAGACCTATCTTGCGCTGGTCGAACGCGAGCCCGACGAGGCGGCGCTGGCGACGCTGCGCCGCGGGGTGGAACTGGACGGCAAGCTGACCCGGCCGGCGACAGTCCGGCGCATCGACGCGCCCGAAAACCTCTGGCCGCGCGACCCGCCGGTGCGCTCCCGCAAGAACGTCACCGACGTCTGGCTGGAGATGATCATCACCGAGGGCCGCAATCGCCAGGTGCGCCGGATGACCGCGGCCGTCGGTCACCCGACGCTGCGGCTGGTGCGATCCGCGGTCGGCGACTTCACGCTGGAACAACTGGCGCCGGGCCAGTGGCGCCGGGTCGACCCGCCTCGCGCTGCGGTCCAGACAAGGGGACGACGCAGTGGATGACCGGCGTCGCCGATCTGATCATTGGTAATATCGGCGCGCCGGCCCGCCTCCTTTGCTACGGAATCCCATGATTCAAACACCCTGCCCCAACCCGTTCGATCTGTCTGATGCGCTGAGCGACTATCGCCAGCGCTACCCCGCGGAAGCCACGGTCGTCGATGAGTTCCAGTCCCTGCTTTCGGGCCGCGCCAACTGCTTCGAGCGCGATTGCTTCCGGCCCGGCCACGTCACCGGCTCAGCCTGGCTGGTGGACGATTCGGGCGAACATGTACTGCTCACTCACCACCGCAAGCTGAACGCCTGGCTGCAGCTCGGCGGGCATAGCGACGGCGATCCAGACACCGCTGCGGTGGCGCAACGCGAGGCCGAGGAAGAGTCGGGTCTTGCCGTGGAATTGCTCTCACGCGCCATCCTGGACATCGACGTCCACGAGATTCCGGCGCGCAAGGCCGACCCGGCGCACTTTCATTTCGACGTGCGTTTCGTTTTGGTCAGCTGCTCGGGACGCGATTATGTCGTCAGCGACGAATCGCATGACCTGGCCTGGGTGCCCCTGGCGCGCTTGCAGCAGTTCACAACCGAGACTTCGATCTTGCGGATGGCACGCAAATGGACCGCCCGGCGCGGGCAGCTGATGTCCGGCGTCCCTGCTGAAAGCGACAGCAGCTTCTTTTCGCCGGGCGGTCCGCGGTGAGCGACCCGGCGGCCGGGCGTCAGGACCCGTCCGTCGAAGACGACCACCGGTCGACGCGCCTCGGCGCATTTATGAAGCGCCGGCCGATCACTTTCGCGCTGGGCTTCGAGAGCGCGCTGGGAATCCTGGCGCTGCTGCTTGCACTGCTGTTCGGCCTGCGACCGTGGCTGTCGATCGATTCCAGCGCAAGTGCATTGGGCCTGTCGGTGCTGGCGACCGTGCCGATGGTCGCGGCCATACTTGCTGTGATGCGGCTTCGTTGGGATTGGGTCGAAGCACTCAGACGTATCGTCGAGGATCATCTGCTGCCGCTATTCAGGAATGCCGGGCCGGCCGCCGTGTTTGCCGTTGCGCTGGCCGCCGGCATCGGCGAGGAACTGCTGTTTCGGGGCGTGATCCAGGCCGGGCTGGAAGGGCCGATCGGGCCGGTGACGGCGCTCGCCGTCGCCTCGCTGTTGTTCGGGCTCGCGCACGCGCTGACGCCGGCCTACTTTGTGCTGACCTGCGTGATGGGCCTTTACCTGGGATGGCTTTATCAGGCTACCGGCAACCTGGTGGTGCCGATCATGGTCCACTTCCTGTACGACTGGGTCGTGCTCGCCTGGTATCTTCGCGGGGTTCGACAATCGCGCTGAACAAGGATTCAGGCGGCGCGTTCGACCGCCGTGGCGCCGGATTGTCGAAACAGGCTCAGCGTCTCGAGCAGGCCGCCGGGCAACGCGCGTCGCGGCCCCGATTCAATCCGATCGGCGAGTTGATCGCGCACCACCACCGGCACCGGTGAGGCACCGGCATTGTCCACCGCCACTTCCGAATGCGACAGGCAGATCAATGGTTTCGGGTCGGCCGCGATGCCGTGCTGCAACAGCCATCTGCGAAGGGAATCAACCTGGGCGCGCGCCTGGGGTATCGGGTTTTCGACCGCGTTCCAGTTCGGCCGGCCGCCGCAACCGCCGCGTCGCGCCAGCGGCCAGTGCCGCTCGTCGGGTTGCACGTAGACGTGACCGGGCGTGTTCTTGACCTCGACGATCCACAAACCGGTAGGGCCGGCCACGATGAAATCCAGTTCGCGCCAGCCATTGGGCAACTGGCCGTCGGGCAGCCTTACCCGATTGAACACGAGGAAATCGCCCGGCAGCGTCTTGAGTCGCTCCAGCGCGCTCACCTCGCCTTCCACGCCGGCCAATGCGCCGGCATCGACGGAGCTTCCGCCCGGCAGCCAGAGGAAGAACAGCACTCCGGCACCGACCGCGGCGACGAACAATCCGAATTGCGGACTCAGCGAAAACGCCCCGTAAGCAAGAAACGACAGCAGCGGCAACGCGATCGCCAGCCGGGTCCAGCGGGCGCGGGCGGCCGCTTTCAGTTCGGCGCGGTGCCGGACCAGAGCAGGATAATCGGTGATGAATCGGCAGTCGGCCATGGGTGTCAGAGTTCCGGCAGCTTGTACTTGAGCCCGGTCGCGCAGTTGTAGAGCACGACTTTCTCGTCCCGGTCGATCTCGCCGGCCTCGACCATGCGCAGCCAGGCCGCATGCGTCGCGGCACCCTCGGGGCACATCAGGATGCCTTCTTCCGATGCGAGCGATTTCCAGGACCGCACGATTTCATCCTCGCTGACCGCAATCGCCCTGCCGCCGGATTCGCGCACCGCGCGCAGGATCAGGAAGTCGCCGACCGCCTGCGGCACGCGGATGCCTGCGGCCCGGGTGGTTGCATTTTCCCAGCGGGTTGCAAATTCCTCGCCGGCGTCGAACGCCCGCACCATGGGCGCGCAGCCCTCGGCCTGCACCGCGATCATTTTCGGCATCGGGC
>CAYYZR010000190.1:0-4586 GCA_964476005.1 uncultured Halomonas sp.
TCACCCACCCGGACGGGTTCGCCATCGCGTCCAACAGCCGCACACAGCTGACCGCCACCGTCGATGCGCCGAACATCTCGATCGGCAACGTGGCCGTCGGCGAGCACCTGCAGACCAGCCATGCGGTCAGCCTGTCGGTCAGCCCACCGGGCGACACCGAGATCACGCTGACCGTCGCCGACGGGTCCACCGCGCTGATCTCCGCCGACCCGGCCGCGGTCGGCTCGACCTCGATCACCTTCAGCGGCGTCGACAATACGAGTTCGCGCACCTTCTACGTCCAGGGCATCGCCCAGGGCAGCACCACGATCACCGCCTCGGCGGCCGGCTACAACGACGCAGTGCGCAGCCTGGACGTCACGCCCTCGGGCTTCCACCTGGTCAGCAGCGACTTCGGCACCACCACCTTCTCGGGCAACAGCACCATCGACGTGCGCCTGTACCGGCTGCGCACCTCCGACGCCATCCGGCTCGAGCAGCAGGAACTGCGCCCCGGCTTCGGCCCGGTCGACGTGGCCGTGACCAGTTCCGATCCGGCCGTCGGCGCCATCACCGCCAGCCCGCTGAGCTTCCAGCCCAACGGCGGCAGCCGACTGACCACCGGCTTCGACCCGGCCACCGCCGGCATGACCACGGTCGCCATCACCCACCCGGACGGGTTCGCCATCGCGTCCAACAGCCGCACACAGCTGACCGCGACGGTAACCGAGTAGCCGCGACGGCTGGGTGGTCGGTGCCTCGTTCCGGGCACAAAGGGCATCTGCGCGGTGCGTATTGTCCGGAGCGAGCGAGGCCAATACTGCAACGCGACTTGCGATTGTCAGCGGTATGTCACAAAATCCGGTTACCGTTTTCCGTTCCGGTCACAAAAAAACCAGCACCCCACCAAGGAAACCCCATGTCGATTCGATTCCCCATGGCCCGCGCGGCAGGCCGCGCCCTGCTTGCACTCATCGTTTTCGCCTCGGTCGGCTTGTCGCCGGTAAAGGCCGGCGTTGCCATCACCCCGGTGATCAACGAGTTCGTCGTCGATCACAGTGGCACCGACAGCGAGACCTATGTCGAGATCTTCGGCGCGCCCAATACCGATTACTCGGCCTTTTCGGTGATCGAAATCGAGGGCGACGGGACCAGCGCCGGCGTCATCGACGAAGCGGTTGCCCTGGGAACGACCGACGCCACCGGCCATTACGCCACCCCGCTGGGCGCATTCGACGCCGAGAACGGCACGATCACGCTGCTGCTGATCGAAGGCTTTTCCGGCTCGGCCGGCACCGACCTGGACACCGACAACGACGGCAGCTTCGACGTCGCCCTGCCGTGGACGTCGGTGATCGACGGGGTTGCGACCAGCGACGGCGGCGCCTCTGATTTTGTCTACTCGACGGTCGACCTTGCGCCGAACTTCGACGGCAATTCGTTCCAGCCCGGCGGCGCGTCGCGGCTGCCCGACGGCACCGATACCGATACTGTCTCCGACTGGACGCGCAACGATTTCGACGGCGCGGGGCTGCCGTCGCTGGACCCGGGCACGCCGGAAATTGGTGAAGCCATCAACACCCCCGGGGCACCCAACCTTGCCGTAGGCAGCGTCGTCGCACCGGTCATCAACGAATTCGTCACCAACCACACCGGCAGCGATGCCAATGAATTCATCGAGATTCTCGGCACACCATCGACCGACTATTCGGCCTATACCATCCTGGAGGTCGAGGGCGACAGCACTGCATCGGGTACGGTCGACGGCGTGTTTCCGATCGCCACCACCAACGCGACCGGGCACTGGTTTACGGGCTTTTTGAACAACCAGCTCGAGAATGGCTCGATCTCGTTCCTGCTGGTCGAGGGCTGGTCGGGCAGCGTAGGCGACGATCTCGACACCAATGACGACGGCGTGCTGGATTCCACGCCATGGACCGATCTGGTCGACAGCGTGTCGGTCAGCGACGGCGGGGCGTCCGATCAGAGCTATTCGATGGTCGTACTGGCGCCCAATTTCGACGGCAGCCCGTTCACGGTCGGCGGCGCCTCGCGGCTGCCCGACGGCACCGATACCGATGCCGTTGCCGACTGGACGCGCAACGATTTCAGTGGCGCCGGTATCCCGGCGCTTGACCCGGGCACGCCCGAGCCCGGCGAGGCTCTCAACACCCCTGGCGCGGAAAACCAGGCCGTGCCCGCCCCCGCGCCCGACCTGGTCATCAACGAAGTCGATTATGACCAGCCGGGCACCGACGCGGCCGAGTTCGTCGAGATCTTCAACCCCGGCGCCGACGCGGTCGGCCTGAACGGGCTGGCGCTCGAACTGGTCAACGGCAGCAATGACAGCACCTACAACACCATCAACCTGCCCGACGTCAGCCTGGCGGCCGGCGAATTCTTCGTGGTCTGCGGCGATGCGGCCAACACGCCCAATTGCGACCTCGACACGACCCCCGATACCAACCTGATCCAGAACGGTTCGCCCGACGCGGTCGCGCTGGTCCAGGGCGCGACGATCATCGACGTGATCAGCTACGAGGGCAGCATGGCCGCCCCGTTCGTCGAGGGTACCGGTACTGCGGTCGGCGACGACAACAGCACCGACTTCATCGGCCTGTCTCGCCAGCCCGACGGCGCCGATACCGACGACAACAACGCCGACTTCTCGCTGCGCTGCATCACGCCGGGCGAGACGAACTCAACCGACAGCGCGAGCTGTCCCGATCCGAACGCCGGCCCGGTCGGGCCGCCGGTCACCGTCGAGATCTTCGAAATACAGGGCAACGGCTTCACCTCGCCGCTGGAAGGTCAGCTCGTCACAACCCTGGACAACATTGTCACCGCGGTCGGCCCCGACAAGTTCGTCATCCAGACGCCGGACGCGCGTGCCGATGCCGACGCCGACACGTCCAACGGCATCGTCGTATTTACCGGTACTGCGCCGACGGTAGAACCAGGCGACCAGGTCGACGTGTCCGGGACCGCGGTCGAGTTCTTCGATCTCACGCAGATCACCAGCGTGACTGATCTGACGATCGATTCTTCTGCCAATTCGCTGCCGACCAGCGTCGTACTGGACGGCCTCCTGCCGTCGCCGATCGCGCCCCAGGATCCGCTGGAATTCGAGCGGATGGAAGGCATGCGCGTGTCCATTCCGGGCGGCGTGGTCTGCAGCGGCAACCAGGGCTTCGGCAGCGATCCGATCGCCGAGGTGTACGTCACTACCGCGCCCGATCGCTGTTTCCGCGAACCGGGCATCGAGTTCCCCGGCCTGCCCGGCCTGCCGGTCTGGGACGGCAACCCGGAAGTATTCGAACTTGACGAGGATGCGCTGAACCTGCCGGCCACGCTGATTCCCGGCGGCTCGACGTTCGATGCCGACGGCGTGATCGCCTATGAATTCGGCGATTACGAGATCTGGGCGACGGGCATTTTCGTGACGCCGGCCGCCCTGCCCGACCCCGTGCGCGCCCGCGTGCCCGGCGAGTTCACGATCGGCTCGCTGAACCTGTTCCGGCTGTTCGACGACGTCGACGATCCGGCGGTCAGCGGCCGCGACGACCAGGTGGTATCAACAGCCGAATACGATCGCCGGCGCGTCAAGATCGCCCGCCACGTCGTCGAGGTGCTGGATTCGCCCGACGTGCTCGGCGTGCAGGAAGCCGAAAGCCTGTCCGTGCTGCAGGACCTGGCGGCCGAGATTGCGCTGCTGGATCCGGGCGTGGGCTACACCGCGCACCTGGTCGAAGGCAACGACGTCGGCACCATCGACGTCGGTTTCCTGACCCGGGCGAACATCAGCGTCGACGCCGTCACCCAGCTGGGCGCGGCCGAGACCCTGACCTTCGACGGCTCGCTGCTGCACGACCGTCCGCCGCTGCTGCTCGAAGGCGCCTACACCGGCAACGGCGCGCCGTTCGAGTTCGCCGTGATGGTCAACCACCTGCGATCGCTCAACGGTATAGACGATGCCTCGTCGGGGCCGCGGGTGCGGCAGAAGCGGCTGGAGCAGGCGCAGTCGATTGCGCAGAAGGTGCAGGATTTCCAGACCGCGAATCCGGCCGTGCCGCTGACCGTGCTGGGCGATCTCAACGCATTCGAGTTCACCGACGGCTACGTCGACGTGGTCGGCCAGATCATCGGCAACCTCGACCCGCTGGGCGCGCTGCTTTCCGGGCCCGACCTGGTGGATCCGAACCTCGAAAACCAGGTGCTGAGCCTGCCGGCCGACCAGCGCTATTCGTTCAACTTCCAGGGCAATGCGCAGACGCTGGACCATGCGCTGACGTCGGCCGCGGCTGCAGCCTTCGTTCGCGGTTTCGAATTCGGCCGCGGTAACGCCGATGCCGCCGAGGAACTGATCGAGGACGACAGCACCGCGCTCAGGGCCTCCGACCACGACGGCTTCGCACTGTTCGTGATGAGCGACGCCGATGGAGACGGCGTACCCGACGATGTCGACAACTGCCCGGCCACCGCCAACGCCGACCAGGCCGACGCCGACGGCGACGGCATCGGCGATGCATGCGACAGCTGCAATGCGGATCTCGGCCCGGTATTTACCGTGACCAGCCAGACCCAGACCGAAATCATCGGCGAGGTGT
>CAYYZR010000191.1:0-4581 GCA_964476005.1 uncultured Halomonas sp.
CGCACCAGCATCATCGCCGCGCTGTTGTTGGCCGCGGCGTTGACCGCCTGCGGCAGGTCGATGATGACCGGGCCGTCACCGTCGACCAGCACGTTGAACTCCGAAAGATCGCCGTGGATCAGGCCGGCGGCCAGCATGCGGACGATTTCAGCAATGATCCGGTCGTGATAGTCGCGCGCCTGTTCCTGGTCGAAGGTCATGCCGTCCAGGCGCGGCGCGACGTTGCCTTTTGAATCGACAATCAACTCCATCAGCAGCACGCCGTCGACGAACCCGTGCGGGCGAGGCACGCGAACGCCGGCAGCCGAAAGGCGATACAGCGCGTCGACCTCGGCGTTGAGCCAGGCCTTTTCCTGTTCCTTCTGACCGTAGCGGGTGCGCTTGCTCATTGCGCGGGCGCGCCGGCTGTTGCGCACGCTGCGGCCTTCCTGGTACTGCGCGGCCTGCTTGAATCCGCGCAGGTTGGCTTCCTTGAACACCTTGGCGCAACGCTTCTCGCTGCCGCAGCGCACGACGAAAACGTCGGCTTCCTTGCCGCTTTTCAGCGGCCGCAGCACTTCGTCGATCAAGCCGTCTTCGGCCAGGGGTTGCAGGCGGGCGGGAATTTTCATCGGCCGCGATTATGACACCGCTTGCAGGATGTCGCCGGATTCATGCCGATGACCAGGATTTTGACGGGCACCCCATCATGGCCGTGTCATTGAGAAATGATCGATCGTTCCGGATCGTGCGCGACATTTGGGCTATTCTTGCGAACCTCACCCCCCCAGATCAGGTCGGTCAAGTGAACAAGCAAATACTGTCAGGATGTTTTCTTCTTGCCGCGATCCTGCTGCAACCGGCTATTGCTCAGGACAAGCAGGCCCAGTACGACGAGCTGATCGCCGTCGGTGCCCAACTCCAGCAACTGAAAGGCAATGGCCAGGACCGCTCGGCGCAATGGGAATCACTGCTGGCCGATTATCGGGATCTGGCCGCGTCGTTGGGCGGCGACGATCCGGCCGGTTTCTTCCAGCGGGACAACGCCACGCCTGCAGGCGAGACCCGGGTGGCCACGCCCCCGCCCGACGGCATTACCGCCACCACCTTCTCGGTCACGAGTGCGCCGGGGGCCGCGATTCCCGACCTGGGATCCGTCAGCGCCGACATAACCGTGGGCGGCGCCGGTCCGTACCTGCTCGATCTCGATCTGACCACCGACATCACGCATACCTTCCCGGGCGATCTGGAGATTACCCTGACCTCGCCGGCCGGCACCACGGTCGTCATCACGACCGATAACGGCGGCGGTTCAAACGATGTCTTTGCCGGCACGCTGTGGGACGACCAGGCCGGGCAACCGGCGACCGACTTTGCCTACAGCGACGGCATCGTCGCCAGCCCGCTTGTTCCGGAGCAGGCGCTTTCGCCTTTCATCGGCGAGGATCCGAACGGCACATGGACCCTCGACATCATCGACGATGAAGGTGCGGACGTCGGCACGCTGAACAGCTGGACACTCGACGTCACGACGATTCCCGCGGCGCCGGATGCCATTGCGCTCATCTTCACCAACGACATCGCGACCACAATTCCGGACGGCCCGGGCAGCACCGTTTTATCGAATCTGGTTGTCGGCGGCCTGGGCAACCATGTCTGCGATATAACCATGACCACCGACATCACGCATACCTTTCCAGGCGATCTGGACATCACGCTGACCTCTCCGGCCGGCACCACGCAGGTGATCACCACCGACAACGGCGGCGCCAACGACAACGTCTTCTCCGGCACCGTGTGGACCGACGACGGGACGCCGGCGACCGACTTTGCCTACGCCAACCTGACAACCGCCAGCCCACTGGCGCCCGAAGGTGCATTTGGCGGATTCCATTCCGAAGACCCCACCGGCACCTGGACGCTGAGCATCACCGACGACGCGGGACTTGACACGGGTACGCTCAACGACTGGTCGCTGACCATGGCGACTTGCTCGGCGGCCCTGCCCGAGGCGCGCCCGGTGCCCACATTTGGCCCTCTCGGCCTGATTGCGCTGATGCTGGTTGTGGCGATCGCGGGCCTGGTCGTGCTGCGCAGGCACATGTGAACCGTCGCGACTGACTGAAAGGTCGGCGGGCATCGCCTGCGACGATCGCGGCCGAAAGGTGGCGGCCAGAGAATCATTGTCCGCTCGCGCCGCCGCTCGTCACCCACGATTCGGTCCGCCATCGAGGCCGCGCTGGAGGCCCTGGAAACAGGCATGGCGCTTGGTGAATCGCCGACACTCCCGGTGCTGATCGACCTGGACCGGTTCAAGGGCATCAATGACGAGTTCGGACACGCGGCCGGTGACCGTCAGTCACCGTCGACGGGCACCCCGCCGCAGTGATGGACTCCGCCATGAGACCGAGGTCATCGGCGGTCCCCGCGATGCTCGCGCTCGCGTTTCTGGCGGCGAGGGCGTGATCGGCGAGCGACCTTGCCGAACGGTCGGCCCGGCTGCGCGACCCGGCCTTCGTGCAAGCGTACTTCAGCCCAGGCGCTCGAGCTTGCGGCGCAGCCGCCAGGCGTAGATCGCCGGCAGCAGCGCAACCAGCAGACCGATTCCCAGCCCCTTGGCAAAATGGATTCGCGTCATGCCGGTGTCGATGTCGTGGCGATGGTTCCAGATCTCGACGATCTTGCCGTCCTCGAAACGGAAGACATTGATGATGGGAATGTGCGTGTCGCCCATCATCAGGTGACCGGTCATGGTGTCGGGCAGAAAATGCCACTGCCAGCGCGTGGCGACCAGGTCGCCTTCGGCAATCTGGTAATCGATTTCGCCGCTCATCTTGCCCAGCGACCAGAAGAAATCCGCGATTTCCTTTTGCCGGATGGCCGGCTCGGTGAGATTCTTGTCGTCGCCGATATCGTGAATGACGTACTCGTCGGCCAGGAATTGATCGTAACTTCCGGTGTTCTCGGTAAACCAGAGGTTTGCGTAGAACTCGCGAGCCACTCGCTTGTTCTCTTCCTGGTCAGCCCATGCGGACTGCGCAATGAACCCCTTGGCGAGCAGCAGACCGAACAGCACAAAGAATTGCCTACCTTTCATGACGGACACCTTCGAGACCGGATCGAAAAATATATTACCCCGGTCGAGCGAGCCGAGAAAGACGGCAGTGCCGAAACCGCGATCTCAAGCCCCGCCATGCAGCGGCGGCGATGTCGCGGGCCAACGGACGCGCCCACGGGCGCAACAGTTTCGTCCGCCTCGACATCCGCATAGACTTCCGAATAGCCGTGCACCAGCAGGCCCGCCGGCACCATCCAGGCAATCCTTACGGCGCGCCCAATGCCCGGCTCGGCGAGATCCACCACCACGCCACCGGTAAGGCGTCGATACGGTGAATCGCAGCCCCGCCCGGGTCAGGCAGATTCAACGCGATATGACAACCTGGCCCCGGCCCAACCGGTCAGGTAAGCCCCGTCGGCGGCGCCATGAATTCCGGCCCGACCGGCTCCTTGATCGCCTCGGCCAGTAGCGAATCGACCGCGCTCAGCGCCGCGCCGTCCAGCGACCAGTCGAACAGCCGGTCCAGCGGGTTCATCTGATCGGGCCGTCGCCCGCCCCAGATCGCGATCGGCACGCCCATCTCGAGTATCCAGCGGATGCTGAAGTCGAGCAGCGAGCGCCCGAAACTTTCGTCGGCATACTTCCGAAGGCTTTCGACGGCGCGCAGATACTGGCCGTAGCGAGGTTCGGCGAACTTGGGATCATCGTTGCGCAGGTCGTCGCCCTCGAAAGATGTATCGACGGTCATCTTGCCGGTCAGCAAGCCGCGACATAACGCCCCGTAAGTCATCAGCGCGATTTGATTGCGTTCGCAATAGGGCTTTATCGACGACTCGATGCCGCGCTCGAATAGGTTGTACGGCGGTTGGCACACATTTATCGGGCACTCGCCCCGAAAGCGCTCGATCTGGTCGCAGGTGAAGTTGCTCACGCCGACGTTTCCGATCAGGCCCTGATCGAGCAGGCGGCGCATCGCGCGGGCGGTTTCTTCGATCGGCCGGGTCGGATCGGGCCAGTGGACGTGATAGATATCGATGCGATCGCGCCCGAGGCGTTTCAGCGAAGCCTCGATCTCGCGCGCGACGCGATCCGACGAGCCGTTCCGATGCACGCCGCCGTCGTCATCCCATTGCAGGCCGACCTTGGTCGATACGTGTATCCGATCGCCGTCATCGTGCTCGGCCAGCGCCTTGCCGACAATTTTTTCGGACGTACCGAAGCCGTAGACCGGCGCGGTATCGATCAGCGTCACGCCCTTGTCGATTGCGGCATGGATCGTATCGATGGACCGACGCTCTTCGGTGCCGCCCCACATCCAGCCGCCGATCGCCCACGTGCCCAACGCAATTCGCGAGACCTCGAGATCTGTTCCGGGAATTCTGATCGTCTGCATCGCTGTTCCTCCTTTGTAGCATTCAGGTTTCAAGCGCCAGGCCCTGGTCGGACCAGGCCGCGAAGGAGCCGAGGTAGATCTCGACATGCTCGAAGCCGCCGCGCAGCATCAGGCTGGCCGCGATGGTGGCGCGGCTGCCGCTGCCGCACAT
>CAYYZR010000192.1:0-4525 GCA_964476005.1 uncultured Halomonas sp.
TCGGCATCGAAAAGCGCGGCATCCTGGAGGCACGCGTGGAAGCCGCCAGCGAGGCGCAGGACGAGGCCGGCGAGCAGTTCGAGACGACGCTGGAGCGATTCCGCTCGGTGGTCGACTTCGACGGCGGCGATCTGGAGCGCGCCTACCGGCGGCTGAACCGCGAGTACGAGCGCAGCGTCGATCGTGCCGAGACGGTGAGCCAGCGCATCGAGGCGGTTGAAAGCGTCGCCGAGGACCTGTTCGCCGAGTGGGAGGAAGAGCTGGAGCGCTATTCCAGCGCCGACCTGCGTGCGCGCAGCCGTGAACTGCTGGAACAGACGCGAACCCGCTACGCCAGCATGATCCGGGCCATGCGCCGGGCCGAACGGACGATCGATCCGGTGCTGCAGGCATTCGAGGACCAGGTGCTGTTCCTCAAGCACAACCTCAACTCGATGGCGGTCGACGCCATCCGCGGCGAGCTCGGTGAAATAGAGTCCGAGACCGAGAACCTGCTGGCCGCGATGCGTGAGTCGATCGAGGAAGCCGACCGCTTCATCGAGACGCTGAAGTAGAACGGTTCTGCCCTGATGTCGCGCGCCCGCCTGATCTCGATCCTGTTCATCGCCGGTGCATTCGGCCTGCTGCTTTCGTGGTGGAACTGGGACCAGTTCGCCGAGGCCATGGTGCTTGACCCGGCGCTGGACGAGCCGCCGCGCCAGGTTGAAGTCGAAGAGCCGCCGTTCATGATCCACGCCAACGACTTCGACTACCGGGTGCAGCCGTTGTACAACTACGAGCTGACCGGACTAGTCGTTTCCTTCAAGCGCTTCCGGCCCGGCATCGGGCTGCATGAGCGCTGGAACGACTACGTCAACATCGCCGATATCTGCGTGGTCTGGGGCGAGAACGCGCGCGATGTCGATCTCAACGCGTTCAAGTTCTGGAACCTGGAATTCACCTGCATGTATTCCACTCGAAGCCAGGCCGACTGGGAGACTTTCAATCCTGACCAGCTATCGAACAACCACATCGTCACTACCGACGAGCGGCTCAAGGACGAAATCCGCAAGCTCGAGGTCGGCGACCAGATCCACCTGCGCGGCTGGCTGTCCGAATACGGCCAGCCCGGCGGCCCGGTGCGCGGCACCAGCACCGTGCGTACCGACACCGGCAATGGCGCCTGTGAGACGATCTATATCTCCGAGTTTACGATTCTGGGCTCGATGGACACCAGCTGGCGAAAGCTGTGGTGGGCCAGTCTGTTCGTGCTGCTGGCCGCGATGGTCCTGTGGTGGCTGACCCCGCATCACAAGCTCAAGGGTTATTGACGCCGAGCGGCTGAAAGTGCCGGACGTAAACCGTTAGACTGGCGCACTGAATTTCCAGGGAGCAGGACATGATTCAATCCGTCAAATCCAACGGCCGCGGCCAACAAGGACCGCCCGATCTGACCGAATTGTTCAACAAGCTCGGTGGCGGCGGCGGACCGTCGGGCAAGGGCATCATCGGCATTGCGATACTGGTGCTGATCATCTGGGGCGCGTTCAGCGCGTTCTATACCGTCCAGCCCGAGGAGCGGGCCGTGGTCAAACGCTTCGGTGCGGTCATCGGCATTACCGACCCGGGCCTGCACTTCAAGATTCCGTTCGGCATCGACCAGGTACAGCATGTGGCCACTGAGCGCGTGCTGAAGCAGGAATTCGGTTTCCGCACCGAGCGGACGAGTCCCGGCGGCCGGACCACCTACAGCAGCCAGCAGTTCGAGGACGAATCGCTGATGCTGACCGGCGACCTGAACATGATCGACGTCGAATGGGTGGTGCAGTACCGCATCGACGACCCGATCAAGTTCCTTTACGAAATGCGCGAGCCGACCCGCACGCTGCGCGACATCTCCGAATCGGTGATGCGCCGCATCGTCGGCAACATGCTCGGCTCCGAGGTGCTGACCGTCGGGCGCGTCGAGATCCAGCAGAAGGCGCGCGAGGAGATCCAGCAGGCGCTGGATGGTTACAACGCCGGCGTCCGCATCAACACCGTCGAGATGCAGGACGTGGTACCGCCGCCCGCGGTGCAGCCGGCGTTCAACGAGGTCAACGAGGCCCGGCAGGAACGCGAACGCATGATCAACGAGGCGCAGAAGCGGGTCAACCAGGAAATTCCGAACGCCGAAGGTGCCGCGTTGCGCACCGTCGCCGAGGCCGAGGGCTACGCTACCGAGCGCGTCAACCGGGCGTATGGCGAAAGCGTGCGCTTCTCGGCGGTGCTGGCCGAATACCGGCAGGCGCCCGAGGTCACCCGCTCGCGGCTGTACCTGGAGACCCTCAACGAGGTACTGCCCAACATCGGCCAGGTGCTGGTCGTCCAGGAGGGCCAGATGAGTCCGCTGCCGCTGCTGGACGTCAATCGGGCCCGTCCGCGCAACTCGAATGCGACTTCCGGAGGTGAGCAATGAAACCCGCACTCATCGCAATCATTGCCGTTGTCGCCATTGCGGTCGGCAACTTCGTGTTCTACACCGTCGACGAGGCCGAGCAGGCCATCATCGTGCAGTTCGGCGAGCCCATGGGCGACGTCATCAGCGAGCCGGGCCTGAAGGTCAAGCTGCCCTGGCAGCAGGTGCGTTATTTCGACAAGCGGCTACTGGTCTGGGACGGCGACGTCACGCAGATTCCGACGCTGGGGCGCGAGTTCATCCTGGTCGATACCACGGCGCGCTGGCGCATCGCTGACCCGCTGCTGTTTCTGACCAGCGTGCGCGACGAAGCCGGCGCGCGCACGCGGCTCGACGACATCGTCGATTCGGTCGTGCGCGATATGGTCTCTTCCACCGAACTGGAGGAAATCGTGCGTTCCAAGGACTGGGAAGTCGATGTCGACGAGCTCGACGACCCGGCGCTGGCCGAGCGCGGCGACGTGGACCTGGAGAAGCAGCCGAGCCTGGGCCGCGAACTGCTGGAAGAGGAAATCCTGGCGCGCGCGCAACGCGCCACGCCGCAGCTCGGCATCGAGCTCGACGACGTGCGGATCAAGCGGGTCAACTACATCGACTCGGTGCGCAAGCAGGTCGAGAACCGCATGATCGCCGAGCGCCAGTCGATCGCCGAACGGTTCAGATCCGAAGGCATGGGTCGAAGCCAGGAGATTCTCGGCAACATGGAACGCGATCTTCGGCGCATCCGCTCCGAGGCCGCCCGCGAAGCCGAAGAAATCCGCGGCAATGCCGATGCCGAGGCGACCCGGATCTATGGCGAGGCCTACGGCGCCGATCCCGAGTTCTACTCGTTCTTCCGCACGCTGGAGAGCTACCGTGCGCTGGGCGCCAACAGCACCATCATGCTGGACGCCGATTCCGACTTCTTCCGCTACCTGGAAGAATCGCAGGCCCGGTGAGCCGGGCCGGCCGCCTTCCCCCGTGCGGGGAGGCGCCCGGGTCTGCGCCACTTCGGCGCTCGCGCCGAGTCCGTCAATGATGCATTCATTCGCCTCCCGAAGCGGTTTTGAACCATGAAGCGTCTGGTCATTGCTTCGCACAATCCGATCAAGAACCGCGCGTTGCGTTCCGGTTTTACCCGAGTGTTTCCCGACACTCAATTCAGCTTGGATGAAGCCAGCGTGGAGTCGGGTGTTTCGGATCAGCCGATGACCTGCGCCGAAACCCTGGAAGGGGCCGCCAATCGGGCAGCGGCTGCCGTTGCGACCGTCCCCGAGGCCGATCTGTGGGTCGGCATCGAGGGCGGCGTGGAAGATTTACCCGAGGGCATGGCCGCATTCGCGTGGATCGTCGCGCTGTCGGCCGAACGGGTTGGCCGCGGCAGAACCGCGACGTTTTTCCTGCCCGAAGAAATTGCCGGTCTGGTGCGCAGCGGCATGGAACTGGGCGAGGCCGACGACCGAGTCTTCGGCCGCAAGAATTCAAAGCAGACCAACGGCGCCATCGGGCTGTTGACCGGCGATGCGCTGGACCGGGCCGCTCTCTACGAGCAGGGCGTGATCATGGCCCTGCTGCCGTTTCGCAATCCGGACCTCTACGGATGAAAGATCGTGTGCGCGCGCCGCGGGTTCAATCCGCGGCGTAGCTCAACCGGTAGATCACCCCGGCCTGGTCGTCCGAGATCAGGATCGAGCCGTCCGGCAGTTCGAGCAGGTCGACCGGCCTTCCCCACGATTCCTCGCCCTGCAGCCAGCCGGTGATGAAGGGCGTGTACTGCACGACTTCGCGGTTCTCGCCAAGGTGGGCGCGCATGACCCGGTAGCCGCTCTTGGTCGTGCGGTTCCACGAGCCGTGTTCGGCTACCAGGATGTCGTGGCGCAGTTCCGAAGGCATCATTTCGCCGCGGTAGAACAGCATCCCGAGGGGGGCAGTGTGTGCCACCAGTTGCTGGGCCGGCGCCTTGAATTCGTCGTAATCGCGCTGGCCGCCGAACTCCGGATCCCGAACCAGCCCGGCGTGCCAGAACGGGAAACCGAAGTGCTGGCCCATCTCGGTGACGTGGTTGAGTTCGCACGGCGGCAGGTTGTCGCCCATCATGTCGCGGCCGTT
>CAYYZR010000193.1:0-4521 GCA_964476005.1 uncultured Halomonas sp.
CCTACTTTTCACAAGCGCCTGAAAAGTAGGCAAAAGCGCTTCTTACAGGCGGCAGCTGTTCGAGGTGCTGGTCGGAGAGGCCTGGGGGTTTGGTGTGTGGCATCGGGCTTCGATTTCAGATCTTCTTGTCCGAGCGGAGTGTTCTTCTTCGGCTTACGGGTGACGACGAAATTCCGGCTTCGATGGGTATCGGAGCGGGGTCGCCGTGATCGTGCTTACACGGGGCCGTCGGGGATGCTGAAGCGGGTTTCCGTTTGGGGGTGGTGAGTGTTTGTGCGGGCCTGGTTGCGGTCGGTGTTCTTGCCCGGTGGCGGGCATGGTGTCGATGCCCAAAATTTCTCCTAGGTGCAGTCTGCTGGCCGCGATCGGTGCCAGGTTCATCGGCGCAGGATGCGCCTCCCCCAAAAAACCGGCATTACCCGGCGCACAGCCAGAAGCAGAAAGTCTCCGGCAGCCGCTTGCAGAAGCAAAGATGCGAGCCTGGCCACTGCGCCCACTCACCACTCCGAACTGGAACCCTCTTCAGCATCCACCGATGACCACAACGCCCTCGATCGAGACAACCCCGCTCCGATAACCATCGAAGCCGGAATCCGTCGCCGCCCGCAAAGCAAGACGATCATGACGATCGGACAAGAAGATTTCCAGCCAGAGCCGCGATCAAACACCTAACCACCATGCTCTTCGACCCGCAGCGCAACCCTCTGCTGCCTGTAAAAAGCGCTTTTGCCTACTTTTGTCGCGACTGACAAAAGTAGGTCGCCTGCAAGCGCGAAGCGCGAGGCGAAATGAAGTTGAATGTTCGAATTGAGAGCGGCCTGTCCCCGGCCCCGTTGCACGCATCAGCGAGTATCGGCCTCGAGGTTGATGCGCTCCAGGCCTGAAGGGCCGCCCTGTCAGGCGGCCTCTTCAACCCGCTTGACCGGCCCGTTCAGCAACGCATCCCGGGTGGCCTCGACGATCATGTCGACCTCCTTGGAAGTGATCGTGAACGACGGCGTATACCGCAGCGAGTTTTCGCCGCCGTGAATGACGTTGATGCCGTTGATCCGGAGATACTCTTCGGTGGAATTCGCGCCGTAGGCCTTGTAGCGGCTGCCGTCGAGTTCGACCGAGAACAGCAGGCCGGTGCCCTGGACGCGGGTGATGCGGCCGTCGAGCTGTTTTGCCAGGCGCTCGAATTTCTCGACGAATTCGCGGCCGCGCTCGACGATGTTGGATCGGACTTCAGGCGTGACCAGGCCCAGCACTGTGGTGGCCACGTCCAGCGCGCGCGGATTGGTGGTCATTGTGTTGCCGTAGACGCCCTTGCGGTAAATCGCGGCGGCATGCTTGTTCATGCCGAGCACGGACAACGGGTACTGCCCGGCGTTGAGCGCCTTGGACCAGGTCTCAAGGTCGGGCGCTTCCAGTGCCTGGAAGCCGGGATAGTCGACGATCGACAGGACGCCCTGGGTTCTGAGCCCGGCCTGGATCGAGTCGACCAGCAGCAGCGTGCCGTGCTCGGTCGCCAGTGCGCGGGCCTTGCGGTAGAACTCGGGATCCAGCGCCGCGCCCGGGTTGCCTTCGCCCATCACCGGTTCCATGAACACGGCTTCGAAGAAGACGTCGTTGGCATCGGCCCATTCGAAGATGCGCACCAGGTCTTCGATGTCGTTGGGCTTGACCGTGACCAGGCTGTCGTCGTCGCGAAACGACGCCAGGTGCTTGACGTAGGCGCTGCGGCTCGAATGCGAGTAGCGCGCCGGGCGATCGGTGCGGCCGTGGAAACCGCCGGTCAGCGACAGGCACTTGATGGTCGCGCCCGCACGCGGTCCGCCGGGATCGGTCATCCGCTTGGCGTTGATGTCGGCGATGCGCCCGGCCACGGTGACCGACTCGGAGCCCGAGTTCATGCACAGGAAACGATCGAACGGGCAGCCGTCACGACGGGTCTGGCCGAGTTCGGCGCGCAGCGCCTCGACGAAACGCAGGTGGCTGAAGCTGGGCGTCATGACGTTGGCCATCACGTGCGGCTGGCTCATCGCCTGCAGCACCGCGTCCGGCGCGTGGCCGAAACCCAGCATGCCGTAGCCGCCCGAGTCGTGAAGCACCGCGCCTTTGCTGGTGACGATCCAGGGTCCCTTGGCGGCCAGCGCGACGTAGGGGTTGACCGCGTCGTCGGCGTAGAAATTCACGTAGCCCGACTGCAGTTCGGCCTGCTGGGCCACGTCGTCGGCCTTCCAGAGTTCGGGGTAGGCGGTCTTCCAGCATTCGGCCACGCTCAGTGCCTGATCCACGGCTTGCTCGAGACGCTCATCGCTCGCGGCAAAGCGCTCGAGTACGTCGTTGGGGAGCCCATGGGTGCGGATTTCACCGCCGGAATTGCGTAGTTGCTCGAGTTTCTGGACGATCGTCACGGCATTTGTCATGGCATTACCTCAAAAGCGCCGCCGGCGCGAGGCCGGCGGAAACGGTTCAAAACGGGATTCTAGCAGGGCCGGCGGCGCGGGCCAAGCCGGCGAAATTGCGTAAGAAGCATTGTCCGATCAGCTTTCGCGCAGGCGATCGCCCGCGTCCGGAATCCTGGCCGGTGTTCGACGTGGATGCTGAACCTTGATCGCGGCCTGGAGACCGCTCCTACGCGACCTGGTGCAGTCTTTCGTAGGAGGTGTCTCCAGGCGCCGATTCACTCTTCGCCGAAGAAGAAGCCGAGCAGGTGAAGCAGGCTCATGAACAGGTTGTAGATCGACACGAACAGCGTGACGGTGGCCATGATGTAGTTGCGCTCGCCGCCCTGGACGATCTGCTGGGTCTGGTAGACGATCAGCCCGCACATCAGCACCGAGAACATGGCCGAAACCACGAGACCGAGCGCGCTCAGGTTGAAGAACACCGAGGCCAGGCCGGCCAGAAAGGCGACCAGGATGCCGGCGAACAGGAATGAGCCCATGAAGCTGAAGTCCTTCTTGGTCGTCACCGCGAACGCCGATAGCGCAAAGAACGTGACGCCGGTCGCCCCGAGCGCCGAAATGACCAGTTCGTGGCCGTTGCTGAATCCGGCCAGATAGGCGCTGATGATGGGCCCGATGGTGAGACCCATGAAGCCGGTCAGCGCGAATACGCTGAGCAGGCCCCAGGCCGAATTGCGCAGGTACATGGTCAGGAACAGCAGGCCGAAGTAGCCGATCAGCGTGATGGCCAGCCCCGGATGCGGCCAGTTGTTGGCCATGGACAGCAGCGCGGTGCCGGCCGAAAACAGCAGCGTCAGCGCCAGCAGATTCCAGGTGTTGCGCAGGACCCGGCGAGCGTCGTCGTCGATTTCGCGCGCGCCTGTGCCGGAGCGCGTCGTGCTGGCAATACTGGCGGATCTGATTCTGTCGTTCATGCAATTACCTCGAAGTGAAGATGGACGGCAACAAAGCTTACGAAACGATTCTCGTTACGCAGATATGTAGACCACGACAGAGCTTATCAAGTTTCGATGATGAAGCGGTTGTCACGGCGTGCGAGCCGCACTTTGGGCCGTGCGCTCAGTGCCACCCGCAGCCCCAGCCGCTGGGCGAGTTCGCTGGCCGGCCCGCGCGACCGCGTGGCCAGCGCATGATAGTAATCGCGCGGACGCTGCCAGCGCCACAGCGAGTGCGGCAGCACCGCGCGCTTGCCGACCGAACCCTCGATCTCGAACGGGTGCTCGCCCAGCACACGCGGCACCTTGACCTCGTTGGGATGATCGCGATGCCATTCGCCGAGTTTCCACTCCGTATCGACCAGTACCGGCACCTGTTCGCGCGCCATCCGCTCGAGCACCGGCCACAGCGTGGCCGGGATTTGGTCGTCGCCCAGGAATTCGCCGTCGGCGGGCGACGGCGACTGCATGCGCTCGACCCAGGCCGCCACGTTCGGCGCGTCCTCGCGCATCATCTTGCCGGGATACGGGTCGCGGTAGAGGTGGGCATACATCGGGCCGATCAGGCCGAAGTCGCCGATCGACGGGCGTCCCCCGAACAGGAAATCGTGATTTCGGAAATGGGCGTCGAGTTCGGTCAGCAGGCCCTGGAAGGACTTTTCAATCGCCGGAATCGTCGAACCTGTGATGCCCAGCCGCGGCACGAAGTCCTGAAACCTGGTCCCTATCTTTCGGCCCAGCGCACGCCGGACAAACTTCGGGAACCACGGAAACGCCATCGAGCCGAACTCGTGATAAATGAACGGCTGGTTGTCGTCAGGGAAATTCCAGCGGTAGTGCATGGCCGGGATCAGCAGCCATTCATCGCCGTAGAGTTCCAGCAGCAGCGTGGCCAGGCGCTGTGCCGGGCCTGCCGGATAGACGCGGCGTTCGGGAAAACGCGGTTCCAGCGCATCGATGATGGCAGTGGTGTCCTGCAGGACCTCGTTTTCGGGCGTGTGCAGCACCGGGATGAACCGCACGCCGGTGCGCGGCTCGATGAAGCGCCTGTAGGTGAGCACCGACGGCGATTTCTCGATGAACGGGATGCCTTTCTTGCGCAGGTAACTTCGGAGCTTGCCCGAGTAGAGCGA
>CAYYZR010000194.1:0-4518 GCA_964476005.1 uncultured Halomonas sp.
GCAGAGTTATTCAGAGGTTCCTTAGTAAATTCTGATTCCAGGGGCCGTTTCTGCTCCACCTTCTTCGTGCCCTTCGTGTTCTTCGTGGTTAATTGCTTTTGAAGTTACGTTCATGGCGGGAAGCTAAATCGTCATGCCCGGCGCGAAGGCGAGCTGGCGGGCAATTTCACGGGCCAGGGCGGGCGTATCCGCGCCTTTCTCGGCGATTACTGCCAGACTGCCGCGCTCGACGTTCAGCGCGACCGCTTCCATGCCGTCCTCCAGCGGGATGCTGGCAGGCGACGACGGCAGCCGGGTGCGCGGCATGTAATACAGGGTGACCGGACCCGAGGCCGTGGCCAGCACGATATGCGCACCGGCGCCGTTAGGCGTCGGGCAGAACTTGGTCATGCGAACCTGTGCCAGCAACTCGGGCTCGACCTGCACACCGAATTCCGCGAGCACCTGCTGTACCTGGTCGGGATCGGCCTGAAACCGGCCGGCCGAAGCCGCCAGCACCTGCGGCCCGTCAAGTTCCCAGTGCCAGGCGATATGCTGCCGCAGATCGACCATCGAGGTCTTCGGAAAAAGCATGACCGAAGTCACGACAACGGCGACCGCCAATACCGCGGCCACGGCGGTCAACTGGGGCCAGAGGCGACGACGCGATTCGTTGTCCAGCGACTGGCGCAGGATGATGCTCTCGGCCAGCGCGTGCGGCACCGGCACGTTCAAGGCATGCTGCAGCACGGCTTCGAACCGATCGGATTCGAGCGCGGCCTCGGCAAACTCCTCACCTGACGCGCGCGCTCTTCGCATCTCCGGGCTGCGCTCGCCCGGGTCGGTCATCAGCCGTCTCTTGAATTCAAGCAAGTTCATGAATGTTACCCCCGCGTTCCGGCGGCTGCAGTTTGTCCTTGAGCTTCTCGCGTGCCCGGAACACCCGGGTCATCACCGCGCTTTCGGTCAATTCGAGCTGGGCCGCGATCTCGGCGATCGAAAGCCCCATCACGGCCTGCAGTACCAGCGGTTCGCTGTATTTCCTCTCCAGTTCCAGCATCGCCTTGCGCAGAAGATCGCGCTCGGTCCGGTCTTCGGGCGTCTGTTCCGATTCCTCGGCCACGACCACGTTGTCGATGTCGGTGATTGGCGGCACCTTGCGTTCAAAGGTGCGCGCGTATTCGCGCCGCAGGATAGTGATCAGCCAGCTCTTGGCCGCGCCCGCATCCTTCAGGCTGTCCAGCGCCTTCCAGGCCCGCATGAACGTTTCCTGGACCAGATCGTTGGCCAGCGCATGGTCGCCGCACAACCAGACACCGAAGCGAAACAGATCGTCGGAATACTGCCGCGCCAGAGCGTCGAAGCGCCTTTTCCGTTCCGCATCTTTCATGACCGGCACTTCGGACTTTTCATTGCATCTTTTCCCGTGTCTGGAAAGGTTTCCGAACACACCGTGGAAGTCTCATTCAGGTTGGTAGACCTTACCGCCGGTGCGGCGAAACTCCTCGGCCTTTTCTTCCATGCCGGAATCGAGCGCCGCGGCGGGATCGAGACCGCGCTCACGGGCGTAATCGCGCACGTCCTGGGTGATCTTCATCGAGCAGAATTTCGGTCCGCACATCGAGCAGAAATGCGCCACCTTGTGCGCGTCCTTGGGCATGGTCTGGTCGTGGTACTCGCGGGCTCGCGCCGGGTCCAGGCCAAGGTTGAACTGGTCCTCCCAGCGAAACTCGAAGCGCGCCTTTGATAGTGCATTGTCGCGCACCTGCGCCCCGGGGTGTCCCTTGGCCAGGTCGGCCGCGTGGGCGGCGATGCGATAGGTCACCAGGCCTTCGCGCACATCGTGCTTGTCGGGCAGGCCGAGATGCTCCTTGGGCGTGACGTAACACAACATGGCAGTGCCGTACCAGCCGATCTGGGCGGCGCCGATGCCCGAAGTAATGTGATCGTAGCCCGGCGCGATATCGGTGACCAGCGGGCCCAGCGTGTAGAAAGGCGCCTCGTGGCAGTCGGCCAACTCCTTTTCCATGTTCTCCTTGATCATCTGCATCGGCACGTGGCCCGGCCCTTCGATCATCACCTGGCAGTCGTGCTTCCATGCCTTTTTCGTCAATTCTCCCAGCGTTTCGAGCTCGGCGAACTGGGCGGCGTCGTTGGCATCGGCGATCGATCCCGGGCGCAGGCCGTCGCCCAGCGAGAAGGACACGTCGTAGGCGGCCATGATTTCGCAGATCTCGTCGAAGCGCTCGTAGAGGAAACTTTCGCGATGATGCGACAGACACCACTTGGCCATGATCGAGCCGCCCCGCGAGACGATGCCTGTTACCCGCCCGGCCGTTAGCGGCACGTGCGCCAGGCGCACCCCGGCGTGGATGGTGAAATAGTCCACGCCCTGCTCGGCCTGCTCGATCAAGGTATCCCTGAACAGTTCCCAGGTGAGATCCTCGGGCACGCCGTCGACTTTTTCCAGCGCCTGGTAGATCGGCACCGTGCCGATCGGCACCGGCGAATTGCGCACGATCCACTCGCGCGTTTCGTGAATATCCTTGCCGGTCGACAGGTCCATGACCGTATCGCCGCCGAACTTCAGCGACCAGACCAGCTTCTCGACCTCATCGGTGATCGACGAACGCACCGCAGAATTGCCGATATTGGCGTTGACCTTGACCCGGAAATTGCGGCCGATGATCATCGGCTCGGATTCGGGGTGATTGATGTTGGCCGGCAGGATGGCGCGGCCGGCGGCGATCTCGTCGCGCACGAATTCCGGCGTCACGATGTCCGGCAACCGCGCACCGAACGGCTGGCCGGCGTGCCGGCGCAGCAGGCCGGCGGACTCGTAGGCCGCGCGCATTTCGTCCAGGCGGGCATTCTCGCGGATGGCGACGTATTCCATTTCCGGCGTGATCTCGCCGCGGCGCGCATAGTGGAGCTGGGTAACGCGAACGCCGTCGCGGGCGCGCCGCGGCGCGCATCGCCCCGGGAAGCGCGCTTCATCCGAGCCGCCCTCGGCGCGCCGTCTTGCGTATTCAGAACTCAGGCCGGACAACTGCTCGGTATCGCCGCGCTCGTCGATCCAGGCCGCGCGCACGGCCGACAGACCTGTGGAAGGATCCGGTACGTTGTCGCGGTCCATGAAAGCCGCGGCGGTCTCGTAGACGTATACCGGCGGGTTGGGCTGCATGCCGAACGTGGCCGGTGTGTCATGCTGCCGAATCTCGCGCATCCACACGCGCAGGTCCGGACGACTCCCGGCAACCTGGACGAGGCGGGAGCCGGTGGGCAGCTGGAGCAGTTCGGAATCTAGACGGCGAGCCATTTCGGCCGAGGTTTTGGACATGCTGAGACTCTTTTTCTGGAATTCGGAGTCAAAATGGTAGCAGACCACAAAGCCCGGACCCCACCCGGCGAGCGCAACCATCTGCAACCTTGCCGCGAACGGGAACCGGGCCGCGGCCAATCCATGACGACCGGCACCTTCGCAATCACGGCATCGCCGGTACAATAGAGCGCATTGATGGGTAGTCCTGCCAGGAGCATTCCGGTGAACCTCGAACAAGCCAGAACCAATATGATCGACCAGCAGATTCGCAGTTGGGAAGTCCTGGACAGCCGCGTGCTGGACGTGTTTCGCGAGATTCCGCGGGAGGAGTTCGTGCCTGCACGACACCGCAAGCTCGCGTTTTCCGATCTCAGAATTCCCCTTGGCCATGGCCAGTTCATGATGAAACCCATCGAACAGGGGCGTCTGCTGCAGGGTCTGGCGCTGACCGAAGGCGAAAAAGTGCTCGAAATCGGCACCGGATCGGGTTTTCTGACGGCATGCCTGGCAAGAATCACCGGCAACGTGACCAGCATTGAAATCCTCACCGACGTTGCCGAACAGGCGCAGGCCAATCTCGATGCGCGCGGCACCGAAGGCCTGCATCTCATAACCGGCGATGCGCTGGAAGCTGGATTCGATGACGGCGCATTCGATGCAATCGTCGTCACCGCCTCGGTCGCCAGCATTCCCGAAAAATTCGTGCGCTGGCTCAAGCCGGGCGGTCGCCTGTTCATCGCGCGCGGCCAGTCGCCGGCGATGGAAGCGCTTGTGCTCACGCGCAGCGACTCGGGCCGGCTGTCGGAACAAAGCCTGTTCGATACCGACATGCCCAGGCTGATCGGCGCCGAAGACGCGGCCGTATTCACTTTTTGAGATTATTCCCGGTTTATTTGCGCCGGGTTCGAGCAAGCATTCAAGACTGTTGGAAAATTCAATGCGAAAAATTCTTGTCGCCGCGCTCGGCGCGGCATTAAGCACCTCGGCCGGCGCTGTCGACCTGATGGGCGTCTACGAGTTGGCCGTCACCAACGACCCACAGATCCGCGCAGCCGAACGCCGGCTCGACGCGTCGGAAATCGAAACCAAACTGGCGCGCGCCAATTTCCTGCCCGACATCTCGGCGACCCTGCAGCGCACCCCGATCGGCAGCAGCCAGCCCAAGATTGCCGGGGTGGACCTTGACGAAAACGACATCGACTCGGAAAACTACAGCC
>CAYYZR010000195.1:0-4461 GCA_964476005.1 uncultured Halomonas sp.
CAGGCGATCATGTTGGTTTCGTCGGAATTGGTCAGCGCGATCAGCAGTTCGGCGTCCTCGATGCCGGCGCGGATCAGCGTTTCCGGGCGCGAGGCATGCCCCAGTACCGTGCGGATGTCGAGTTTTTCCTGCAGCTCGCGCAGCCGCTGTGGGTCGGTGTCGACGACCGAAATGTCGTTTTCCTCGCGCGACAGCGAATGCGCCATGCCGGAGCCCACCTGGCCCGCGCCGAGAATGATGATCCTCATTCGCTGTCTTCCTGGATTTGTTTGGGGTCTATGCCGAGTTGTCGAAGCTTCCGGTACAAGTGGGTGCGCTCCATCTCGACGGCTTCGGCGAGCTGGCCGACGCTGCCGTCGGCGCGTCGCAGGCGGGTGATCAGGTATTGGCGTTCGAAAGCTTCGCGCGCCTCGCGCAGCGGCAATTCGAACAGCGGCGAGTGCACCGCTTCCATTGCAGCGGTATTGCCCGGGTCGGCCCGGTCGAGCAGCGCCGTGACTTCTTCGGGCTCGACCGCCGCCTCGCTGCCGGACTGCAGCAAGCGGCGCAGCAGGTTGGTCAGTTCGCGCAGATTGCCCGGCCAATCGTGCTGGCGCAGCTGGTTCTGCACCGCGACCGGAATCGGCCGATAGTGCAGTTTCTCGCGCACCGGCAACTGTTCGGCCAGATAACGGACCAGTTCCGGAATGTCCTCGCGCCGTTCGCGCAGTGCCGGCACCTCCAGTACGCTTTCGGCCACCCGGTGATACAGGGTCTTGTCGAAGCGTCCGGCGGCGGCCTGCTGCGCCAGCCCCGGTGCGCTGATTGCGATGATTCTGACCGGCGATGCCGAGCGCGCCAGCAGGCGATTGAGCGAGTCGCGCTGCGCCTCCCCAATCGATTCGAAGTGATCGAGTATCACGGTCATCGTGTCATTGCCGGAGCTTTCCGGCAGGGCCAGCGCCTCGTCACCGGGGCCGCAGGCGATTTCGTTCAGCGCGCCGCCGGCACCCGGCGAATGCGCATGAATCAGCCGCGCCAGGGTCGAGCGGCCGCTGCCGGGCTCGCCACAGATCAGGACGTGGCTGCGGCCGAGTTCGATCGCCTCCAGGCGCTCGCGCAGCGAGCGCACCGCCACCGAACGGCCCAGCGGTTCGTGAATTTCGGAGGGCTGCGCATTCAATGTGCTGCCGCGCGGGTTGCGACCGCTCGCCAGCGCCTTGCGCACCGTGCTCAGCAGGCGGGCCATCGACACCGGCTTCTCGATGAAATCGCAGGCGCCGTAGCGGGTCGCCTCGACCGCCGCCTCGACCGAACCGTGGCCGGAAATCATGACCACCGGGCACAGCGGCTCGTCCTGCTCGCTCCACTCGCGCAGCAAGCTGATCCCGTCGCTGTCGGGCATCCATACATCGAGCAGCACAAGATCCGGGTCGCATTCAGCGCGCTTCTCGCGGGCTTCCGCGGCACACGATGCCAGTACCGGCACGAAATCCTCGTCGGCCAGGATCTCGCCGATCAGTTCGCGGATGTCCGGTTCGTCGTCAACGATCAGAATGGTCGCGGCCATCGGGCGGCAGCTCCTTTGCTGATGAAATCTTTCAGGGCTTGATTTCTCTGCGGCAGAGGATAGCGCATCGCTCAGGCTCGCAACGGTAGATACAGCCGGATCAGCGCGCCGCCGGCGGGGGCGTTTTCGGCCTCGAGGCTGCCGCCCATCTGGTCGACGATACGGTGCACGATTGCCAGGCCCAGGCCGGTGCCGCGCGGTTTGGTGCTGGCGTAGGGCTCGAAAACCCGCGGCAGGATCTCCGGATCGAAGCCCGGCCCATCGTCCGTGACGACCAGCTCGAGCCAGTCGTTGTTCTCGTCCCCGGTTCTGAGCTCGGTGTGTATGCGCAGCGTCGGGGCATCGTCCGGATGCGCTTCGCGCGCATTTTGCACCAGGTTGTTGAGCACCTGTTGAAACTGGCCGGCATCGCCGATCGGGCGGGCGTCGCCGTGCTGAAGGTCCAGCTCGAAACGCACACCGGTATCGCCGGCCGACCACAGGTCCACGATGCCGCTGATCAGGGGTTCAAGGTCCAGCGCCTCACGCTGGGTGCTTCCCGGGCGTGCATAGTCGCCGAAGGCATCGACCAGCCGCCTGAGGCTGTCGACCTGGTTGATGATGGTGCTGGTGGCGCGCATGACCAGCCGCGCGCTTTCCGGGTCGCAATCCGGATCGCTGTCGTCGCCCAGCCGCATTTGCAGGCGCTCGGCGGCCAGTCGAATCGGCGTCAGCGGGTTCTTGATTTCGTGCGCCAGGCGGCGTGCCAGTTCGGCCCAGGCCGCCTGGCGCTGGGCCTGGTCGAGCATCGTTACATCGTCGAACACCACGACGTGACCGGTGCCGCCCGGCAGCGTGGCGTCCGGCAGCGTCGATCCGCGGCACACCAGCGCAAGCGCCCGGTCGGCGCGTTCGAGCTTGATTTCCTGGCGCCACAGGTCGCTCGCCTCGTCGATACGCTGGGCGATGACGCTGAACAGTTCTCCGAGTTCCGGCATGGACTTGCGCAGTGTCTCGATCTCCTGGCCCTGCATCTTGCCGAGTTCGACGCCCAGGATGTCGGAAGCGCTTCGATTGCTCGCGCTCAGATGACCCAGGCTGTCGAAGGCGATGACCCCGGCGGAAAGGCGCCCGAGCAGCGTCTCGAGATAGTGGCGCTGGGACTCGAGCTGTTGCTGGGTGCGATTGAGCTGGCTGGCCATGCTGTTGAAGGACTCGACGAGGAAGCCGAGTTCGTCGCGGCTGGTCACGTCCAGCGTTTCCGGAAACTCCCCGGCGCGCATCAGTTCCGTGGCCTGGGCCAGATCGCGGATCGGGCGCACCAGCCGGCGTGCGGAATTGAACGCCAGCAGAATCGCAAGCAGGGCGGTCACGCCGAGTACCAGCGAAAGAATCAGGACGAAGCTTTGCTGAAGGCGCTGGCGGAGAAACGAAATATTCTCGTAGCGAAAATAGGCCTGCTCGATGTTCGCGGCCAGCCGGGAGAAATCGTCGGGCAGTGGAAAGATGGCCTGCAGCACGCGCTCCGGAGCGCCGCCGGGGGTCGTCTGCACCGGCACCAGCACCCGAATGTGCAGCCCGCGATCGCCGGCCTCGGCCGCGCTGTATTCATCGCCGCGTGCGGCCTGATTGAGCGCAAATGCCGAGGGCAGATCGGAGACCATGCGCTGCGGATCGATGTGTACCAGCGTGTCGACGCGTCCGGCCGGCGTGAGCATCGCCAGTTCTACCGGTCCGGTCGACGAGACGCGCGCAAACAGGTAGTCGAGCAACTCGTCTTCGTCGGCCCGCAGCGGCAGGGCAGCGGCGATGTCGGAGAGTTGGTCGCGCGCCTGGCGCGTGCGCAGGTCCAGAAACAACTGACCCAGTTCGATCGAATCGGCCAGGGCCGGCTCGGCGCCGGTGTCGAACCAGCCGTTGATGGTGTTGTTGAGGAATTCGACCGAGAACAGGTAGACCACGACCACCGGTGGCAACGCCAGGGCAATGAATACCGCCACCAGCCGGGCGCGCAGCCGGGCACCGGGGGCTTCGGCGCGCATCTCCCGAATCAGCCGGACCAGCCGCTGCCCGATCGCCACCAGCAGCACCAGCAGCGCCACGCCGGTCAGCAGCAGGATTGCGAGGCTCATGCTGCCCAGCCGGCTGGATTCCTGTTGCACGTTGGCCACCAGAAACAGGGCGACCAGCAGCAGGCCTGCCACCGAGGCCAGCGGCAATATCCGCAGGACGCGGCTCAGGAGTCGCCGAGTTGCCATGTGTGCCATTTGCCGGCGAGGCGCCATTGCGGTGAAATGAGCGAGGGCAGGTGCATCGGAGACGGAAGCGCCTCGCGATTGAACCGCACGCGCACCTGAACCTGCCAGGCGCCGTCGCTGGCGCGTTCCCGGGTCAGGCCGGTGGCGTAGCCGCGCGCCTGCGTCAGCGCTTCCAGCAGCAGCCATATCCGCGGAAAATTGAACTGGCGGTTGTCGATTTCCATCTGCCATTGCTCGGTCATCGGCAGGAAGCGAATCGTGATCGGATAAGCGCGCTCGATTTCCTTGAGCGCCACGGGTCCCAGGTTGCGACTGACGCGCGTAATCACCTGGAGTTGAAGATCCACGCCGCTTTCCAGCGCATCTCGCATCCGCGGCGTAGGTTCGAACTGCACGCCGGTGTCGATTTCGAGCATCTCGCCGCGCCAGGCCACACTGGGGTCGATTTCAAGGGCGCTCTCGGCATTGTTGTCGGTGCAGCCGGCGCAGGCGAAGATAGTAAAAACCATCGCGATCGAGGCTGCCCGGAAGAATCTGTCGACCCGGATCGGTGGCCACACTCTCATCCAGGTTCGTGTCGAGTGGTTGCGCATCGGCATGTCGGGCAATGAAGTCCCTGGCTTGGTCACGATTTTCTGCATGCAGTATCGAACAGCTGGCGTAGACAAGCAATCC
>CAYYZR010000196.1:0-4459 GCA_964476005.1 uncultured Halomonas sp.
CATTGGCAGCGCCGCAAAAAAGTAACACCAGAAATCGCTAATCAGCCGGAAAGACAAAAACCTGCGACGGGTTGACGTGCAGCTCGACCCGCTGGTTTTCCTGCGGCAGGAATACCCCCGGCATGGTCGAATGGAGGTGGTATTCGCGGTTCTGCTGATCGTGCACGCAGATGTGAACCAGGCTGTTGCGGCCCAACAGCCGCGACATGATCACGTGGGTGTCGCCGTGCGCGGCGGACGGTTCAGAGACCATCACGACGCGCACCGCCTCGGGGCGCACCAACACAAGCGCGCGCTCGCCTTCGCTCAGGCCCTGCGCGTCCATTTGGCCAAGCGGCGTGTCGATGCGGCCGTTGCGGACCACGCCCTCCATCCGGTTGACGTCGCCGAAGAAGGTGGCGACGAAGGGATCGACCGGGTGGCAGTAGAGGTTTTCCGGGCGGTCCATCTGGAGGATTCGGCCGTCCTTCATCAGCGCGATCCGGTCGGCCATGAACATCGCCTCTTCGGGATCGTGGGTGACCAGCAGCGTGCCGGCCCCGGCGCTCTTGAGCAGGTGCAGGGTGTCGTCGCGGATGCGATCCCTCAGTCGCGCATCCAGCGCCGAGAACGGCTCGTCGAGCAGCATCAGACCCGGTCCGGGGGCCAGCGCGCGCGCCAGGGCGACCCGCTGTTGCTGGCCGCCCGACAGCATGTGCGGATGGCGCGAGGCGTGTTCGGTCATGCCCAGCTTGTCGAGAAATTCCATCGCCCGGGCCCGGCGCTGGCGGGTCGGCAGACGATCGAGCCCGAACATCACGTTTTCCAGGACCGACAAATGCGGGAACAGCGCCGAATCCTGGAACATCAGTCCCACATTGCGCCGCTCCGGCGGTACGCTTCGACCCGACGGGGACCGCATGTCTTCACCGCCGATCATGACCCGCCCGTGCTGCAATTCCTCCAGGCAGGCGGCAATGCGCAACAGGGTCGACTTGCCGCAGCCCGACGGACCGAGCAGGCAGACTACCTCTCCGCGTTGAACATCGAGCGAGACGTGATCGACCGCGCGCAGCGTACCGAAGTCGTGGCAGATATCCTCCATGTACAACATGGCCGAATCGGCGACCGATTCGGTGACCGTTGCGGCGCGGGTCGCTTCGTGCAATGCCTGGGCGGGCTGGTTCATGGCGTCATGGGTATCCGTTGGCGGCGATCTCGGCAGCCATATCCGGATGCGTCGGACCGTAAAAAATTTCCGTTCAGGGCTTGAATAATATGCAAACACGAATCATTTGTAAACATAACAACGCTAATCCATGCTATAAATCGGCATCCGTTAAATACAAATGAAATTCATTAAGGTTTGTCTGTTTCAGGCTGGCCTGACAATCAACCCTGAGGTTCAATCATGTTCAAATCAATCAATCGCATAACCGGCTTCTGCTGGCTGGCGGTCGTGCTGCTCTTTTCCACCGTCGCGATCGCGGACACCGTCAACGTCTACTCTGCCCGCCACTACGACTCCGATCAGAAACTCTATGACGCCTTCACCGCCGAAACGGGTATCCAGGTCAGCGTGCTCGAAGGTGGTTCGGACATGCTGGTCGAACGTATCCAGCGCGAGGGCATCGCCAGTCCGGCCGATGTATTGATCACTGTGGACGCCGGGCGCCTCTGGCGTGCTGTACAGGCCGGAGCGCTGCAGGAAGTGGAAAGCGATGTTCTCAGCGAACGCATTCCCGCCCACCTGCGGCATCCGGACGGGTACTGGTACGGCTACAGCCAGCGCATGCGTCTGATCTACTACAACCCGGAGCGTATCGATCCGGAACTGGTTTCGACCTACGAAGACCTGGCCAGGCCGGAACTCGAAGGCAAGATCTGCATTCGCTCCTCGAACAACATCTACAACCAGTCGCTGCTGGCATCCATGGTTGAAATCCACGGCATGGAAGGCGCGGAGCAATGGGCCGAAGGCCTGGTCGACAACCTGGCCCGTCAGCCGCAGGGCGGCGATACCGACCAGCTCCGCGGCGTTGCCGCCGGCGAATGTGACGTGGCCGTCGCCAACCATTACTACTACATGCGACTGGCCAACTCCGACGATCCTGCCGATCGCGAAGTCGCCGAAAAGGTCGCCGTGATGCTGCCCAACCAGGACGGTCGCGGCGTGCACGTGAACATCGGTGGCGCCGGCGTGGTCAAGCATGCGCCGCATCGCGACAACGCGATCCGCTTCCTCGAGTTTCTTGCTTCCGACGAAGCACAGGAAATCTTCGCCCGCGCCAACTACGAGTACCCGGTCAGCGAAGGCGTCGAACGCCACGAAGACTTGGCCGAATGGGGCGACGTAAAGCTCGACGAACTCAACATGGATGCGCTAGGCAGCAACAACCCCTACGCCGTGCGCATCGCCGACCGGGTCGGCTGGCGCTAAGGATCCGAGTCGATTTTCCTCTCCGCCGCTTGAAACCCCGGCACGGAACCGATACCTTCCTAGGTATTCCCGCGCCGGGGTCGTTGAGTCCCGGGATTTGTTTTTGACCCATCCCTTCGACACGACATGAAAGCCAGCGGAAGTTTCCTGTATTTCGCTTATGGTTCAAACCTGCTGAGCGCCCGGCTGAAAGCCAGAACGCCCTCGGCCCGCGCCGCGGGCCGGGCGATCCTGCCCCGTTTCGCCCTTCGCTGGCACAAGATCGGCGCCGACGACACCGGCAAGTGCGACGTGATCTTCACCGACCGACCCGGCGACTTTGTGCACGGGGTGGCCTGGCTGATCCGGCGTGCCGATCTCAAGCAACTGGATCTCGTCGAAGAGCTTGGCAGCGGCTATTACGCCTGCAACGTGCCGATACTGCTGGGCGGCCGACGGCGACTGGCGCGAACCTACCGCGCAATCCCGACCGATCCCGATCTGAAGCCGCTGGACTGGTACAAGCGCTTCGTCGTGCACGGCGCTCGTGAGCACGGCCTTCCCGATGAATACATTGCGCGCCTGGCCCGCACCGCGGACATCACCGATACCGACAGCTCGCGCCGGATGCGCAACCTGCGGATCGGCTGAGCCGAGGGAGTGCGATCGCTTAGGATGTCGGTAATCCGCATTGATTCGTGACGCGATGAAGATCATTTTTCTCGGAACGCGCGGCTACATCGAACCGAGCACGCGGCGGCACCGTTTTTATACGTCGGCGCTTGTGGAATATCGAGGGCGGCGGGTCATGATCGACGCCGGCAAGGGTTGGGAAGCGCGCTGGGACGATGTCGGGCCGGAAGCGATCGTGATCACCCACGCGCATCCCGACCACGCCTTCGCGCTGCGCGACGCCAAACCGCCCTGCCCGGTATTCGCCACCGAAGAGTCGTGGGAGGTCATGGGGGATTTCGCCGTGCCGAAGAAGCTGCGCCACACGCTGGCGCCCCGGCGGGTGCGCGCGATCGCGGGGATCGATTTCGAGCCCTTTCCGGTCATTCACTCGACCCGCGCGCCGGCGGTCGGCTACCGAATCCGGGCCGGCCGCGTGACCGTCTTCTACGTGCCCGACGTCGTCTGGATCCACGATCGCGAAGAGGCTTTCGCCGGCATCCGCACCTACATAGGCGACGGCGCGACGATCAAGCGCGAGATGATCCGCAAGGACAAGGAATCGGGCGAGCTGATCGGCCACTCGACGATCGCCCAGCAGCTGACATGGTGCCGCAAGGAAGGGGTCGAAAAAATGATCGTGACCCACTGCGGAGCCGACATCGTGGGCGGCGACGAGCGCAAGGTCGGCGCCGAACTGCGCAAACTCGCCGATGAACGCGGCGTCGCGGTCGAGATCGCCCACGACGGCATGGAAAAAGTGTTCCGCTGAACCGACGGAGATCCGCCATCGCTCGACCCTTTCGATTACGATAGCCGCGATGTCCGTCCGAGCTCCGCTTCCCAAATGGCCGACGCTGCACCTCGAACGCCAGTTCGACGGCGCGGTATGCGGTATCGACGAGGCCGGCGTGGCGCCGCTGGCGGGGCCGGTTGTCGCGGCGGCGGTGACGCTGCCGTCTGATTCGAAGCCGCGAATCCTCCGGGGCCTGACCGATTCGAAGCTTCTGTCGGCCGAAGAACGCGAACGTTTCCACGACGTCATCCGGCGCATTGCCCAGGTCGGCGTCGGCATAGCTTCCGTGGGCGAAATCGACGACGTCAACATCTATCACGCCAACATGCGCGCGATGCAGCGGGCATTCGACGCCCTGCCGGAACGGCCTGGCCTCGCACTGGTCGACGGACGGGCGAGGCCGCCCCTCGACTGCGCCGTGCAGACGATCGTCAAGGGTGATCGGCGCTCGCTTTCAATCGCGGCCGCGTCGGTGATCGCCAAGGTCACGCGCGACCGCCTGATGCACGCGCTGGCCGATTCGTTTCCGGATTACGGGTGGCACACCAACGTCGGCTACGGCACCGACGCCCACTACCTCGGCCTGCTGCGCA
>CAYYZR010000197.1:0-2005 GCA_964476005.1 uncultured Halomonas sp.
ACCTGAACAACCGCCGACTCTACTGGCCGCGCGGCAAGGTGCTGGGCGGGTCGAGCTCCATCAATGCGATGTGCTACATACGCGGTCACGCCAGCGATTACGACGACTGGCGTGACCTGGGCAACCCCGGCTGGGGTTTCGCCGACGTGCTGCCGTATTTCCGGCGCGCCGAGGACCAGGGCCGCGGCGAGTCCGAAATGCACGGTGCCGACGGCCCGCTGGGGGTGGCCGACCTGCAGCACGTCAACGAACTCAGCCGGGTATTCATCCAGGCCGCCGAACAGGCCGAGTATTTTCGCAACGTCGATTTCAACGGCCCGGTCCAGCGCGGCTTCGGCCTGTACCAGGTCACCCAGCGCAACGGCCGGCGCTGCAGCACCGCCCGGGGCTACCTTCACCCGGTCAGGAAGCGGCCGAATCTGACCGTGCGCACCGGCGCGCTGAGCGCGCGCATCCTGTTCGAGGGTCAGCGCGCCCGCGGCGTCGAATACCGACGCCTGGGCGTCACCAGGAGAGTGCACGCCGAGCGCGAGGTACTGCTGTGCGGCGGCGCCATCAATTCGCCCCAGCTGCTGATGCTTTCGGGCATCGGCCCGGCGCGCATGCTGGAACGGGCAGGAGTCAAGACCATGCACGAGCTGGCCGGCGTCGGCGCCAACCTGCAGGATCACCTGGACGTGATGACGCTGACCCGCTGCTCGCAGCCGGTCACCTACGACAACCTCAACGAACTGATGGTGGGCCTGAAATATTTTCTCTATCGTGAAGGCATCGGTACCTCGAACATCGCCGAGGCCGGCGGCTTCCTGGCCAGCGGTCTGAGCGACGGCCGCCGGCCCGATGTTCAGATGCACTTCGTTCCCGCGCTGCTGGACGATCACGGTCGCAACCGCTTGCCCGGCGACGGCTATACGCTGCATGCCTGCAACCTCAGGCCCGAGAGCCGCGGACGGATCGAGCTGCGCTCGGCCGAGCCGGACGCCGCGCCGGCGATTTATGCCAACTACCTCTCGGCGGCTTCGGACGTCGAGATGATGCTGGAGTGCGTTCGCTGTTCGCGCGAAATCCTGGCCCAGCCGGCATTTCGGCCGTTCCGTGCCCACGAGATTTATCCAGGCAACCAGGTCACCGACCGCAACGATCTGCTCGGCTTCATCCGCAGCAAGGCCGAATCCATCTATCACCCGGTCGGCACCTGCCGCATGGGCAGCGACGACGACGCGGTAGTCGACCCGGAACTCAAGGTTCGCGGCATCGACGGCCTTCGAGTGATCGACGCATCGGTGATGCCGACACTGATCGGCGGCAACACCAACGCGCCGGCCATCATGATCGCCGAAAAGGCCGCAGACCTCGTGCTGGGCCGGCGCGTCGTGCGCGAACACGGGCAGCGCGTGGCCGAAGCTGCCTGATGCCCGCATCGGTTCGCGGCCAATTGCGACCAAGAGCGAGAGATCATCTCTGTTCGTGATCTATTCAGGAAACGTATGGTCTACTGACACGACGACCTCAATGAAAACCAATGCTGCGATGAAAACAATGCTGCGATCCATAGTGCTTTGGCTGCTCTTGATCGGCGCCGCGATTGCGGCCCAGAGCCCCGACGCCGTTCCGGAACAACAGGGAGCGGCACCGGAGGCGGTGGTCGCACGCCTCGAAACCGCGCTGATCGAAAACATGAAGGCCGGCGATTCGATGACCTTCGACGACCGATTCGAATCCCTGCGCCCGCTGCTGGCCGAGATCATGGCCGTGGAACGCATGGGGCGCTATGTCTTCGGGCGCGACTGGGCCTCGTTCGAGCAGTCGCAGCGCGAGGCATTCAGTGAGATCTTTCTCGACCTGAGCGCCGCGACCTACGCCGGCCAGTTCAGGAAATTCGACGGCGAGTCCTTCGAGCCGGTGGCGGTCCAGCGGCAGAGCGAGGACCGCGCGGTGGTCAAGCGCCTGCTGACCACCGGCAGCGGCAGGCAGATCGCTTTCGACTACCTGATGACGCGCGACG
>CAYYZR010000197.1:2105-4394 GCA_964476005.1 uncultured Halomonas sp.
GGCGTCAACAGCGACCCGATCGCGATGCTGGACGAGGACCTGCCGTTTCGCCAGACCGACGAACGGCTGCGCGCCGAATTCCCCAACCTCGACAATAACCTGCTGGCGGTCGTCGAGGCCCCCACGCCGGAACAGGCCACGCTGGCGGCCCGCCAGGTGCAGCGCGAACTTGAAGCGCTGCCCGACGTGGTCAACTCGGTCAGCTGGCCGGCCGGCAGCGAATTCTTCGAACGCAATGGACTGTTGTTTCTTTCGCTAGCCGAGCTCGAATCGCTGAGCGAGCGCCTGACCGCAGCCCAGCCGCTGCTGGGTCGGCTGGCCCGCCAGACCGATGCCGCCGCATTGTTCGAACTGCTCGCACAGATCGCAGCGCGTAGCCGGGACGGCGATTCCATGCCGCCCGGCTTCGACCTCGACGAACTCCATCGCCAGATCGCCGGGGCGATCGACACCGGCCTGGCCGGCGCACCCGGACTGCTGTCGTGGCAGCGATTGCTGGGCGATGGTGGCTCGGCCGCCGGCCGCGTGCGCGAAGTGCTGCTGATCAACCCGGTGCTCGATCACGACCGCGTCCTGGCCGCACGCGAGGTCATGGAGCGAATGCACGAGATGCGCAAGCGGCTTGGCCTCGACCAGGGACCGGTGCGCCTGCGCTTTACCGGCAGCGCCGCATTGAGCTTTGAGGAGATGCGAAGCGTCATCGAAGGCGCGGGTCTGACCGGCATGCTCGCGCTGATTGCAGTCACGGTCGTGATGCTGGCCGGGCTGCGCTCGGTCTCGCTGAGCCTGATCGCGCTGGTCAACCTGGCGCTGGGGCTGGTGCTCACGGCCGGTTTCGCCGCGCTGGCCATCGGCCGCGTGAACCTGATTTCGGTAAGCTTCGTGGTGCTTTACATAGGCCTGGGCGTGAACTACGCCGTGCACTACCTGCTGCGCTACCGCGAGATCGCCCAGCTCGAACCGGCCGGCCGAACGGCGGCGATTCGCGCCACCATAAGCGCTGGTCGATTCCTGCTGTATCCGCTCACACTCAGCGCGGTGACCACGGCACTGGGCTTCTTCGCCTTCGTGCCGACCGCTTTTTCCGGCATCGCGGAACTGGGCCTGATCGCCGGCGTGGCCATGATGGTGACGCTGCTGCTGAGCTACACCGCGCTGCCGGCCATGCTGGCGCTCGTTCGGCCACGCATTGCCGGTTCGCCACCGGCGCACGATCGGGGCTGGCGACAGTACCTGGAACTGCCTCTGCAGCGCCGCAAGCTGGTGCTGGGCCTGGGCATCCTGCTGATCATCGCGGCGCTGCCGGCGCTGCCCCAACTGCGCTTCGACAGCGATCCGCTCAACGTGCGCGACCCACAGTCCGAGTCGGTCGTGACGATTCGTGAACTGTTGGCCGGCGGCCAGGCCGGCTACCGGAACATCCAGGTGCTGATGGACGACGCTTCTGCCACCGAGACGATGCGGCAGCGCCTGGCCGAACTGCCGACGGTCGCGCGAGCGGTCTCGCTTCAGAGCTTCATCCCGGACGACCAGGACGAAAAGCTGTTCATGCTCGATGACCTGGGCTGGGTGCTGGGGCCAGACGTGGTCGGTGCCGATTGGGAAACCGATCCGGTCAGAGCCGATTCGCTTGCCGTCGCCGCCAGGACCCTGACCGACGCGCTCGGCCAATCGAACGAACCGGCCAGCAACCCCGCATCCGACAGCCTGTCTGCAAGCCTTGCCAGGCTGCTTCGGGCGCTTGACGGCCCCGGTGCCGCGCAGGCCGCGGCACGCGTCAACCAGACCCTGACCGCCGGCATGCAGCCCACGCTGGGTCGCCTGAGCCAGGGGCTGCAGGCCACCGCACCGGTTGCAGTCGATGACCTTCCGGCCTGGCTGGTGGAGCAATGGCGGGGCCGGCAGGGCGCCCGGCTGCTGCAGGTATTCCCGGCGGTCGACGTTCTCGATTTCGACCGCCAGGCCGAGTTCACCGAGCAGGTGCTTGCGGTGGCCGGTGACCGGGCGACCGGCGGTCCGGTCATCCAGCTGGAAGCCGGTCGGGCCATCACCAGCGCCTTCAGGCAGGCGCTGGTCTGGGCCGTGATCGGCATATCGATACTTCTGCTGGTCACGCTGCGCCAGCCGCTTGCCGCGGCCAAGGTGATGGCGCCGCTGGCGCTGGGCGGCCTGCTCACGGTCGCGGCGATGGTATTGATCGATCTGCCGTTCAATTTCGCGAATGTCGTGGCGCTGCCGCTATTGCTGGGCGTGGCCGTGGACAACGGCATCCACCTGGTGACGCGTCAC
>CAYYZR010000198.1:0-4373 GCA_964476005.1 uncultured Halomonas sp.
GTGTACGTGCAGAACGACTTCAACCTGCCCGGCTACAACCCCAACGACGAGCACGCATTCACCGCACCCTCGTCCACCGGTAGCGGCTTCCCCGCCGTGTTCGCGCTGCGCTCGGATTTCGGCGACAGGCTGGAAAACGATCCGGCGGCCGGCTCCGACCCGTATGTGCTGGTCAAGTATTTCGACGAATCGCGGCTCGAATGGCGGTTCCGGGTCTTCCGCGTGGACGCGATCGGCGGGCCGTTCACCGAGTTCCGCTTCTCGGGCACGGCCGCGACCACGGTCAATGCGCCGTATCCGGTGCGCCTGCTGCCGAACTGCCCGGAGACCTTCGTCGAAGGGCAGGCCGTGGGCGAACAGCCGCCTCCGCCGTTCTTCCAGGATTACTCGAGCCAGTTGTGGTCCAAGTCGGCCGGCACCGGCGCGGTTCGCTATTACTATCCGGCGCAACCGGGCTTCTTCACCGACCTGAACAACGACGACGTCAACGATATAGAAGGCCTGGCGTGCGTGCCGTGGCTTCCGCGACTTCCGGCTGATGAGGGCGGGACGTTTTCCACGCTCGATCCGATCAGCGTGTTCTACGAGATCGCCTGGCCCGAGGAGCGTCCGCTGCTGACCGTCGGCGAAACGCTGCTGACGCCGAAACGCGGTCTTCCCGATATCTTCAACCAGGCGGCCGTGCAGGTCATCTACGACGACCTGCAGGACAGCCCGGATCGTGAAGAGCTGGATCCGCCGCCGTCCAAGACCCTGGGCCAGCTGGTCGACCCGCTGAACCCGCGGGCGGTCTACCTGGAGGCGATTCCCTCGTCGATCGCCAAGGAATTCCAGAGCGACGGCACCGAGGCCATCCTCGGCTCGGCCGATGCGACGATCAAGCTGCCGGTGTCGATTCGCGACCGGCTTCGCTACGATCCGCTCAACAAGCGCCTGATCCTGACCGGCATTTTCGACGAGAGCGGTGCCGGCGATCCGTTCCTGCTGCTCAATGTTCTTTCAAAGCGCGACCGGGTCAAGCTCAAGACGCTCAACGGCGGCGACGGCAACGAAAACCAGGCCTTCACCAACAGCTGCCTTTCGCCGTCGGCGCCGTGCACCAACTGGGACGTTGCAGTAGAGGCCTTGTTCCGGCTCTCGCGCAACCCGCAGCAGATCGAACGGATCTGCATGGTGTCGCGACTCGATGCCGCGCGGAATCGAATCTGCGAGACCGACCGGCCGGTCAACGCCGACGACGTACTGATCGGCCTCGACGACCCGGCCGGCAACGGCGTGCTGACGCCGTTCAACGCCGTCGGCGTGCGGCCTGCGCTGACCGCGGGTGCCGCGCGCGGTACCGGCAAGATGACGGTGGCTTTCAACAACAGTGCTTCGCTTGCGCCCCTGCCGGTGAGCCTCGAGGTGATCGATGTGGGTTGCCTGGTGTCGCCGCTGCCGCCTGAAATCCCGGACCTGATCGCGCCCTACCAGGGCCAGATCAACGTGCTGGCACCCGAAAACATCTTCGACGAGCAGCTGGTGCTGCGCCACGGCGGCGACTTCGGCGGCAACACCGACGCGCTGGACTTCCAGTGGTTCTTCCAGCCCGATACCACGGGACGGCCGCCGGCGCTGCCGCCGAACCCCGAGACCGGCCAGCTCAACGGCTGGATCCAGTTCCCCGTCGACAATCCCACCGGTGCGGTCGAGATCAGCATCGAGGGCGCCAATATCCAGACGCTGTCCGACAACTGGTACCTCGCGCGCTATCGCGGTCTGCCCGGTTGCGAGGCCGCTTCGGACTGGAGCCTGTGGGCCGGCAGCCCGGGCAGCACGCCGCGCGAACCGCTGGCGCAGCTGGCCGAAGGCTGGGTCAAGCGCGTGCTCAATCGCCTGAACCCGTTCGAGGCCCGCGTCCAGAACTTCGCCCAGGCCGCGACCAACAACTTCGCCAGCATGCTGGTGCAGCTGGGCGAACGCTACGAGGGGCCGATCGCGCTCAACAACGATCCGGACAATCTCAACAGCATCGGGCTGATCGAGGCCTACACCACGGTCATGCGTCGCGCGCTGCAGCTTTCGGTGGACGGCACGCCGCCGGTCAACTTCGGCCCGGCCAATACCGCGATCCTGCTGGTGGCCTCGCGCATCGTCGATTTCTACACGCTGCTGGGCAACGAAGCCTACGCCGACGCCCAGGATCCGACCATCGGCATCACCACCAACGACGGCAACTTCTCGCTGGCGCCGAGCATCTTCAACTTCCAGAACCAGCTGGCATCGCTTCTCGATGAGGAACTGGTGCTGCTCCGGGGCCGCGACACCACCAACGGTCCGGTCACGGCGCGACCCGTGTATAACCGGCTGTTCTGGAATTTCACCACCGGCGACGGCGAGGTGGCGTACGCGCAGAGCTACAACATCTCCGACCAGAACTTCGACGGCGTGATCGACGAGTTCGACGCGCGCATCCAGTTCCCGCAGGGACACGGCGACGCGTGGGGCCATTACCTGACGGCCAACAGGATGTATTACGACCTGATTCGCCACCCGTTCTACACCTGGGAGCCGAGAACCGAGTCCATCCTGGTCGCGGGCGTACCGATCGAGGTCGATTTCCTCGACGAGCGCCAGTTCGCCGAGACCGCTGCGGCCAAGGCGAGGGCCGGCGCCGAGATCGTCGACCTGACCTATCGAAATCGCTACGTGGCGGATCCGCAGGGCCAGTACCAGGGCTACACGGACACCAATACCGAGCGGGCCTGGGGCCTGTCGGAGTGGGGCCGGAGGGCCGGGATGGGGGCTTATTTCGACTGGGTGACCACCAATTCGATCATCCCGTCGGAAGACACCGATCCGAACAACGTCGGCATCCGCAGGATAGACCGCTCAACCATTCGCGAGCTGGGCGAGATCGCCAGTCACTATTACGCGATCCAGGGCCAGGTCGACGAGGCCGATGCCGGCCTCAATCCGCTCGGTCTGGCCACCGGCGTTGTGCCGTTCGACATCGATGTCGCGCAGCTTGATCGGTTCAACAAGACCCAGTTCGAGCAGGTTGCCGACCGCGCCATGTCCGCATTGCAGAATGCAGTCAAGGTCTGGGATTACGCCAACGAGTTGAACAACCAGCTCAGGCGCAACCAGAACACCGTCGACGACCAGCGCCGTGCGGCCAACGCCCAGGAAAACGATTTCAGCAACCAGCTGATCGAGATCTTCGGGTACCCGTACGAAGACGACATCGGTCCGGGCGGGACCTACCCGGCCGGCTACAACGGCCCGGACATGTATCACTACATGCTCATCGATGTGCCGCAGCTGGCCGGAACCCTGTTCGATTTCGACAACGGCGACGGCCTGACCGACGGGACCTTCCAGGTCGGAAGAATCGGACAGTTCACCGGTGTCTATACGCCGTCGGCCAACGGCGTCAACTTCTTCGACATGAAACCGGAGGCCAATCGCAATGCGACCAACCTGGATGGGGTCGAGTGCTCGGAGGAGGCGACCAGTTCGGGCTGTGCGCTCGGTGAACTCAATATCACTGGTGCCGACAGCCTGGAGGTAACGACGACGACCATCGAGTCGCCCGACATCGGTATCTGGCAGACCAAGGATCCGAGCTGGACCGGCCAGCGGCGCGCGCCCGGCCGGATTCAGCAGATTCTGCAGCAGATGCTGCAGGCGAGAATCGCGCTGCAGCAGAGCCTTGTGGAATACGATCGGCTGCGACTCGAAATCGAGGCCCAGATCGATACCGTGCAGGCTACTTTCAATATCCAGGCCGACAACCTCAAGATCGCCAATGTCCAGCGTAACGAATTGCTTGGCCTGACGATCACGACCGAGATCATGAAGAACAGTGCGATCGTCGCGCGACGGGCGGGTGCGTATCTCGACGCGTTCAGCGATGTTGTCACCGCATGCGTACCCAAGTCCCTCATCGCCGGCCTGGCCGCCGGCGGCGACGTGACGTCGGTCGCCAGGTGCAGCATCAAGGGGGGCGGCGTCAGCGGTCAGCTGGTGCTGGATACGGTTGCCGACGGTCTGGATATCGTGGCAAATGCCACTGATGCGGCCAAGGAAGACAGATCGCAGCTTGCCGGCATCCGGACTCAATTCAACGACGCCAATCTCGACCTGTTCAACGCCAAGGGCGTGATCGACGAGCTGATCCGCAAGGAACCGATCGCGCGTGCGGAAATCTTTGCCCGCACGGAAGCGATCAAGCAACTGGTCGGGGAATTCAGGGCAACGCTGGCCGAAGGTCTGCGGGTCTGGGAACGAAACCTGACCTTCCGTCGGGCCGGCGCTGCGGAAACCCAGGAATATCGCTACCAGGATCTTGCCTTCCGCATCTTCCGCAACGATGCGTTGCAGAAGTACCG
>CAYYZR010000199.1:0-1795 GCA_964476005.1 uncultured Halomonas sp.
CGGCGGTAATCGTGGCGGTATTGACCAGGCGCCCGGTGGCCGATGCCGAGACCACGCCGGTGGCCCGGATCGTGGCACTCGCCCCGGCAGACAACTGCACTTCGGCGTCGACGTCGCCGTCGAACACGCCTGTCAGACAGGCGGCCGTGATGTCCGGATCGGGGTTGTTGTCAGGACTGCAGGACCATGTGACCGAATCGAAATTGTCCGGGAACAGGTCGACCACGCGCGCCTGGGGAACGTTGCTGGGCCCCAGGTTCTCGACCCGAATCACGTACTCGACGGTATCTCCCGGCGCCACGCCGCCCAGCCCGTCGATGATGATCTGCTCGAAGTCCAGCCTGCTGGCCGACATATCGGCGGCAAACGTCAGCACCGCGTCGCGGCCCGATGATGCCGCGTAGACGTGATCGCCGTCGATGGACTGGAACAGGTCGGTGACGCCTTCCAGCCCGAACACGCTGCCGCCGGTTGCCGGGGCCGGGTCGCCGTTGACGATCTGGCCGCCGAACGACAGGCTGCCGTCGGCGACGTCGACGTCGAAGCGCGTGATCGCGCCGGCCGTCTCGCCGGCCACATAGAGCGACAACTCGATCTCGTCGAGCAGCATCGATCTGGCGCCGGTCAAGCCGACCACACCGCCGGTGCCGTCCTGAAGGAATTCGACCCAGTCGAGCTCGCCGGTCGCGGGGTCGCGGGTGAAGCGCGCCAGGGTGCCGGTTTCGGCGCCCAGCACGTATACCGTTGCGCCGTCGGCGCTGACTGCAACATCCCGGACGCCGCCCATGCCGGCCGCAATCGGCTCGTCCTCGGCATCCACGGTGTTGTTGGTGTAGTGGGTGACGTACTCGAGCCGGCCGAAACTGGCGCTGGCTTCGGTACGGGTTCGCTCGAAGACCGCCAGCGTATCGGCTTCCTCGCCCACCACGTAGACGTGCCGACCATTGGCGGTGAGGGCGAGCTGAACCGGCGCACCCATGCCGCCGACGCCGCCGACGCCGTTCTGGTCGAATTCCAGGTAGGTCAATCGCCCGAAGTCTTCCGCCGATTCATCCGTCTGGCGCGAGAACGCAACAATCGCATTGGAGAAGGCGCCCAGCGCGTAGACGTGGGCGCCGTCGGGGCTTGCCGCAACCGCCGTCGCGCCGGACAGGCCGCTGACGCCGAATACCCCGTTCTGCTGCACGTCGCCGAAGGTCATCTCGCCGCTATCGGCATCCAGATCGATGGTGACCAGGCTGTTGTCGGCCTTGCTGGCCGCATAGACCTGTCGCCCGTCGCCGGACAGTGCAAGGTCGGCAACATCGTTGATGCTTTCGAAGTTGCCTTCGCCCGATATGGCGGCCTGGCGGAACTCCAGCCGGCCGTGACCCGGCTGGCCGGGATCGACGTTGCGCACGAACATGCCGATGCCGTTGTCGTCCGGCGCGCCTGTATAGACATGCCTGTTGGTTCCTGCAATCGAAGTGGCACCGGCCAGGCCGTCGAACTCGCGCAGATTGTCGGTCTTGGTCATGGCCAGGTCGGCAATGGTGTCGATAACGCTGGTCACCGCGGACGCCTGCGTCGGGTTCAGCGGGTCGGCGTCCGCAACGAGGGTCGCAATGTTCTCGAACGCGCCGGTACTGTCGCCGCTGACCGGGTCGATGACGCCGGTAAATTCGCTGGCCAGATCCACCTCGATGAAGAACGTCACGCTGCCGCCGGCACCGATGTTGAACGGTACGTTTTCGAGCTCGCCGGTGCCGCTGGCCGGACAGAACGAGTCGGCCTGACGCTGGAAGCGGCTCAGTGC
>CAYYZR010000199.1:1895-4357 GCA_964476005.1 uncultured Halomonas sp.
GGTGGGCGTGCTGCTCTGGTTGCCCCTGAGGCCGCCGAAGGCCAGCGAACCGTCGGCTTCGTCGCGAATGAACCAGGCAACGCTGCTGGTGGCCTGCGAGGTGGCATATACGTGAATGTTGTTGGGGTTGACGCTGTCGGAGGTGATCGCGAGCTGACGCACCCCGACCAGGCCATTGACGCCGTTTTCGTCCTGGGCCACGCTGGAGCGAAGCACCAGTTCTCCGGCGCTGCCGCTGGCACTGGTATCGCGCTCGAGCACCACGATACGGCTGGCGAGTTCGGCGGCCACGTAGAGGTATTGGCCGTTGGCGTCGAGCACGGCCGAGGACACCCCGTCGATCGCGACACCGAGGTCGTTTCCGTCGTAGGTGCGTCGCAGCGAAAGAAGTCCGTTGGCATCGCGATCGAACAGCGCGATGCTGTCGGCGGTCGGCGAGAGCGCATACAGGTGCAGACCGTCGTCGGACAGCACCAGGTGGCTGACGTCCAGTAGACCGGTCACCCCGCCAAGGCCTTCCTGCACCGACTGCACCCAGGTCAGCTGACCGGACGTCTCGTCACGCGCGAATACCGCGATGGCGTCGTCGTTGGCCCCGGCCACATAGACGCGAGACTGCTGCATGTCGGCGCTCAGCACGACCTGGACGGCCTGGTCGAGTCCGGGCTCGCCCAGTTCGATTGCGTTGATCGACTGGACGAAGCCCAGCACCGGGTTGCCGCCCATGTCTTCGGTCAACGAGAGCACGGTGACCGCGTCCGACGCCCGACTTGCCAGGTACAGGAATGCACCATCAGCGCTGGCAACCACGGACTGGACGCCGTTGAGGAAATCGACCGGTTCGGCGCCCAGCGTGTCGCCGGCAGACAGCGTCGTCTGGGTCAGCAGTTCACCTGTGATCGCGTCGCGCGTGAATACCGAAAGCGAATCATCCAGCACGCTGGCGCCGACCAGCCAGTTGCCCGGCGTTCCCGGCACCAGCGCGAGCCCGCTGACCCCTTCGAGCGAATCGAAGGGCCCGGTGGTGGGGTCTTCGGGGTCGAGGTTGCGGTAGGCATCGAGGAACTCGAGCGATCCCGAGCCGGTGGCCTCGCAGCGCCATACGGCCGAGCCGTCGACGAATGCCTCGTTGTCATCGAGCAGGTCGCTGACGTTGAGCGGCGACGCGGCGGAATTCACGAGGCTGCTGGGACCGGCGTTGTCGATCGTGATCGTGTAGGCGGCGGTGCCGCCGGCGACGAAGGAAATGCCGTCTGCCGCTTTTTCGATCGTGACCGAGCCCTCGGGGACCAGCGTGGTGCTGTCGGTGGCGCAGTAGTCGCCGCCGTTGGGACAGCCCATCTGCGGATTCAGCGCGATGAAGTTGTCGGGGACCGCGACGGATGCGGTATTGATCAGCAATCCGGTGGCGCCCGGTCGCACCACGCCGGTCGCGCGGTATTCGATGGTGCCGCCGACGCCGATGTCGACCTGGTCGTTGATGGTGCCGCTGCCGCCGGCGGTGCACACCGAGCCGGTGCCGAGGCGGAAGGACGCCACCGCGCCTTCGCCGAACCCTGCCGCGTAGACGTTGCGCGAATCGGCGCTGACGCCCAGCGCGCGCACGCCGCGGATACCGTCGACGCCGCGCACGCTGTCGCGGCGGATCTCGACCGGGCTGACAACACCGAAGTTCGAGCTGTTGACGTTGAGATCGCGATCGAACACCAGCACGGCGTCCGACGCCTCGGCCGCCACGTAGACGCGCTTGCCGTCGGGACTCACCTGGACATCGTTGGGCCCCTGCATGAATGCAATTCCGTCCTGTCCGCTGGTCAGCACGTCGATCGGCTGGACCTGGCCGAATGCGCTGCTGGAGGCATCGGTCACGCGCCGGAGCACCGCGAGCGTGTTGCTGTTCTGGCCGACCACGTAAACGTGCGCATCCTGACCCAGGGCCGCGGAACCGTTCGGCAAGGCAAGCGCCACGGGCCGAGCGCCGATGCTGGTCAGCTGCGCCTGCACGAACGTAAGCTCACCGAAGCTGCTGCTGCCCGAATCGAAGTCTCGATCGAACACCACCAGCGCGTTGGAATTGGTGCTGACGCCGAGCAGCTGCCGGCCGTCGGCGGTCACGGCGATATCGCGGATGCCCGAAAGCCCAACCACGCCGTTCTCGCCCGAGACCACGCGCTCGCGCCAGGTCAACGAGCCGTCCGCGGAATTTCGCTCGAAGCGCGCTATCGCGTGGTCGAATGTGCCGGCCACGTAGAGGTGGCGGGATGACGGGTCCATGGCCATGCCCTGGGCGCCGTTGAGGCCATCGATGCCGGCCTCGCCGTCGGCAATGACCTCGACGAAATCCAGTTCGCCGTACTGCGCGGAATTCTTGTCGTTTTCGCGCGTGAACACGGCGATCGTGTCGTTTGCCTCGCTGGTCACGAACACGCTTGCGCCGTCCGGACTGACCAGCACGCGACGCG
>CAYYZR010000200.1:0-4313 GCA_964476005.1 uncultured Halomonas sp.
AACAATTTCAGCTGGGGATTCGTTCATCCCGCGTCTCCAGGTTTCCGTCCGTGCGGGCTGCTAGTCCGGGCGGATTTCGCAGTCTAGCAAGACTGCCGGGAAAAGCAAACTGATCAACCCGCCGACGATTCTGCCTGCACGCGCCGGCAATCGGCGCCGGTTCCCGCGTCCGCGTGCGCACGGGCGCGCGTTCGCAGGTCGGCCGCCTCCTTCGCCTCGCTCGCCACGCGCGCCTTGAGCCAATAGGCAAGGGCCAGGTCGCACGCGAAATACTGTTTCGCATCCCGAAGCTCGCCCAGGAGCTCGACCGAACGATCCAGCCGATTTCCCGGCGAACGCCCTTGCTCGATCAACGCATCGGCCAGCGTCAGGTTGAGGCTGGAAAGATTGAGCCGCGCGCTGGGATGGTCCGGATTTCGGTTCAGGATTTTCCGAAACTGTGTCCGCGCACGACGTTCGGCGGCAAGAAAGTCGCCCTCGTTCATCAGGGCCTGCAACGCAAGCTCCCAGTAAGCCATGCCGAGATTGTTGCGCGCCGAGTCGTAATCGGGCGCATCCTCGACCAGGTTCCGAAGAACCTCCAGCGCGCGCTCCAGCGCCGCTCGCCCGGAGCCGTCAGCCAGACGTTGCTGGTACGCGAGATTCATCAACGCCACACCGAGCAAGTTGCGCACGGTCCGTTGGCCGGGCCAGCGTTCGGCCACCCGAGCGGCGGTTTCCTCGGCTTCGCGAACCAACGCCGCGGCGTCAGGCACATTGCGCTCGCTGAGCAGGGCGAGGGTGATGGCCCTTACTTGCCATGCAGACGTTGATTCCGGTCGCGCTTCGCTGGCGGACCGCGCAAGGGCCAGCGCCTCTCTCAGCTTTTGTTCCCCGTCGGGTACATTCAGGTGCTCAACCCGGACCGAGGTCGTCAGGACCCGGGCACGCGCAATCTGCAGCGCCGGCTGATCCGTCAGCCGCAGCGGCGCGCGCTCGACGGTCTCCATGGCCGAGCCGATCAAGTCCGAGGCACGGAGCGATTCGCCGGCCCGCCACGCGCGCACCGCCAGCCGCTCCAGCACCAGCGCTGGAAGCGAATATGACGCCACGTGGCCCGGCAGCACGGTGCGCGCCACCGAGCAGCTTTCGGGTATGCGCTCAAGGCCGTCGTCCGCCGCCAGACGCCCGGTTGTCACGAGTTCCAGTCGGCGCGCCCGGGCTCGGCAGGCACCGAGGTAGGCTTCCGGGAGGCTGCGCGCGATGCTGGCTGCGCGCCCGAAATCGATTTCCGACGCGGCCAGCAGACCCATCGCATCCACGGTCCGATCCGACCGCATTGCCTCCAGTCCGGCCCGGTAGCGCGTTTCGGCCAGCGCAAGCAGTGCGTCGTATTGCCAGGGCTGCTCCGACACCAGCAGCTCTGCGCGACGCGCCACCTCTTCTATAGGCCTCGACAGCGCCGCAAGACGCAGGTCGGCGCTCCCCGAGAGCGCCACCTCATCGAGCAACTGCCGGGCCCGGCCGAGCTCCGGGGCATCCGATTCAACGGTCTTCGCGGCGATCAGAAGCTGTCGCTCCAGCCTTTGCTCGTAGAGCTGCAGGTAACCCCGGGCGAGCGCCACGGTGCACCGTTCAGAACGGCAGCCCAGGCGCCGGGCCCGTTCCAGCACTTGAACGGCCTCTTCGAAATGCCCTGCGTCCATCAGCAACTGACCCTTGACCAGCTGCAGCGTCGGGTTGTCGCGCAGACGCTCGTCGGTCGCCATTTCGTCCAGCGCCTCGACTTCCTGGGCAATTCGATCCACCGTTGGCGTGATGTCGTGGCGCGGCGCAAGGTGGGCCAGCCGCAATCGCTCACGGGACGCGATGAGGCGCTCGTTCAGCGCAACCGCGACTTCCTGGCGCTCGGCCGCGCGGGACTCGAGCCTTACCTGCTGGGCGATCAGCACTAACGACGCGATCGCGACCACGGCCAGCCCGGCCGTCAGCCAGCGATACCTCGCCATGGTTCGCCTGGCCGTGCGCCACCGGAAGCCGCGCATCGCGCGCACCGGTTCGCCTTCCAGCCAGGCCGTCAGGTCCGCCGCCATTCGCCGGGCGCTGTCGTAGCGTTGTTCGGGACGGCGCGCCATCGCGCAATCGATCACCGCCTCCAGCTTGCGCGGCACTGCTTTGCCCGGGCGCGGCGGCGGCCCGGCCAGGATCGCCGCGATGATATCGCCGGCCGATGCATCGTCGTACGGCGCGCGACCCGCCAGGACCGCGTATAGCACGGCACCAAGCCCATAGATATCGGTTCGGCGTCCGACCCTGGCGCGCTGACCGCGCGCCTGCTCCGGGGCCATGAATGCCGGTGTGCCGAGCAGCGCCCCGCTCGCGGTCTGCGAAGGCTCGCCGAGGTCGGCCGACAGACCGAAATCGACGATGACCGGCTGTGGCTCGCCGTCGCCGTCTTGCCGAACGAGAACGTTGGCGGGCTTCAGATCGCGATGCAGAAGCCCCTGATCGTGCGCATGGGCAAGCGCATCGACAACCTTGACGAACACCTTGACGATTTCGGGCCAGGTCCTGCCGGCCAGCGCCTGATCGATCGGCGCGCCGTCGATGAACTCGGTCGCCAGATACGGTCGCCCGTCCCAGTCGCCGGCGTCCACGAGCCGCGCGATGCCGGGGTGATCCAGCCGTCCCAGCGCCTCGACCTCGAATTCGAACCGCCGCGCCGTCTGCGGGTCGCCGGACTTGAGCACCTTGAGCGCCACGGGCTTTCCGGAGGTCTCGTCGACGGCGCGGAAGACCTCCGAGGTCGCCCCCTCGGCAAACAACACGGCGGTCGAGAAATTTCGCTCGGTCATGCCGACTATTCTGTCGGTCGGCGCGGATGCCTGCAAGGCCTGAGTGTGTCAGAAGTGATACGATCCGGAGTATGCCCTGGCAGCTCGTCATCGGCCGGTCCGGGCGCCGCATCCCGCTGACCCGAGGCGATAGCGTCGTCGGCAGCGGCCCTAAAAGCGCCGTCCGGCTCGAGCATCCGACCATCTCGCGGTCACACGCGAGGCTGCGCGTGGGCGACGCGCAAAACAACACCATCGTGATCCAAGACCTGGAATCGAGCAACGGCACGCGCGTCGCCGGCCGCCTGCTGCACGGTCGGCTGGAGGTCAGCGAGAGCGTGGCCGTGGAATTCGGGCTGGTGCAGGCCGAGCTCCGGCGGCTGGACGAAGACGACGCAACCGCGGCCTTCACGCTGGACACGTCGAAGCAACACCCCCAGCCCTCGACAGCATCCCGTACGCATGCAACGCTTGTCGCCGAGCACGCCAGCCGGTTCATGATCGAGGTCTTTCCGGATTTGCTGGCGTTCGCACGCCGCCATCCGGGCACCGCGGCCATGGCGGCGCGCATCTATGCCGAGATTCGTCGCGCCTTCACCGAGCTCGAATGCTGCATCGAGGCGCCACCCGACCGGGTGCTGGCCGGGCACCGGATCGATTCCGATGCGCATGTCGACGAAGCCACCGCCGGTCGCTTCCGCGTCCGGGTCCACGGTCGGCGCCCGCTTCGGGTCAACGCCGCGCCGGTGCTGGAACTGTGCGTCGGGCTTCTCGACCTGCTCGACCAGGCCGGCGAATCTCCGACCCCATCATCGTCAGGTACTCGCGCTGACGGCGATCACGCGCAGCGTCCCGAACCGGCGACCGTCAACCCGGCGGTGATCGAGATCTACGACCGCGCCGAACGCGTCGCGCCCAGCCGCCTGAACGTGCTGATCCAGGGCGAAACGGGAACCGGCAAGGAGCTGCTGGCCCGCTTCGTCCACGCCGCCAGCGGCCGTCGCGGCGATTTCGTCGCGCTCAACTGCGCCGCGCTGTCCCGAGACCTGCTGGAAGCGGAACTGTTCGGCATCGAGGCCGGCGTTGCGACCGGCGTCAGTGCGCGGGAGGGGCGCTTTCTGCAGGCCGACGGCGGCACACTGTTGCTCGACGAGGTGACCGAGATGCCGGACGAATGCCAGGCCAAGCTGCTGCGTGTATTGCAGGAAGGCGAGGTGGTCGCGGTTGGCGCACGACACCCGCGCCGCATCGATGCAAGAGTCATTGCCGCGACAAATCGTGTGGTGTCTCCGCGAAGCGATGATGCGGGTCCGTTACGCCCCGACCTTGTCCATCGGCTTGCCGGGTGGTCGGCAACGCTGCCGCCGTTGCGCGATCGCAGCGACGACATCCCGCAGCTGGCCGCCCATTTTTTCGAGCGCGCCGCAACTCACTCGGGGCGTACGCCCGCTGGCCTGAGTCGTTCGGCCATGAACGCGCTGTGCGCCTACGACTGGCCCG